>NZ_OY787469.1:3396250-3705000 GCF_963678835.1 uncultured Desulfuromonas sp.
CCGGGTTGTTGGCAATCCCATCCAGCCGTTCGGAATGTTCGTGCCCCCGGTGCAGCAACAGCATAATGCGACCGTTCCCCTTGGTTTCCGGTGCCCATTTTCGATAGAAAATTAAACTTTTATCAAAAGTTTCAAAGGTCCCAGTTGATAAAATCATCATATCTCCTTGTAGTTAATTGTTAGGGACGATGTCGAAAGGTAATATATTATTCCCAGAGCATTGTGGGGTACCTCTCTAAGTGGATGGCTCAAACTTCGGGTCACCGATAAACCTGGCTGAGTCGACTCTGCTCACTAAGACATTGGGTACAATCGCAAAAAGACAGTCTGACGCAGCTCTCCGGAACAGAGTGATCAGATTCACTCCCATGGAGCAAAACAGCCCTCACTGGCCAGATCGGCCATTGCAGCCTCAAGCTCTTCGACAAAACGAGCCCGGTTGCCTTCCCAGGATAAAACTTCACTGACAAAAACGTCGCAGAAAAAGGGGACCAGCAGAGCTTCACCTTTAGGCAGCGCTTTTCCCAGACCGTGCAGATAGACCGGAATGATTGGGACTTCTGGAGCGCTTTCGGCGATTCTGGCAATCCCGCTCTTGAATTTATCCAGACGTTCGGGTTCTCCGCGGGTCCCTTCGGGAAACAGGATCAGGATATTGTCGTCCGCCAAGGCTTTTTTGATAGCTGCAAAGGGATCTTCCCCGCGCACAAAGTCTTTGCGCGCCAACGGCAAAATACCGATGATCCGCTGGGCGAACCAGGCCAGATATTTATTGCGCAGAAAATAGTCGAGGGCGGCAACCGGTCTGATACGCGGCAGCAGCGACAACGGCAGTAAACTGATCAGTACCAGGGTATCGAGATGGCTGTTGTGGTTGGCGACCAGAATCGCCGGGCCCTGTTTCGGCAAGCGGTCCCGGTGGCGTACATTGAGTCCCAGCACCAGCGAGACAAGCACCTTGACCACCACGGCGAAAAACAGAAAACGGAGAACTTTATTCATATCGATCAATAATGCAGATAGTAAATAAAGTGGAAGAACAACGGCGCGGTGTAGGTCAGGCTGTCGATTCGATCCAGAATCCCGCCATGCCCCGGCAGCAGGCTGCCGCTATCCTTGACCCCGATATCGCGCTTGACCGCCGAGATGATAACATCGCCGATAAAACCGCCACCGCTGATCAGCAATCCGGCACAGGCTGATTCGATGAAGTTCAATGGGGTTAACAGCGGTGCTAGCAACATGGCACAGAGGATCGAAGTTGCGACCCCACCGCCGAACCCCTCCCAGGTTTTTTTCGGGCTGACGGTCGGAACAATCGGCGTTTTACCGAACAGTTTTCCCCAGGTGTATTGGGCAACATCGTTGAACTGGGTCAAGAAAACCAGGTACAACACCAGCCCGGCACCACCGGCGGCAGGGTTTCCGGCTGCGGGCAGCACCAGCAGAAAGGCCATGTGACTCAAACTGAAGACGGTGATCATGCCCCCCCAGTGCAAGGTTCCGGCAGCCCGCAGAAAGTCTTTGGTTTCACCGATCAGCATCATCCGGGTTGGCAAAAACAGAAAAACATAGACCGGGATAAAAATGATGAACATGCCGTACCAACCGATCGCCACCCAATAATATTGAATCGGAATCGTCAGATAAGCCCAGAACAACACCCGGCGATCAGCCCTGCGGGTCGGAATCAGGGAGAGGTACTCCTTCAGTGCCAAAAAACTGATCAAAGCAAAAAACAGGATGGAAATCGTCTTATTGGAGATAATCGCCAGACTAAACACCACAACCATGACCCACCAGGAGCGGACCCGCTGACTGAGTTCGGTGTAATCTTTATCGCGATTTTTCTGTTGTAGTAAAATCACGAGGATACTGGAGACCAGCAGAATGGCAAAAATGCCGCCAAGCATCCAAATGACATTATTTTGCGGCATCATCGGCAACCTCCCGCAAAGCTCTTATCGAACGATTGCGCATCGTCAGGATGGCCAGCACCAACATGATAGCCAGCAACGCGTTACTCCACCAGCCGGGGGACAGGCCGACACCGAGCAGCAAGCTGAGCAACCCGAATAGAAAAGCGCGGTCGCTTTTGCCGAACGGCCCGTCATAGCGACGACTGGCACCGATCTGCACTGCGACCACACCGTTCATTTCAATACAGATCGCCAGGACCACAACAATAATGACCAACCAGCCGGGCAAACCGTCGATGACAGCTAGAGGCAGATAGAGAGCAGCGTCCGAGAGCACATCACCGAGTTCGTTTAAAATCGCCCCCAGGTGACTCTGCATCGCATGTTCACGCGCGAGCATCCCGTCGATGGCATTTAACGCCATACGTACAAAAAGCACGATCGGGACAAGCAGTAAGGACCAATGCCGTATTGGAAGAAACAAAACAATCCCTCCGGTTAATGCCGACAGGATGGCCGCCGCTATAGTTACCTGGTTTGCCGTGACCCCTTTGCGGGCCAGTTTCTGCACCAACGGACGTAACAGATTTTGAAAACGCGGTTTAAGATCATATATGGTTGCCATCCGTTTCTCCTGAAAAAAATGTCGGTTGCCGCTGTTTACGAACTATTAGGGCAAAATCTTTATTTCAACGTGATTGTTTTATTCTCCGCAGATGTTGGTACAGAGAAAAATGAGAGAATGAAAAGCAAGGGACGCTGCATCTATTTCTCAAAGATTCGAGACTTCCCATTTTTTCATCTCTGCAAAAACAACAAAAAGGCAGCCAGCCTGTTGGGAACCGGCTCGGCGGCTTATTAATATTAATTCTGTTTCCTGTCGTTCATCGCCCACCATCGCAAACGAAATAATAAAAGACTATTATGGAAACCTCATTATACAAACCTATTTGAATTAAACTGTCAATTTAAACTGAAGTTTAGAGTTACACCTCTCCCGAACCGACCTGATCCGGCGGTGGGAAGCGTTCATTGATAACTGAAAATTGTCGAAGTTAAGCTGTTTTGCGCTGCTCAGGCGTTCGATCCGGCTTTTTGTTCCGATTTTGCGGTTCGAATTTTCCTGACTTCGGGTTCCAGTGGCTGCGGATATCGACATGGCTAAAAATCCTTTGCAGTCCCTGCCGAACACGTCCGGCGGTTATTTCGAAACAACAATCTGCACAAGCGACAGTCTCTCTCATCTTACGGAAGTCACCCTTCAACAAGCTTTGGAAGAAGGAAAATCCGCCAACTGCCGCTACTGCCTGACAATGATGTTGGGGGAATTCAGAAATGCAGCACCGATGACATTCCGAACCGATTTTGTTGTACTCAATAAAGCGACGCTTTTTGACACTCAAACAGGCCAAAAAGTTTGGGAGTTGGAGCAACCCATTCTTCTTGAAAAATCAAATATAGGCAACCATCTTGGCCTGATTGAAGATATGGCTAAAACCGTAGCAAAATCCATTGCAGGATAGTTTTTCACCCCAGGCTCCCTTGCGCAAGCATGGGAGCCTATCCACTTATGCTTCAAAAAATCCAACAAGCTGGATTGCGTACTCCAGATAAAGTCATTCATGACAACGCATCAGAAAAATCTTGAAAGAGCTGATCAATAATGACTTAATCATTTGATGCTACTCTGTCCTTTTCCCGACAAAGAGGATTAAATGAAAAAATGCCCCTTTTGTGCTGAGCTGATTCAAGACGAAGCGATCAAATGCAAGCATTGCGGCGAGTTTCTTGATGGGCGTAATCGCAATTTTCAGTTCTCACCGCCGACAAACAGTGTGCCATGGTACTTTCGCACCTCGTCAATCTGGGTGGCGTTGGCCTGTGTCGGCCCATTGGCCCTGCCGATGATCTGGTGGCACCCGACCATGGCACGCAAGTGGAAGGTTCTCTCGACGGTTGCCATTATCGTTGTCAGCTGGTTGCTCTATAAGATGACGGTGCAGTCGATCCACAATCTCGAATCGTATTACGAGTTGCTGGAAGAGATCCGGTAATGCGCTCTAGAGCTCAAAAAACAGTCAATTCTGTCATAAGTAGAACCCGATGTAGGAGCGAATTTATTCGCGAATGGGGCATTAATTCTTTTCAATGATGGAAATTCGCGGCTGAAGCCGCTCCTACAATTATGCTGACGGACTAGTGCTCTGTCACTGCTAAAAATTCGGATAGATAATGTCGATAAGTCCTTCAAGCTTTTTTTGGAGGAGAAACTATGGTCAAAAAATATATCGTCCGCCTGTCGGATCAAGAACGTCAACACTTAGAGGAAATCGTCAAGCGTCTAAAAGGGTCGTCACAGAAGGTACGGCGAGCCAACATTCTTCTTAAAGCGAATGTAGACGGAGCCAATTGGAACGATGCCAAAATCGCCGAAGCCCTGTCTTGCCGTACCCGCACAGTTGAAAATCTCAGAAAAAGATTTGTTCTGGAGGGCTTTGATTCAGTGCTGAATCGTAAAAAACGCGAAACACCTCCCATTGCAAAGAAACTTGACGGGAAACAGGAAGCTGAAATCATCGCGTTACGTTTGGGACCGGCTCCCAGCGGCTTTGCCAACTGGTCGTTACGCCTGTTAGCTGATCGAGTCGTGGAACTTGGAATCGTTGAATCGATCAGCTATGAAACGTTACGTAGGACGTTAAAAAGGGGGGCATGACTCCGCGTAAAATACAATACTGGGTCATTCCACCACATGTTGATGCTGAGTTTACGGCCGCGATGGAGGATGTCCTTGATGTCTATGCACAGCCCTACGATGAGGCCTACCCCGTTATCTGCATGGATGAGCAGCCTGTTCAATTGACCCGGGAAACACGCACGCCGATTGCCGCGACCAAAGAGCATCCGCGACGCGTGGATTATGAATATGAACGGGCCGGAACCGCCTGTATCTTCATGTTTACAGAGCCATTATCCGGTTGGCGTAACGTGACGGCTCGTCCGCATCGAACCAAAGTCGACTGGGCATTGGAAATGGAAGAGCTGCTGCGAACGTGCTATGCCAAAGCCCGGAAGGTTATTGTGGTGTGCGATAACCTCAACACCCATACACGCGGAGCATTTTATGAAGCTTTTGAACCCGAAAAAGCCCGCGAACTGGTAAAACGCGTCGAGTTTCACTATACACCCAAACATGGCAGCTGGTTGAATATCGCGGAGAACGAACTGAGTTCAATGACTCGCCAGTGTCTGTCGGGACGCAGAATCGAAAGCATAGAGATGCTACGCAAAGAAACTGCGGCTTGGGCCAGCGCAAGCAACAAGAAACAACGCGGCGTTGACTGGCAGTTTACAATTGACAACGCTCGCAACAAATTGAAGTCGCTCTACCCGAAAATTAAGATGTGACACAGCACTAGTTCCCGAAATAAAAAATCCCCCGGAAGAGTGTCGTCTCTTTCGGGGGATTGCTGTTTCTGCCTTTAGCCGTTTGATTACAACGTCAGATCGGCCTCCTGGCCATAAAGCTGTTCGCGCAAGGCATTGACTTCAGCACTCTCCAGATAATCGTCAAAGCTCATCACCCGATCAATCACCCCAGCCGGCGTCAGTTCGATAATGCGGTTGGCAACTGTGGCAACAAATTTGTGGTCATGGGAGGTAAACAGGATCACTTCAGGGAACTGAACCAGGCTGTTGTTGAGAGCGGTGATCGATTCGAGATCAAGGTGGTTGGTCGGCTCATCGAACAGCAGCACATTGGCACTGCTGAGCATCATGCGCGACAACATGCAGCGCACCTTTTCGCCACCGCTGAGCACTGTGGTCATCTTGGTGGCTTCATCACCGGAGAACAGCATGCGACCGAGAAAGCCACGGGCAAAGCTCTCCCCTTCATGCGGGGGAAACTGACACAGCCAATCAATCAGACTCATCTCTTTTTCAAAATAGGCACTGTTTTCCTTAGGGAAATAGGCATTGGTAATGGTGACGCCCCAGCGAAAGGAACCACTGTCGGGTTTCATCTCTCCGGCCAGAATCTGCATCAAGGTGGTCTTGGCCAGGCCGTCGCCGCCGACAAAAGCGATTTTGTCGTTTTTGTTGACCACAAAGCTGACATTATCCAGCACCTTGACGCCGTCAATGCTCTTGGTCAGCCCTTCCACCTCAAGAATGATATCACCGCAGGGTCGCTCCGGTTTGAACACGACAAACGGATATTTGCGCGACGACACCGGCAGCTCTTCAATATCGATTTTATCAAGCAACTTTTTCCGTGCCGTGGCCTGTTTGGCCTTGGAGGCGTTGGAGCTGAACCGGGCAATAAATGCTTTAAGTTCGTTGGCTTTGTCGGTGGCTTTTTTATTGGCATCCTGCTTCTGTTTCAACACCAGTTGGCTGGCTTCATACCAGAAATCGTAGTTACCGACATAGGTGCGGATGGTACTGAAATCGATATCGGCAATATGGGTGCACACCTGATTCAGGAAATGCCGGTCGTGCGACACGACAATGACGGTGTTCTGAAAACGGCCGAGAAACTCTTCGAGCCACTGAATCGATTTAAGATCAAGGTGGTTGGTCGGCTCGTCGAGCAGCAGAATGTCGGGATTGCCAAACAACGCCTGAGCGAGCAGCACGCGCACCTTCTCACCTCCTTCAAGTTCTTTCATTTTTTTATGGCGCAGCTCTTCGCCAATACCGAGACCGTTGAGCAACACGGCGGCTTCGGATTCGGCCTCGTAGCCGTTCATTTCAGCGAATTCAGCTTCCAGTTCACCGGAGCGAATCCCGTCTTCCTCGCTGAACTCTCCCTTGGAGTAGATCGCCTCGCGTTCGGCCATCACCTTGTACAACCGCTCGTGGCCCATGATGACGGTGTTGAACACGGTCTCTTCGTCAAAGGCGAACTGGTCTTGGCGTAACACCGCCAGACGCATCCCTTTATCGATGGTCACTTCCCCCTTGTCGGCATCGGCATCACCGGCGAGAATTTTCAGGAAGGTGGATTTTCCGGCACCATTGGCCCCGATCAGGCCATAGCAGTTACCGGGTGTAAACTTGATATTGACGTTTTTAAAAATGGTGCGCTTACCGTAGGCAAGGCAGATATTGCTGGCGCTGATCATAACAACAACTTTCTCAAATCTTGAAGGATGCGGATAAATATTTCGGTCTCAGGCTGCGCCTCTATAGCACTTATCACAACGCGTCGCAATGCTTTTCAGGCCAGCGTCGTCACAGGAAAAGTGGTTTACACTCGCCATGCGACTTGCCGAGCCACAGCGGTCACCGTATACTGACCTCTTATCTTTTCACTCTTTTGCCGAAAGCTGCTCTCATGATCCTTCTTGACCGCCCCTATGTTTCCTCTTTTTTGCTGCAGAGCCTCCAACAGCATCATATCGCCGCGATCGACACGCCAGAGCTTCAGCAACTCCAATTGCCCCAACAGCCTGACACCATCTCAACGGCTGAAGCGAGCAAACGGTTTTCCTCTGATCCATCCTCGCGCTTGTTATGCAATTCGGAAAATGCGATTGGCTGGATCAGTGACCACCTCAGCAACACGCCCTTGCCGGAGAAAATCCGTTTATTTAAAGACAAATGTGCGTTTCGCGATCTTCTTAAAGATGCTTTTCCAGATTTCTTCTATGCCGAAATTCCTGCTGAACAACTGGCACAGACCGATACATCAGCATGGTCTTGGCCGGTCATCGTCAAACCGGCCGTTGGATTTTTCAGCATGGCGGTGCATCGCGTTGAGAATGCCGAGCAGTGGCCCGCTATCGTGGAAAAAATCCACCGGGGAATTGACGTCTTTCGCACGGAATATCCCCAACAGGTGCTGGATGCCAGCCGCTTTATCGTTGAGCACTGTATCGAGGGCGAAGAATACGCGATTGATGCCTATTATAATGATGTGGGCGAACCGGTGATTCTCAATGTGCTTCATCACCGTTTTACCGGCGGGAATGATGTCAGCGATCGAGTCTACACCACCTCAGCCGAGATGGTCTTTCAACTTCACGATTCGCTGAACGAACTACTGAGCGTCATTGGCAAGGCTGCTGATCTGGTGAATTTTCCCGTCCATCTGGAAGTGCGTATCACGGCTGAAGGTCAAGTCGTCCCCATCGAATTAAACCCCATGCGCTTTGCCGGTTGGTGTACCACGGATATCGCTTATCATGCGCATGGAATTAATCCCTATTTTTACTATTTTGACAATCAGAAGCCGGACTGGGAGCAAATTGCCGCCCTCAGCGGTGATCGCCTGACCAGTTTCGTGATTCTCGATCGACCGGCGGATGTCCCTGTTGAAAAAATTACGGGTTTTGACTATGTTGCAATTTTGGAGGAGCTGGAACAACCGGTGGAACTGCGCAAGGTGAATTATCGAAACTACCCGGTATTCGGCATTGTCTTTGCGCATACCCTGCCCGATGAGCAGGAAGAGCTGGACCTTCTGCTGCGAGCAGACATGCACGATTTTATTGAACTGGCATAAGGCGTTTAAAAACTATCGTCATAAAGCACATCGGGGACAGCCTTTTGAAAAGGCTGTCCCCGAAAACTTTTCGCACTTAAACCAAATCTCTCACAAAAACCATTGCGAGAAATTCGGGTCAATTGTGTTTCCAGAATTTACTCAAGCCAAATTTGCTTCCCAATGACTTCTTCATCCCTTTTTTGAGCAAGAAAGGACTATATTTCTTATCTTCCACCATGATGTGGTTGGTAATCCATTTGCGCAGGAAAAAAAGCAGTTCCGGCGTAATCAGGCGTTCACCATTCTGAACCTTTTTGTTGATCTCATCCACTTGGTTACGAAGATCTTCATGCATGTCGCAATGAGCCCTGTAATTGGGATATTCAAAGATACGGAACAGGCACTCCTCCACGGCAAAATGGATGATGGTGTATTGAACCAGCTCGTTCAACACGTCCTTGGCCACGGCAACCTTGTCTTCGCCAAGAGTCATCGCTTCATAAAGTCGGTTAATCAAATTGACCAGCTTCTTATGTTGTTCGTCGATCTCCTGAATACCTACACTGATCTCATCTGACCATTCAATAAAATCTGCCACGGATGTTTCTCCTCTACTTGTGCGTGGAAATTAACTTATACAAATGAATTTGCCGAAAAATTTTAACACAATCCGATCGAGACGGTCAACGATAAGCGAAGTAACACACTGATATCACATGAAACTACAACAAAAAAGCGTCTCACTCTTTGAGATGATTCATTTTGATCGGACGGGCCGGACTGTTTTCTCCCACCGCGTTTGCATTATTGCTTCTCGTTCTTTGATTATTTTGACGTTTTTGTGAGCTCTTTTTCCAGACTGAAGTTTAGAGTTACACCCCTCCCCAAGCCGGCCTGATTCGGCGCTGGAAGCGTTCATTAATAACTGAAAATTGTCGAAGTTAAGCTGTTTTGTGTGGATCAGGCGGCCGATCCGGTTTTTTGCCCCGGTTTTGAGGGCTGAATTTTCCCGACTTCGGGTTCCAGTGGCTGCGGATATCGACATGACCAAAAATCCTTTGCAACCCTTGGCGCACACGCCCGGCCGTGATCGGCTGTTTGTCTCTCCAAGGGCAGAGAGAGGCGAGGTCTTTCACCTGTTCACTGTTCTGTTGAGCCAACAACTGTGGCAGCGCATAGCTGGTTGAAAGAATCTGTGTCCAGCGGTGCAGCACCTGACGCGTTTGCTGCCACGTGTCCTTCCAGCCCCAACGGTTCTTAAGCTGATTGAACAGGTCCTCGATGGACCACCTGCGGTTATACGCCAGCAGGATGCGTGCGGCTGACAAGCTTAGATCGGTGCTCAAGATGAGCCGGGGCTGACGCAAGGTTCCATCTTTGTTTTCAATCTGAGACCAGACCGCGCGAACCTGTTGTCCGTCAAGGAAGCGGGCTCGGGCAACGCAACTGCGATAATGAACCGTCTGCCATTGCCCGTAGAGAAAAAGGTTCTGGCTGATCATGGGCAATTCAGCGACACGCTCAGCTGTCAGCTTATCGCCATATTTACGGGGCCGCCCGCGTTTGCCGTTGTGGCATGGCGGCGGTCGATAGAGCGCTGTGTCCTTGCGCACCTGGCCGATGACCTGGTAACCCAGAGTCTGGGCTGGAAGCAGCAGCGACTTGCGCATGTACCAGGAATCGACCAGCAGCGTCACAAGGCGTCCATGGAACAGAGGCCGAGTCACCCGGAGCAAAGTCTTGGCCGCGACCAGTTTGCCGCTGTTGCCTGTGCTTCTGGATAAACGGGAAAGAATCGGCAAGGCCAGAGAACGCCACCCCTGTGGCAACACCAGAGCCATGGTCACCCAGTTCTGTCCCCGGACATAAACGGGTCGGTTGACCTTGCAACCATGCTGATGGTGGATGCGTGATTCTGGAGCCTTGCGCGAACAGCGGAAAACCACCGTATCGTCTATGGCGACATAGCAGCGCGAACCTTCTGTTCGTTGCAAAGCGAGTCGAGCCGTTTGTAATCCAAGCGCAACCCAGGACCAGCGGCCCTTCTGCAACCATTTGAAATAACTCGTCCAATGACGCTTAGGTCTGATCGCCAACCAGGCTTCGGTGACAAAACCATTCTGGGTCAGCATCGCGCCGAACAGCAGTTCCAGAAAAGTCGGAACCGAACGTTTGGGCAGCGCCTGGGCCAGAAATGTGATAGCGTCGTACAGGGACTGGGGGATATTGCCGTATCCCTTGGTATCCATAGCGGCCTCCGGAAGAAAGGGGGAACTTTCTTCTAGAGGCCGCGCCTTCAAAGCTTTCCAATATGACAATCGGCTTTGAAGGCACGGACACACAGTGACCGTGATGTCAACGCCTTTTTTTCAACTTCGACAAATTTTCAAAGATCACGAAACTCTAAACTTCAGTAACTTAAATAATCGCACCATTTTTTTGAAAGATTCAAAAAACGGGGAAAGCAGAACAGTGCCGTTATCATCTACGGCAGTTGCCACACTAAAGAAAATCCCACGAGATATCAGCACTCCACATGTTTTTCCAATCTTAGGAGTATCACGGAAATTTAGCCTGGCTTGCAAGGCTGCTGAAATTGAAGATCTTCGATTTCATGATCTGAGACATGAAGCAACAAGCCGCTTGTTCGAGAAGGGATTGAACCCTATGGAGGTGGCAAGCATTACAGGGCATAAGACCTTGCAAATGCTAAAGCGATATACACATTTGAGGGCTGAAGACCTAGCAGCGAAGCTGGGATAGGCTTGCAACCTTAAAATGACCATTTTCTAGCTTTTCAGGATTGA
Organism: uncultured Desulfuromonas sp.; assembly: GCF_963678835.1. Taxonomy (NCBI): domain Bacteria; kingdom Pseudomonadati; phylum Thermodesulfobacteriota; class Desulfuromonadia; order Desulfuromonadales; family Desulfuromonadaceae; genus Desulfuromonas; species uncultured Desulfuromonas sp. The sequence goes on from NZ_OY787469.1 coordinate 3,407,470, forward strand.
GTAGCTCATCCCCGGAAATTTACTCTCCATTTTTTCAATAAAAGCCTGAATATTTCCAACACCCCAATTCCTCGCAACATAATATCCATGTCCTTCAAACATCAACTCCGGCTCCTTATTGGCCCTATACTTTGAGTATTTTTTCTCCGTTTCAGTCATTTCATCAAAGCGCTTTAAAAGCGCGAAGCTACAGGAGCTATCTTCTCGAAGAAAGTTGAATACGTCCTGATTTATTAGGTTTTTATCCTCAAGAAGCTTAACAGTGAGATAGCCAATATCTGATTTTCTAAATCGCTCTTGATATACCTCTCCACCATAAGAAACTGAAAGCAAAGAACGATCCTTTTGATCGGTGCGTGAACTTCGCTCTTCACGCCTTTTTTGACGAACCCCAATTTGATAACTTTCAGCTTCAGGCAAAGGAATAATCTGATCTACGCTAAGAACCAGCTTGTCATATAGCTTGTGTAATGACAATCGAACGCAGCTAATATCAAGCTCGCGTTCATTTAGCCAAAGTACTGAAGTAGTAATTTCTTTAGAAAAGTTGGCCGAAGCCAAAATGATTCTGACATTTTGGGCAAAGTCGTCTTCCCTTGGAAGGTCCCAGCCAAAAAATTCACACATTTTCGTTTCTGGATCAAAGTCTATCTTATTGTCCTGAAGATATTTTCTGAAAGCATTCTTGGCCTGATCCCAGGTCATATTAGCAACCATTGCGGCATATCGAATTGCTTGCAACTCCATATGACCACCATCATCCGAGCGCTTTAGTTCGATGACAACAAGATTGGCGTCTTTATCCACCGCCAACAAGTCAATCCGCCTTCCACTTTGATCCCATTCACCAAACTCTTCAGCAATGACCATAATCTCAGTTGAGATTGCTTCAAAATTGGCCTTCAAAAGTCTCTGAAGGTCACGGCGTTCCCAGAGGTTTTCTTGTTGAAAGCTGGTAGTTGATAGCGGACATAAAGAATCTTCAGTGATCTGATAAAGTGCCATCAATTAGTCCCTCCATACCCATTCAAGAAACTCATTTTTCTACCAAACTGGCAGATTCAATATCATAGCCATAGCGATCCAGAGTCCCTTCTTTAATTTTTTCCACCACATCATCAATAATAAAAAGCGGCACCAAAAACCATTCTTTGGGTTTGACGGGATTGCCAAAGCGATCGCTGACCTCTATCTCAAGCCTCGCATTATCCAAAAATTTATGGAGCACTTTTTCCAATCTGTTTCGATTGATATTGTAAAGCTCATAGTTTGCTACAATTTCAACATCAGCCATTAAATAGGTCGGATCAAGTTTTGCGTTGGCTATTCTTTTTTCAACGGCACCCCCGGTGACGCCGATTTTATGGATAACATCTCGATTTTCAGCAATTAAAGGATGGTCTGATTTACTTCTTAAAACATAAATGGTTCCACTCTCTGAATCTTCTCTATCAACAACGTCAGAGAAAAGTGGTCCCGCGCTGGGATCGGAAATCAGCCTGCTGGCGTTGTCCTTATACAATGCCCGAACAACGGATCTTAGAAGAATATCGCTTTCCGTACCATTCGAGTAGATAACGCGTAAGCGGGCATCAAATTCTCCATTTGGAGCCTTGATGACATCTCCTACTTCTGCCACGTAAGCCGTTTGTCCCCCTATGATAAAAAACTGACCTTTTTTGACGTCAGTTTTTAAAAAACCGCTATCCTTCCTGAATTTCAACGTCTTACGAAGACCTGTATCCAAATCATTTTGAACGGCTTCAAACAACGGCTTGAATTTGTCAAAATCATCGCAGACCGTCCGAGTTGCAATTTCTTCAGCAGCTTGTTTCTCCGCATGGGGCTTCACATGACGGAGATTCGTTATGTCACTCTCTGCCCCCACGGAAACACCAAGCTCTTCCAGCAATTCATCATCTGTCAGTTCACAGCTGTCCGCATTTTCATTCTGCACATCACCATCAAGAAGGCCCTGGTTGTCAAACTCGGACAGAAGGTCACGACATTCCTGTTGAGACCGGATCTGATTAAGGCGCGTTGCATAGATCCGCTCGAAAATATCATTCCCCTCAGTCGAGGAAGGCAAACGATCATTCTGTTCGACAAAGCGCTGAATTTCTTCAAACCCGGCAATAATCCGCTCTTCTCGTGGAGTCCGAGCCACAACCTTTTTTGTCTCAACTTCGACACCCAGCTCGGCTAATAAAGCGTCATCTTCGTCGGTAAATACAGACTTAGCCATTGCCGGCCTCCGCCTTCATACGCGCCAAAAACGCAATCCCTTCGGCCATCCGCTTCTCCCAGGCATCGGCAGAAGTCAAAGACGGCAAGCGGCCTCGTTCCTGCTTGAATTTCAAAGCACGCCGCGCCAGCTCCCGCGCCTCTTCCGGAGTCAGATTGACACGCTTGGCCGCAATAACGGCAGCAACCTGTTTCAGGCTGTCTTCAGTCATTGCTTTCGAGAGAATGGCATAAGCCTCGCCAAAGGGGTTGATGTGGTCGATCAAATCAATATCCAGCTCCTTGACCTCAAGTGCAAACTTGCGCACACCGTCAATAAGTGCGGTATTCGCTCCCGTTTCACCAGCGCCGTTCTTATTGATCATTCCCTTGGCCTGTTGGGTCAGGTTTATTGCTGCAATGGCATGTTGGCGAATGGCTTCCAGATCGTCATCGTCAAGTTCCGGGTACTTTTCCCTGATGATTTTGCCCATACGCACCTGAGTCAGCTCCTCCGGCAAGGTTTCACCGCCTGCTTCCGTACTGTCAAACAGGCCACGTTCCAGGGCAGGCTTATCCTGAACAAAGGAGGTAATAACCTCGTTTAAATCCTCTCGACAGATCCGCTGAGCCTCTGGGCTCTTTGGTTCGGCCAATCCTTTAATTTCGATTTCATAGAGACCCTGCGCTTCGTTAACACCAACATTGGTTTTCGCAGGATCATAACCACCCACACCATAATCAAACCCTTCCGTCGGACCGGATTCAGCTTTTTTGGGTTTGAAGTTAAAACGTGGCGCAAGCACTTGCTCCATCAACAAACTGGCAGCTATCGCTTTTAGAGTGTCATTAATAGCGTCGGTTACATCAGCTTCCGACGCATCGGGTTCGGCAATCAGGTTTGTAAAGCGGGAATGGGTCTTCCCTTTGGCATCCCGCGTTGCCCGGCCGATAATCTGGATAATTTCCGTCAAGCTGGAACGATAGCCGATCGTCAGCGCATGTTCGCACCAGATCCAGTCGAAGCCCTCTTTCGCCATTCCCAGCGCAATGATGATATCAACATGATCCCGGTTGTTTTTTTCTTGCGGACGTTTCAGGGCTGCGGCAACCTTGTCCCGCTTCGGCTGTTCGTCATCCACCAGATCGGCAATGTGTAAGGTTATGCCCTCAGCGGTCTTAACCAGGTGAAATCCGGTATCTTCATCCACACCCTGCCAGGAGCCCAGCTCATTGATAATGTGATCCACTTCCTTGTGCTTGTCCTTTGTGCTTTCCCGCGAATTCACATTGGGAATATGGATAATGGTTTTCTCACTCGGGTCGAGCACGTCCAGAATGCTGTCGGCGTAGGAACCTGAATAGAAGTAATAGCCGATATCCAGCTTCTTCAGATATTCATAGCCATTGAGCTGTTCATAGTAGGTATAGGTGACGGTTTCAAACTTGGCTTCGTCTTCCGGTGCCAACACCGCCACCGCATCGCCACGAAAATAGGAGCCTGTCATCGCTACAAGGTGCGCACTGCCCCGCGCAATAAGCTGGCCGAGATGGGCCCCCAGCTTGTTATCCGGATTTTCGCTGACATGATGGAATTCATCGATGGCCACTAGGCAATGATCGAAGACCTCAACACCGAAGCGATCAACAACAAAACGGAAGGTAGAGTGCGTGCAGACCAGCGTCTTATCACCGCCATCGAGAAAAGCTTTGACGGAATTGACCTTACCACCATCTTCCCCTGGAGCGTTACACAGGTTCCATTTAGGCAGCACGGTCCAGTCCCCGTAAAAACCATACTGAGTCAACGGTTCATCATTAAAGCTGGCCCCGATGGCTTTTTCCGGCACCACGATAATGGCCTGCTTAATACCCTGATTATTGAGCTTGTCCAGCGCAATGAACATCAAAGCACGGCTCTTCCCCGAAGCCGGAGGCGATTTGATCAGCAGGTACTGCTCCCCGCGCTTTTCATAGGCACGCTCCTGCATCACCCGCATTCCAAGCTCGTTGGATTTTTTAGAACTGCCATTGCAGGCATAGTTTACAGAAACGGATGGGATACGTTTAGACTCAGCCATGCTCAGGCTCTCCCCTTCTTGGCAGGAGCATTCCCCGCCGTCATTTTAGTATAAAGATCAAACAGCTTTTCCAGCCGTTCTGTATCGTTTTTGAATCGCCGCCCGATATAGATACGTTCAAGAACTTCATCATTACGTTCATGAGCTCGACGTAAATCATCCGGCATGTTTTCGGGATCGTAAAGTTCGGCAATCGTTTTCGGGAAATGCGCTTCACGGGACAAAAGGATATCTTCGGCACAACGGGTAAGGTCTGCTTTGTTTTTTTCTGTCAGCTTTGGAACCGGAAAAGTGTTCCAGCCCAAGGTATTTGAATAAGAAAAATCAGTTCTCATTCGAACACATACAGTTCCGATCCACACCAGATGCAATCGGGATACAATTATTGATAAATTCCATATTGGAGCATCATAAAAAGCAAAGTTTCGATCGCCAATGATTGCTCCAGTATTCAACACACCGACGGGTAAAAACTCCCGTTGCTCTGAACTCACCCTCGGAACAACAATAACTCTTTCATGCCCTCTTTGCCGTACCTGTTGAAACTCGTAAGGGGTCTTTGCCCCCTTTCGTGTAAGCTCTTTCTTACTTTCAATTCGAAATGTTGCGACTTCGTCCAATCTCTTTGAAATTGGATAGATAGATAGAGCATCATTTAGCTGATGTGTTTCTATCCACAGACAGTACCTTTGGTTCCCCTTGATAAATTCTGAGGAACCAACAAATGGCCTTATAAAAGTCTTCGCTTCAGGATAAGACTTCAGCAACTCATTTGCTTCTGTCCAATTAAGCATTAAGTACCCACCATCAACAGGTTTATTGCCATTGATCATTTCAGCTATTGCAGAAATAGGTCGAGTAGAGGGTGTTACCAAAATATTCGATTGTGGAATTAAATATGCGTTAATATTTAACACTTCACGACGTTGTATTTCACCATTTTCATAGCTAAAGATACGCTTAATATCTTTGATATTTTTTGACAAGCCAACAATAACAACCGTTACTCCAGCATTATTCGAAGCTAAATTTGACCAATTAAAAGGAGTATATGCAAATGTAATTTGTAAACTACCATCTAATACCAAAGGCCAAAGTCTCGCTACTTGTTCCCCCTGACAAATTGATTTTGTACTAACAAAAGCTCCTGATGCGTCCGCATACTTACAATAGTCAGCAAATTTAATGAACCAACCAGCTACATAATCTAATGACTTCCAACTATTGGTTCGCCCCGCAAATAGAGTTTCTAAATCCTCTTTTTGCTGCTCCGATTGAACTGTACCACCCAGATAAGGGGGATTCCCACAAATGTACGTTTCACCACCTTCATTTTCAAAATCGATTTCGGCTTGATCTAGTGGGGTACTAAACAAATCGTCAGCGGCGAGCTTGACACCTTTTCCTGTAGGTGGACAGATAGCCAACCAGTCCAACCGTAGAGCATTACCACACGTTATCCAATTCTCTGCACCTAGCGGCAAGAACTCTGCCAAAGCTTCCATTTGGCCGCGATAAACAACATCGCACTGATACTCAGCGATAATAAGAGCAAGACGGGCAATCTCCGCTGCAAAATCTCTTAGCTCGATTCCGCGAAAATTTGTAATCGGAATTTCGGTTTTTTGGTGAGATTCACCTCGCCGTTTATTGATCTTCGCTTCAATTGCGCGCATCTCCTTATAGGCGATAACAAGAAAATTCCCAGAACCACAGGCAGGATCAAACACGCGGATTTTAGCTATCCTTTTGCGTAAATTTAGCAGCATACGGGCATTATCACCGGACTTTTCTAACTGCTCACGCAGGTCATCCAGAAAGAGCGGATTCAGAACCTTGAGGATGTTCGGAACGCTGGTGTAGTGCATCCCCAATGCGCCACGCTCCTCGTCGTCGGCTACGGCCTGAATCATAGAGCCGAAGATATCCGGGTTGATCTTTTTCCAGTCCAGATTGCCAATACTCTGAAGATAGGATCGGGCAATTTTACTGAGACGCGGCACCTCTGTACTTCCGGCAAACAGACCGCCGTTCACATAGGGGAAGGCATCCGCCCACCGGGAAATTTTAGCGCTGTCACGATCAGCATATTTGGTGTTCATCGCCCGGAAGAGTTCACCAAGAACCTCATGGGTATTTGAGGAATCACGGTCACTCATCTGATTGATGGTGCTGGTAAACAGCTCCACACCGCTGAAGATCTCGGTATCTTCAGCAAAGAAACAGAAAATCAGCCTTGCCATGAAATGATTCATGTCGTGCTGACGGTTCGCTGTCCCCCAGTCTGGATTATCTTTCAACAGCTCGACATAAAGACGGTTGAGCCGCCCAGTCGCCTTGATATCGAAGGCGCTTTCCCGGACTTGTTTGACGGTAGAGATACCAGCCAGGGGCAGGAAAAAACCAAAATGATCCGGGAATTCTTTATAGGCACAGACAATAGGCGCAACATCGGAGCCTAATTCCTCAGCCTCCAGAGTAATGCCGTCGGTCGCCAAAATGAACTTGGCTTTCCCCCTGGTCGTAGCAGGACTTTCACGAAGCGCGGCCAGCGTGGCACCAACCTTCCCCTCGGCACAAACAGCCAAGTGAATATTGTTACGTTGCAGCACGCCACCTTCAATATCAGAAGAGTTGGTGTTGCCCTTTCTTAAGCGGTCAATCGTCGCCTTCTTGTTACCAAATGCCTCCAAAAAAGCGAACGGAAACTCAACAGGATCAAATTCCTGCTCAGCTAACAAGGATATGGCTTCTTCTATTTCAACGGCGTTCAATGTTGTTTACCCTTCAAGAGAACGAACTTTATAAACACTTTCTAAGCTCATCAGAATAAGACAAATGAGTTCAAACAACAACCAGATACAATGCTTCAATCCATCACGTAACTTATTGTTGTTTCGCTTAGCTATGACCGGACAAAAGCCAACAAAGGCTGATAATCGTGCTGGTCTGCAGCGCGCAAGGCATTAATATAGCTGCGACGACAATCACCAGCATTGGTCAGATTCTCCTGCCCCCAGCTAAAGCGTTCTTGCCCTAAAAGATGGACCAATAGGATATCGGCCATCAAACGTGCATGACGGCCATTACCATTGGCAAAAGCGTGAATAGCGACCAGACGGTGGTGAAAACGTGCTGCTATTTCATCCGCAGGATAAGAATCAAATTCCATCCACCCATTGACATCATCAAACAACTGACGCAGAGCTGTGGGGATCTGCATCCACTCAATTCCGATGTTCTTTTGACTGCGCCGGAACGTTCCCGCCCAACTCCAGACATGACCAAACATCTTCTTATGCAACGTACACACATATTTTTCGGTCAAAATATCTTTCTGCTTACGTCTGAAAACGGCATCTTCAGCTTCGAGAATATTATCCTGTTCCCAGCGATCAAGTTCAGCGCGCGTTCGAATATGGGGCAGAAGAAGCCCCTGCGCTTCATCCGGATCAATCGGTGTTGCTCCTTCTGGATACTCAAAGAGAATCATTTCTGCACCCAGAAATCTTTTGGCATCTCACGCACCAAATCTTCAATTTTTGTTTCGAGCATCTTCTGACGCTCTTCAAGAGATACCTGCTGATCCTCCAGCAACATCGTGTGGGAGGTTCGCGACAATCGCTCCTCAGCGACCTTACAGGCTTGATGACGAATTGTTTCTTTCAAGCTGTCGTGGGGAACGACGGCATAGACAAAGACGCAATCCATTGCTTCCGCAGCCTGACGCATGGTTTTCATGGTCACAACACCAGAGACTTCGTCTTTTTCCAGCTGCACAATGCGCGGTTGACTGACCCCCATGCGTTCCCCCAACTGCTTACCAGACATTCCCAAAGCTTCACGTATCGAACGCAACCACCCCTTAACCGGAGGATGAAGCCCTTTTAGATGAGATAACTGAGCAAAGGTGCTATCCAGCTGCTCTCGCATAATTTGACGATGCCTTGATTTCATTTTATAACCTCCATATTATATATTTTAGTATTTTTTATAACATATTCACTATATAAATTAAAAATAAAAATAATATATAAGTTATCAATTTGGCAAAAAGGCATTACCAATAGCACCGACGCCAATAACATGCTCCTGAACTCTTATCAGTTCTAACATGACCGACTCCTTCTCATCTCTTTTTTCACTAATTCATCTCCTCACATAAAAAAAGGCGCTCCCTGTCGGAAGCGCCGTCCATAATCATCACAGCATGTCAGTCAATGAAATAAAAATGGTTTGCCGGGATTGGCTAGTTGGCTCCACAAAACACCGGTGCCAGCTTTTTCCATAAACTCTTGCCCTGCTTTTCACTGGCTTCACGAGCACATTCCAAGGCCAGTTGCAGTTCACGGCAGTCCTCTTCGTCATGCGGTTCTATGGCGTGATAGAAAATTCCCGCCGCTCGTGCCTGACGCAAGAAGCTAACAGTGGCATCGTCAGCCAACAGGATGATTTTCAGCTGCTTGTGTAAATAGCGGAAAATCGGAATGACATCCAATGCACTACTGCCTTCAAAGGTTTTGCCCAGCAGCATGATCGCAGCATCCTCTTTGCGTAGCACATCAATGGCTTCATTGAGGGTTGCTACAGGCTTGGCAGTGCATCCGGCCAGCTCCACGCAGTGTTTGAGGGCAGCGGTTTCTGTGGGAGTTTGATAGGCAATAATGACGGGCAGCATGGTTCTCCCTCCTGCGTGAGAGGCGCTGCCCCGGCTGTGAAAACCGGGGCAGGTCGAGATAAGGTCGATTCGAGATTAGTGCGATTTTTGCTCAGCAACTTCTTTCGGGCTGGCAACCGCTTTGACAATGCCGAACATCACCAGAACAGCCGGAACCAGTTGCGCTACCACGATCAGAGCACAGAAGCCAAGAAACGCCCAGACCAGAAATCCGCTGTTATCGACGCGACCCGCTGTAGAGGCGGCAAACGAAGAGGTAGAAGCGATGAGGGTCAGCAAAGTGGTCAGAGCGATGTTTTTAAGTGCTTTCATGGTGTTGGTTCCTTTCGTGATGTGTGTGTAAAAATCAAACGGTTCGATTAACAAAAAATTCGTTTACGCGTTGTGGTTGTGAGCTTGATCTTCAGAGGATCCAAAAACGCCCTTAACCATACCGAATCCCATGACCAAAGCCGGGATGAGTTGACCGACGACGATCAATCCGATAAAGCCGAGGAACAACCAGGTTAACAGACCACTGTTGCTTGCTTCCTGCCCGGCAAAAGCGGGAGAGGCGGCGATGGCGGTAACAATCAGGCTGGTGGCGATGTTTTTCAGTGCTTTCATGATGTCCTCCTATGGTGAGCAAAGTGAGTTGCTTGATACTCGTTGTTGTGTGTTTTGCGTTGTTCTTGCCTTTCTAATACTGCTAAGGACGTGCCAAGTTTTCAAAAAAGCTCTTCAATCTCTCTAACCACCTGTTATCACACGAGTCACAAGAAGAGAGTCATTTACTACGAGCATCATCAAACGCTCCGGACTGTATACAAATGCTATTCGCTTCACGAGAAAACATCGGCTGACAACAATGCGCTGAGTCGCTTTAGAGTGATTAATTTCAGGCACTTATCAGCTGCACAGCGAAAACATACATCCTGTCTTATTTTTATATTTTTTATTTATGCGCGATATACAGGCGTCTTGTGGAGGCTCTTGCAAAAAAAATCCATGCATCTCTTCAAAAGAATTTGCGGACAAACAGATAAGACGACGGGAGACCCCAGTGCTTTTCACCAGAAAAGTCTCCATAAAAAAAGCGATATCCGTTCAGAACCGGTATCGCTTTTTTTATGGGCCAGCTTTTTAAGCTCGGGGTGTTCTCAATCAGAAGGATGAGAACGCCAGTACTCGAACACACTTCATTTTGTCATCGCAGAGACCACCTGTAGGAGCGAATTTATTCGCGAATATTTTTGAATTGTTGTTTTTAAAAGGCTTGGATCTTCGCGGCTGAAGACGCTCCTTGTATGTTTGTTCCAGAACATAAGAATGAGTAAGGTATTGAGATGAAGTTGCCGGGGAAGCCGTCCGCTCTTGAAGCCATGAGCTTGTCTGTAGATGGGCTCCCCGCCCTCTTCGCCCATTCCGCGGAGTATCCGAGGCCTTGAGCTATGCTCCTGAGCCTGAATATGCAAGGACGGTAGGCGAGATGTCAGGGTCGGGGAACCGGTAACCATAGTAACCAAAATCCTCTTTTTCGCAAAGGAACTAAAGTATGTACAACGTCGGTATTGATGTCGGAAACAAAGAACTGGTTATGGTTATTCGCCACAAAGGGAAGAACCAGAAAGCCAGAACCTTCAGCAATACTTCTGACGGTCACGCAAAAATCGTCAAAACGTTGTCTGTTAAAAAAGGCGGTGCCAAAATCTGTCTGGAGGCGACCGGCGTTTATCATTTCGATTTAGCCGTTGCTTTAAACCATGCAGGACTGAACCTCATGGTTGTCAACCCGAAAGCGGCAAAGCACTATTTTGAGGCCCTTATGACCCGTTCTAAAACAGACCAGGTCGATGCCGGTATTTTAGCTCAGTATGCCGAGACTATGCCCTTTGAAGCATGGGTGATGCCTGATGAAAAAATCATTCGCCTACAGGCATTCTCAAGAAAGATCGCAGCATTAACGAGGCTCAAAGCACAAACGAAAAATCAGCTTCATGCGTTGGAATCAAATCGTGCTATCCCTGAAATTATTCAGGAAGAAACACGTGAATCCATCACTTTCTTTGAGATGCAGATTCAACGCCTTAAAGAGCATGCCTTGGCACTGATCGCTTCCGATGAAGAACTGCAAAGACCCTTCGAAATCGTTACTTCGGTCAAAGGAATTGCTGACGCCAGCGCGATCCAACTCCTCGGTGAACTTCTGGTCTTGCCAAAAGACATGAGAAACCGTCAATGGGTCGCTTTTGCTGGACTTGATCCACGTCACCATAAGTCAGGAACAAGCGTCTCCAAAAAGCCGAGAATCAGCAAGGCCGGTAATTCGTATTTGCGCCGCGCACTCTATATGCCGGCCCTATGCGCCGCAAATCGCGATCCCTACGTCAAGGCTTATTACCGGCACCTTATTGACAATCAGGGTCTTAAGAAAATGCAGGCACTTTGTGCTGTCATGCGAAAGCTACTTCATGCAATTCATGCCATGTTGAAAAATAACGTTTGCTTTGACAATACGCGTTTCTTCAATATGGCCGAGGTAGAAATTCTGTAATTTCTGGCAAATTTATCTTGCCCGAGAACAGAGTATCTACAAACGACAATTTCAAATATGCTGACGTACTAATAATTTTCCGGAACATACAACTCAGGTGGCAACGTTGCGCGTTCGTAGTCGGGATTAAAAATGCGATCCGGCAGATCAATCTCTTCGTGTGGTACAGGCTCATAAGGGATCTGTTGCAATAAATGGTGGATGCAGTTGAGCCGAGCACGCTTTTTGTCATTGGCTTTGACGATATACCAAGGCGCTTCGGGGATATTGGTCCGTTTGAAGGTCTCCTCCTTCGCCTTGGTATAATCCTCCCAGCGCACCCGCGACTGTAGATCCATCGGGCTGAGCTTCCATTGTTTGAGCGGATCATGAATCCGCATCAAAAAGCGCAGCTGCTGCTCTTCATCCGTGACGGAAAACCAGTACTTGATCAAGCGGATCCCTGAACGCACCAGCATGCGTTCGAATTCTGGAACATCGAGAAAGAACTGCTCCAACTGGTCTTTTGTTGCAAAGCCCATCACCCGTTCAACGCCGGAGCGGTTGTACCAGGAACGGTCAAACAAAACGATTTCGCCACCGGAGGGCAGATGCGGCACATAGCGTTGAAAATACCACTGCGTCATCTCCTTTTCCGTTGGTTTCGATAAGGCGACCACACGACACACCCTGGGATTCAGGCGCTGGGTGATCCGCTTGATCACCCCGCCCTTGCCGGCAGCATCGCGCCCTTCAAAGATCACGACGACCTTTTCACCGGTGTAGGAAACCCAATCCTGTAATTTGATCAGTTCGGCCTGTAACGCCAACAAGGCTTTAAAATAAGACTGACGATCCATGGACGGTGGTCGTTTATGTTTATAGATACGACGTAATGCCAACGAAAGGCCGGGTTCTGAAATTTCCAGTTCATAGCCTTCATCCATTTCATCGGCTAATTCAGAATGCAGCCATTCCATTGCGTCCGAATAGTCGTCGTCAAATACCATGGGTCCTCTCCATTGAATGTTAATTTCACAGGTTAGCTTTTAAGAATATAACCTGCCTGGGAATTCTTTTTGAGAAATTTGGCAAAACGTACTTTCAATTTGGGGATTTTAAACAGGCTGGTCATCCCTTTTTTATGTGTCTCTTTTGCCAGAGTTGATGGATCAAAAAAGGCTTTGGCATTGTCAATTGACAGCACAAAAGGCGGCTTGCCCTCTTTGGCCAGCATGTAACTCATAATGAGAGAACCGGTACGATGGTTGCCCTCGATGTACAGTTGTGGCTGAGACAAAATAAGGATGTACGTGATCGCCACCTGCCTCCAGATGCTGAGATCAGAGTGGCTGTGAAACCAGGCCAGAAGATCCTCAATGTCGCCGCTTTGCCGCTCATAGAAATGATCGTGGGTGGCACGAATGTGCTGCTGGTTTTCTCTGCGAACCTGTGCGTTGGAGCCACAGAGTACCAGAGCGTTGAGTTCAAGCAACCGGCTGGCATTTCCAGGCTCGTAGAGTTCGATGCCACGACTGAGCAGATCATCAATGAAGGCATAACCTTCCATCATATTGTTTCTGACCATATCGGTCATGGGAGACCGTGGCTCTAACAAGGTCGTGTTGATTTTGTGGAAATCATGCTGAACAGTCAGTAACGACTTTTCGATGGCGGCGAGATTTAAATGCACGTTATTCAATACTCTGAAGTTAAGATTTAAGATATCGCTCGACAACAATGGGTGCAATCTTGCCGTCACGCACAGAACTTTAAGGCTATCTTGATGGAGAAGTACCGCCTCACAGAGAACAGAGTTCATCTTAGAGGCGGCATCGTGATGCGTTTCAGTCCCAACATTAATGTTACCTTGGGAGTTAGCTGAACTCCCCGGAAATATACTGTTTGGTCAAATCTTCGATGGGATCTTCAAACACCTGCTTGGTCTCTCCCATTTCGACCAGACGTCCGACCCGCTCCCCTTGGGAGACATCGACACCAAAGAAGGCGGTCGTGTCAGCGACACGCACGGCCTGCATCATGTTGTGCGTAACCAGAGCGACGGTGTAACTGTCTTTCAACTCCAGCATCAGTTCCTCAACCTGGCGGGTGGCAATCGGGTCAAGAGCTGAGCAGGGTTCGTCCATCAGCAGCACATCCGGTTCCGTGGCGATGGCCCTGGCAATACACAACCGCTGCTGCTGGCCGCCGGACAACGACAAACCGCTTTTGTTGAGCTTATCCTTAACCTCGTTCCACAAGGCCGCGCGGGTCAGGGCTTTTTCCACACGTTCGTCAGCATCGCCTTTGTATCGGTTGAGCTTGAGGCCAAAGGCGACATTGTCATAAATACTCATGGAAAACGGGTTCGGCTGCTGGAAGACCATGCCGATATAACGGCGGATAACCACGGGATCGACTTTTTTGGCGTAGATATCCTTGCCGTGATAGTGAACGTGGCCGTCAAAACGAAAACCGGGGATCAGATCGTTCATCCGGTTGAGGCTGCGCAATACGGTACTCTTGCCACAACCGGAGGGTCCGATAAAACCGGTGATCTTGCCTTTTTCAATCGGCACATGACTGTCACGCACGGCGTTGTAGCTGCCGTAATAAACTTTATCCAAATTGCAATCGATAACAACATCTCCAGCCGGGCTGAAGGCTGCCGCCTCAGTGACTCTTTTTTCTGCGACTGCTGCAAAACTCATCATAACGACCACTCACAAAGTTAAGAATTAATGCCGTGAACGCCCCATCACGCGGGCGACGATATTAAAGACCAGAACAATCAATACCAGCACCAGTGATGCGGCCCAGGCGAGCTGAATCTGGTTCTCAAACGGCATACCGGAAAAGTTGTAAATCAGGATCGACAACGAAGCTGTCGGTTCGATCAACTCGGACATGTAGTAATTGCTGAACAACGCCGTGAACAGCAAGGGGGCTGATTCTCCTGCAGCTCCGGCAATCGCCAGCAACACGCCGGTGAGAATACCGGGTAATCCAGTGGGCAAGACAATTTTCCAGATCACTTGGGTACGCGTGCAGCCCATACCGAAAGCGGCATCCGTCATTTTGCGCGGCACCTGTTTCATGGCCTCTTCAGCAGCGAGCAAAATCGTCGGCAACATCAGTACGGATAGAGCCACACCACCAGCCATGGCCGAATACCCCAGAGGAATAACCAGAATGGCATAGGTGAACACACCGGCGAGAATCGACGGAAAACCGGTCAGGGTTTTGGCCACAAACCGTGAAACGGTGGCCAATTTACTCTGAGGATCGAGGATCGCCAGGTAAATCGCGGCAAGAATCCCGGTGGGCACACTGAGCAGACTGGCGATCAACACCATCACCATCGTGCCGACAATGGCATTACCGAATCCACCGCCGATATCAAAACCGGCCGGCGGCAAGGCCGTCAATGCTTCCCAATCCAGGCGCGCGCCCCCTTCGATCAACAACATATAGATCACCGAAAAAAGCGGCACACTGCCAACCAGAGCAATCATCCAGGTGAGACCGGTAAGGACATGATTGAATAAGGCCCGGCGCTCGAACAGTTGCCGTTCAAGACGCGGCGCATCACTACGGACAACGTCAGCGGTTGCTACATCAGTCGCACTCATGATTTTCCCTCAAATTTCCGCATGGCAAGTTGCTGAATCAGTAATCCGAGGACATTGACCAAAAACGTAATCAACAGCAGCACCAGAGCCGCATACATCAAGGCCTGTATTTCAACGATACCGGCCTCGGGGAAATTGGACGCCAACAGTGATGCTAAGGTGTTGGCAGGTGCAAACAGCGATAAGTTGATCTGGTTACTGTTGCCGATCAGCATGGCCAACGCCATGGTTTCACCCAGAGCGCGGCCAAAGGCCAGGACCAGAGCCGCCAGGATGCCGGAAGATGCCGTTGGCATCATCACCTTTAAAATCGCCTCCCAACGCGTAGTCCCCATGCCGTAGGCCGCTTCCTTAACTTTGTAAGGAATCCGTCTGAACGCATCGACGGAGAGAGCGGCAACGGTCGGTAAAATCATAATTGAAAGGACCAGGGCGGCCGGAGCGAGTCCGGGGCCGTTAAGGTTGGTATTAAAAAATGGGATAAAGCCAAGCTGCTCATGGAGCCAGCTGGCGATCGGCCGCATGATGGGGATCAACACGTAAATCCCCCACAGCCCGTACACAACGGAAGGGATTGCTGCCAGCAATTCGACAATGGTGCGAAAAACGCTGGCCAAGCGAGCGCTGATAAAATCCTGGGTGAGAAAAATGGCGATAAAAATGCCGAAAATCCCGCCTAAGAACAACGCGATCATGGAGCTGTAGAGCGTCCCCCAGATTTCCGGTAAAACGCCGAATTCGCCCTTGACGCCATCCCAGGTCGTCCCGGTGAAGAAACCTAAGCCACTATGGGAGATCGCCGGTATCGCATCAATAAAGAGCTGCCAGAGGATAAAAGCCAACAACAAAATCACGAAACCGGCAGCGCTTTTGGCAATCACACGGAACAGTGCATCCCATTGATAATCGCGCTGAGACGGCGGCCTGGAAATCGAACTTTCAGATTCAATTGTATGAAAAAAGTTTTCTGCCATGGAGATTCCCGGAGCTGAGTGTTGAAAAGAGCCGGCGACTTACAGAGAACAGGTCGCCGGCAAGATCACGAGTGAGAACTCTATTTAATCAGCTGGGCTGTTTTGCGAACGGTTTCGATAATATTTTTTGGCAGAGGGATATAACCGAGAGAATCCGCCGATTTCTGACCTTCAGTCAGACAGTATTCAACCAGATCACGGGCTGCCTTGGCTTTTTCAGGGTCCTGTTTTTCAGGGAAAATCATCCAGGTGAACGTGGCGATGGGATAAGACTTTGCGCCTGCGGGATCATAGACCCAGGCACGCAGATCAGGAACACTGGAGCCGGGCAGATGACCTTTAGGGAATTCAGCACTGGCCAGAGCGGCAGAACCGGCTTCAGCACCGGCCAGAACAAAATGGCCCTCTTTGTTTTCCAATTTTGCCGTCGGCGAGTTGGTCAGCTTGGCATAACCGTACTCGATATAACCGATGGAGCCGGGAGTCTGGCGAACCGTTGCGGTAATACCGTCATTTTTCGGCGCCTTAACGAAACGAGTCGAACCGGGCCATTGCGGCGCTTTGCCCTGACCAATGGTGGTTTTAAATGTCTCGTTGATGTGGGAGAGATGACCGGTAAAGACATAGGTGGTGCCGGAGGAGTCAGAACGGACAACGACAGTGATGTCACGATCCGGCAGATGCACACCGGGATTGGCAGCGGCAATTTTCGGGTCGTTCCATTTGCTGATGGCACCGGTAAAAATCAGTGGGTAAACATCACGCGGCAGATTGAGTTCTTTCACCCCGTCCAGATTAAAGGTGAGAACAATCTCTCCCGCAGTCATCGGCAGCAAAATGACGCCGCTTTTCGCTTTGGCGATCTCGCTGTCGTTCATGGCCGCGTCACTGCCGGCGAAATCGACGACCTGGCTGATATAATCACGAATGCCGGCGCCACTTCCCTTGGCCTGATAATCCACCCGCACACCGTCCGTAGACTTGCTGTAATCGCGAAACCATTTTGAATAGATCGGGAAAGGAAAACTTGCACCGGAACCTTGCAGTTTGACTTCTGCACAGGCCATAGTTGCTGTAAATAACAGAGTGAAGCCCAACAGGGCGCTTACGAAAACATGAGCCAATTTCATTTTAATCTCCTTGTTTGTTGAGTGTGACGGCTGATGACCATCACTCTTGTTTAACAAACGCCATGAAAACAATTATTGGCTCCGTGTAAGTTCTTAATGAGGATTCACCGGATCAGCGAGATCCAGCGCATAAATTAGCATCAATAAATCCGATACATATATTTTTCAAAATAGTTTTATTTGACTATAAAAAATGAACACTTTATGGTCAAAGAAATATAAAACGAACCCTCTTTCTTTTCTACTTGCCTATAAGTAGGGGAAAAATTCGTTTTCGCCCCCCAGAAAAACGTCTGACAGAACGGAGGACCGCATGACACGAAAACTCAAATGGACCGTCTATCTTTCGGCACTATGCCTACTATTGCCCTTGACAGTTTTTGCTAACCCGCTATCACAGCAAGACCCAAGTGGCAAACATTGCGTCGTTAAGCAGAAAAAGAATTGCAGTCAATCTCGCAGGCCGCTTGGCGATGAAGCATTATGGTGGCAAAACGGAAACAAGACATTCAAAAAACACTGCATGAACTGCCATCATCGCAATAATGACGTTGGTGCTAAATTCCTCCATGTCGAGGCACGCACTCAGCAAGGTTGGGACATTCTCTTCAGCGAGAGAAAAGTCGAATGTGCTCAAGATGGCGACTGGGGATCTCTGACCGAAAAAGAGCTGCAGGATATCAACGATTATCTCTACCGGTATGCTTACGGCACTCTGGGCGTTTATGAAGCCCGCATGGGCTGATAGCTATTTTTCTCCTGGTCAGGAGAAAACGTTTTTTTGAAATACACAAAACAAAGGCCTGAAAACTTGGAGTTTTCAGGCCTTTGTTTATCACTCTACACATGGATTATTTGTGACAGGTTCCAATCAGGGTATCGACCATTTTCTCCGGGTCAATGACCACCAGAAGTTCTTTGCTGCCGGAATTTGGCTGAGGCTTGATAATACATTCAATATAGTGACCTGATGCATCGAGAACATTTTTCTTTTTGTCGACCCGATCCATGCAAACTTCGGGAATCTCTCCCAAAGCGTCAACCACCAGACCGACACAATCCTCTCCGGTCTCCAGCACGACAATCGGAGCATTGGGATCAAAGGGTTCCTGAGCGAGTTTCAACTGGGTTCGGACATCGATCACATTGATGATATGACCATCATAGAGGATTTTTCCGACAACAAACGCGTGAGAGCCCGGAACCGTTGTCATCCCCTCAGAGGTAATTGCTTCTTTAACTTTTCCGGCATTGATTCCCAGCCACTTGTTTCCGATATAGAACGTTGCCAGCTCGATACAATCCGGTCCACCATCACGTGTGGTTGCGGCAACACCCATCTCGCGGCGACGATGGACACGTTTATCTCGCTCCGCAACTTCAGCGAGCGGGACAAAAACCATGGCAATAACGTCGTTGAGATAACCGTCATTGGTTTTATATTCGCGATACCCGGCACTGGTGCGCGCTCCAACGGCATAATAATAGCCGTTGAATGAAATGATACGCGAGGTCCCCTCGCCATTAGGCAAGGCAAAAAAAGCCGGATCAATATCCATCACTTCGCCAACGGTAAAACGCTCGTCCGTGCTGCTGATAATACCCCGCTTACGATCCGCAAACACCCCGAAGCAGCCATTCAGCACGTCGCCCTTTTCACTGCGCGGCAACGAGTCGCGTAACATTTCACAAAACTGTGGCGTACTGTCGAAGACAATGCCGATACCGCCGACACATTGTCCGGGATTGTCCGGATCAGTTATGGCGGCTCCGTAGATATAGGTATGTTGACTGTCATAGAGGTGCGTCGCCGAAAACGAGGAGACGCTGTAACATTGCGACTCTTTGAGAGACAGGGTATCGCGCACCCAGTCCTCACTTAACACCGTGCCGACAATGCGTGCTTCCGCGGAATTGGACACCGCCAGAATCCGTCCACTAAGGTCATAGACGAACAGATTGGTATACACGGTATAAAGCCCGTTGATATAGGCCAGGATCGAGGAAATGGTGTCTATATCCTCGGCGGATCGCTCGGGTTGCGCCAGGATACTTCGAAAGGCCGAGGTCAAAGCCCACCAACGGCAGTCATTGGCGCGCTCATAGAGGTTGCGGTCCATGATATCGACGGCGAGAGCAGCTTGAAACTGCACATCGTTGAGAATGCCGCTGACCACCGTCTCATGCAGATTGCCGATCGACTTTTCAAACACCATCTTGGTACGCGCACCGGCATCGGAGATATTCCACAACAGCACCTTGCTCTGGGCATCACTTTCTCGCACATTGCCATTCCAGACAGTGCGCTCCAACTCATGTTGAATGTGATCGGCTTGAATCGGTATCGAGCGCAGATCTTCGGAGAACAGTCGCGGGTCGTTCATCACCGCATCAAGTATTTCCGGTGCAACACGCTGACGCAGATCGGAGGAGTTTTTTGGGTCAAAGGCATGCTCTAAAGGGATCATGACGTGCCCATACCAGCCGAGTCCAAAATAGCCCTGATAACCTTTTGTGGCACAGGTCGTTGACAAATATTCCCGTCCGGCAAACTGGCTGACACGAAAATCAGCGTCCGGGGCAATTTCCATCTTCGCCCCCAGGGGGATATGATAGGTATCGCTGCTGGCAATCACTCGACCCTCCTTATCGAGCAAGCTCAAAACCGACCAATCCCCGTCACTGCTGAGATGATTAAAAACGCCCTCCATTTCGTTTTCAAAACGGAAACACAGGCACAAAACCCCTAAAGGCATCGAATCAGGCTCATTGGTTTGAGTAACCCGGTAGGCATAAATCAATGCTCTTTGTTCAGAAGCAAGAAGATCTGTCTGACGAAACGCTTCGACATAGTCACTGTGAGTATTCAAGGCCTCTTGCAGCAAAGGATCCGTTGAAGACTTAATGGTGTTCTCCTCATCCAACTGCACTAAGACCTGGCCATCAGGATCAAGGAGAATAATATTGTAATAGACGGAGTACTTGGCCACATATTCTTGAAAACGCTCGACAATCTTTACCTTTCTCTGCGCTTGATCAGCACGAATTTCAGCGGCACCGCGCTGATCGGGCTGCAACTCATCCTGCTCGCGAATCAAAGCGATCTGACGCTCCATATCTGTGGCACTCGTCAAAAAGGCCCGGATGTCATCGTCTGTGGCCAGAAAACCAATATCAGCGGTTCGCTCAAAAAGATTGCGGATGACGATATCGACAACCACCTGAGCTTTACTGCCAATCTCCTGGACCGTTGCTTTAAGCGTTTCGAGGCCCAATTGCCCAAGCAACTCGGATGTCAACCGTTGAAAGCCCAAACGCGTGTCGGTCATATCCATACCTGTACCACTCATCTGGCCAAGAATCGTCAGTAAATCCCACTGATTACCAAGATTACTCAACTCCTCACGGTAGCCTTCGACGGTGGACATATGGTTGATCAACCCGGTTAACAGCTTGGGAACTTTGACATCCTTGTAATACGCCTCGTCTGACATGGGTCCTCTCCTTTTGAAGATGCACGCGGATCAGCCCCCAATCCGCATGCTTAAAACAAACAAAGCCCCTGAGGATCATATCCCCAAGGGCTTCTTTGCCGCTGCGCAAACCACGTCATTGTAGATGCGAAAAACAATAATTAATGAAACATAACAGAACAATAAAGCAATTTTCATACCCTTGGCGCTACAGAGGTTCGAAACCTATCAGGCGACCATGGCATTCAGAACACAACTCAATAGTTTTGCATAATTAGGATAAGGAAAGATTATTTTCTGTCAACCGAAACAAGCCCTCTGATAGACGACAAAAAAAACGACAAAGTCATATAACACGTTTTTCAGCCACAATAGCGTCAATCTGAGCAATGCGAAGGACGATCAGTTTTGCTCGCAGCATCAAGAACATAACGGCTGATATCAACATCATCGATCTGCTCCGGCGGTAAAAAACGCCGGGCATACTCCAGATATACGCCACTGGTGAGAAACAGCTCAAAGACTTGGCGGTCGACATGTTCGTCCTCCACCATGCGGTAAAGAATATCGATGGCAACACTGACGGGCTTGGCCTTGTGATAAGGGCGGTCCGATGCGGTGAGGGCTTCAAAAATATCGGCCAATGCCATGATCCGTTCGGGAATGGAAAGATCATCGCCTTTGAGGCGACGCGGATAACCATCACCTCTCATTGTTTCATGGTGGGTCGAAGCATAGCGAGGCACACGCGCCAGATCCTGAGGAAACGGCAATGCCTCCAACATGCGGATCGTGCTGATAATATGTTCGTTAATCCTGAAGCGATCTTCTGTGGTCAATGTGCCTCGCTCCACAAGCAGGTTATACAACTCACCGTAGTTGGCTTTGTGTTCAGGAATCTCCATACGAATGCCAAGATGGGAATCGTACTGAACCGCATGATTTCGGGAAATCACATGTTCAGGCTTATCGGCCAGAAGCGGCTCCTCACACGGCAGCGGAGTTTCCTTACCGTGCCGCCGCAGCTCTTCCACCGGTGACAGGCCCAATCGGTCGCTAAAATGACGCGTCCAGGTTACGCCGGCGAGTTGTTGCAAACGCTGTGTTTTTTGTTCATCAAGAAATTCCCCACCAACATTCATACCGGCGACAAAGACAAAGTCATCCTGCAATTGTTTGTGGGCAGCGTCCATCTCTTTACGATACCGGGCTTGTTGGTCAGGGTTCTGTTGGCAATGTTGCCAATAGCGAATCTCAGCATCACGCCACAGCACCTCAAATCGGGTACGGATTTCATGGATGCGATTGTAGATCATCTCCAGCTTGGTGCCTTTATCAACGACATGTTCCGGAGTGGTAATTTTCCCGCAATCGTGCAACCAGGCACCGACACGAAATTCACGCCATTGCTCGTCGCTTTTAAAGCTGAAATCGGCAAAAGAAGGCAATCTACTCTGCTCAGCCTGTTCTGCCAGCATAAACGCCAGCTCAGGCACCCGCTTACAATGCTCCGCAGTATAAGGGGATTTATCGTCAATGGCCTGGGCGAGCAGTTGAATAAACGCATCCATCAACGACTTTTGTTTAATTTCATAATCGCGAATGGAGGCGGCCATAATTTTCATCGACACACCGAGATCGTGAATCTCCTTGATATGACTGTCGGGAATGCGCAATTGGTCATAGCGGCGTAGACGAATTTTCTCATTTTCTTTGGCCAGGCCTTTAATTGGTGACACAATGGGCGAGGCAAAAATCCACGGTGTCGGCAACAACACCAGCAGCAACACCACCGTGAAGAGAATGGACCATTTAACCTTCTCCAACGCTGGCTGCAGGACTGCATCTACCGGCATGACAATTGCCAGATACTCATCCGTCCGGTGGGCCTGAACAAACGGAGTCACATAGATAAACACCTGTTTATCGTTGATGGTGAATTGGTTTAAACGACGTTGTTTGTAGGGTTGACCGGCCAGGGTCACCAGTTGTTCATAAGGAACAACCCCCTGTCTCTGGCGTGGCTGATCGTCAAACCACCTGGCAGCCAAGGCCTTTTTTTGAGCATCGCTCACTGCAGCAATCGCTTTATTGAGAATCGACAACAAGGCAGCTTTATCCTCAGCTACAGCCAGATGGAGTTCGTGGGGAAAGGTGACCGGGTCAAACTGAACCGCGTCATGATATTGCAATTGAGTATAAAAATAGTGCCGGGCGATATGATGAAGAATTTCGCCCAAATCCAAACCGGCATCTGCCTGTTTTCGGCTGACAGCTTCAAGCGCCTCGCGACTGGTGGCGACTTCCTTAACCGTGATGCGCGGAAAATTCGTCTCAATGACATCAATGATCGACCAGCCCCGAGGAATGGCCAGTGTTTTGCCTTCCATCTGGCGGATATGAGTCACCGGCGCATGATCGGGTAAGGTCACCAGTGAGTACGGCAAGGAGAGGTAGGGGTCTGAAAAAAGTCCCAAGTGTTGCGTTTGCTCGGTGCGGAAGAGGGACTGCAACACATCAATCTCCTGGTTACGAAACCGCTCAACCAGTTCCAGCCAGCTAAAACCGTTGACATATTCAAACGATAGACCAGTCAGTTGCGAAATAAGGCTCAAATAATCGACACTGTAGCCATTCGGCTGCCCGGAAACGGCAAAGTCGATTGGTGCCCAGTTGGTTTCATTGGAGACCTTAAGCGTGCCTGTGGCGGCAACAAGAGCCTGCTCACTTTCCGATAACGACAAAGGCTCAACGCGCGGCAGTCTTGTGCGGCGATTTGCACCAAGGTCAGAAGCGATCACCTCACCACTTTTTTGATACAGGTAGATATCTCCAGCACCATCAATGCGTTGTCCGGCCAGATAACCGGAAAGTGAGCTCAAAGCGATATCAACCGCAACGACCGCGTCGCCACCTTTGAGACGCATCGAATAGGTTTGCCCCGGCGCCTGTAGAATCTGAAACAGGTATGGCGCGGTTTTATTAACGTGATCTGTCCCGGCCTGGACAAACCAGGGGCGTCTGATGGCATTATAATCACTCGGCACACGACGCCGGGAGCGCAATTGAAACTTCCGATCGAGATACGCATAGCTCTTAATTCGCTCGGTTCCATCACGCCGCACCGTAATCACCACCCACCGATCCTCCGGCAACGCATGAAATTGACGACGTACAATAGGGTTGCTGTTAAGGTTGATCAATTCATAGAAGTCGTTGTTATCAAACCCCAGATAAATCGAGTAAAACATCGGATTTGCCGCCATAAACTCGGCAAACAGACTGCGCACCTGAGGTCTGATCCATTGATTTTTTACCAGTCCGGGGTAACTGGCCAGCAATCGGGTTGCCTGAGTGGCCTGTCTGTCGATCGCTTTGACAAACTCTCCGGCGCCAACGGCCAAACCGTCAAAACGATTGATCGCTGTTCTGGTTGCCATGCTACGGCTGAAATAATACTGCAAACCCACAGCCAGAGCGGCAGTGAGAACCGTTGCAAAAACAAAGATCGTCACAACAGTCAAACGAATGGTGGGACGAAAACGTTTGTGTCTATGCGTCTTTTTCACCATTGCCCCCCCTCTTGATCCTTTTAAACCCGGATATCACCATGCCCATTGTTTTATCGGACATTGAGAGTTAGTACAGGTATTGCTTGAAAAAGAATACACCCTGCTAATAATTATAAAATAATAAAAATAAAAAAACGTGGTTTCACCAAGAATAATCACCTGCCATGCCAGTACTCGGACACACTCGAATGGCGCTAGTTGAAGTAAGATTTGCGTAAAAACAGAACTGTCCATAGATGCAAATGAGAACAGCCCCAATAGCCTGAAATTATAACAGTTTGTGCCGGAAAAACGCTCGGACTGTTCGATGCACAGAAGTCCTTAATTTTGTTGAGAGATCTCTTAAACTAGCGCTATTCCGGACACACTCCATTTTGTCCTCGAAAAGAGCCTCTGTAGGAGCGAATTTATTCGCGAATTGTTCTGGTTATTGCTCCTTTTCATGATGGGAATTCGCGGCTGAAGCCGCTCCGACAATGTATAATTTCAACTATGCTGACGTACGAGCAGGAGGTTGAAAAAGTCCCGTCCGGGGATTCTCCAACGACGCAAGCCGAAAATGCAATTTCCGTCTTGCTCACAAAAAAAGAGACGGGCAAGTGCTCGTCTCTTTAAATATTTTCCCGAAAGGCGGTATAAAAACGCCTTTGGAAACGATGGCTCTATGCTGAGTCTCAGGGCTCGCTGATCCACACTTCAACCCGGCGGTTCTTTTCACGCCCCCCCGAAGTGGCGTTATCAGCAACAGGCATGGCCTCGCCAAGTCCCATCACAACTTTGGCTTTGAGGCCACGACTCTGCAGGGCGATAAAAACTTTACGTGCCCGCTCCTCAGACAGAACTTGGTTGACGTCACCTCCACCAATTTTGTCGGCAAAACCAAACAACATCAACCGACGATAGCGATTACGCCCTTGATGCATAAAATCCACCAGACGATCCAGATCGCGTAAAGCGCGATTATCCAGTTCGGTGCTGCCACTCTTAAAGCGATAGGTGACCGAAAGGCGCTTCGCCCCCAGAGTTGCAGCAAGATAGTCGGCCGGAGCCGTTTGCGGCAACGTGAACTGCTGTTCCTCAACAGTCAATTTGACAAAACCGACCTCGTTAACCGCCTGTTGCCCCAAATCACTCAGGGCAAATTCGATAAAGTC
The DNA here is from genome assembly GCF_963678835.1 of uncultured Desulfuromonas sp. Lineage (NCBI taxonomy): Bacteria > Pseudomonadati > Thermodesulfobacteriota > Desulfuromonadia > Desulfuromonadales > Desulfuromonadaceae > Desulfuromonas > uncultured Desulfuromonas sp. The sequence goes on from NZ_OY787469.1 coordinate 3,432,899, forward strand.
CCGGGTGTGATCATTGTCCGGCAACGCCGGAGAATACAGATAGAGGCGCCGTGCCAGCGGATAATCTTCCGTGGCCACGGTAAAGGGTGTCGGATAAACGGCAGCCGCCCCTTGTTCCGAAACGGAAATCGCTTTGGCCGGTTTGATGTAAGGCAGGCCGATAAATCCGATCCCTTGTAAATCCTTGGCGACTTGTGCCGTAAGAATACGACTGTCCTCGATACGGGCGGCCTGCTCAGTCAAGCTGAGTGCGCGCGGTTTTAAGATCATGTTTTTAAATGTGTCCCACGTGCCTGACTTTTCGTCACGGGCATAGACAGTGACCGGGCCGGTCAAGCCACTGCCGGGAATCTGGCTCCAGTCATTGATCTGCCCTGAAAAAAGCCCGGCGAGTTGGGCCATGTTCAACTCGGAGGTGGTATTGGCAGGATTGACAATAACGGCGATACCATCCATGGCCAATACATGTTCAGACGCAGCCTGACGCATATCGCCAAATCGTTGGAGCATCACCACTTCTTTATCTTTGATCCGGCGCGATGCCATGCCGATATCACACATTTCCGCATCAAGGCCTTTAAACGACGTACTGGACCCATGCGCCTGAATAGCAATTTTTAACAGGTCGGCACCATCGATAAGACCAAAAATATCCTGCTCATCGTGCTCCACTCCGGGCTTCACCCAGATGCGATTTGCTCCGAGTTTGCGCAGGTATTTTTTGGCCAGTTCTGGTGCTAATTTGGCACCAATGGTGTTGGAGCCATGCAGGCCGAGAATCGTGCGTGGTTCCAGGGTCGACACATCGTGAACAGGCGTGGCCTTGTTCTGTGTGGCAGTTTCCACGGCAACCGCAGATGGCGGTGAAGTCATGATATTCCACCAGTAGCCAAAAGCCACACCAATCAGCAAGAGAGCCGTCACAGCAACCAACAATGGCCAGCGTTTCAGTTTTTGCTCACCAGCAGTCTCGGAAAAATCCCGTTCAGGAGCTTGGGGCTCAACGCTCTCTTTGCGCTGCTGACTCAGAATACCGGTCATCAACGTATCAAACGCATCCTTTTGTTGTAACACCGCCTTTCGTGCCAGCTCCGGTTTAACATCCGGCTCGCAAAGAAGCAGCACTTCCCCTTTGGAAAAATAATAGATCAGCACCCGATGGTCGGCGTAACGAAAATCGCCTGTCTCCACTTTCCCCAATGAGGCCACCACCCCGCTACGACTCTGGTTCATCACCTTTCCCAGGCGCGTCATGTCTTTACGGGTAAAATGATGCGGCAGCTCATGGCCGACCACGTCACCATCACGGCTGCACAACACAGCACCACTGACACCGGCGGTCTTCAGGAGTCTCTGCACCACATCGGCTGGATTACTGTGCCCTTCTGTCGTACGGGTTTGCTCTACCATAAGAGTTCCGTTAATGATCCATAAGAGTTTTACGCACAGCCGCTTCAACAGATTGAGGTTTCTTTTGGCCACAGATACTAACCAGCAATGCCTTGAGATTGGAGATCAGCAACAGCATATGGCCGCCGCGGCCGCTGAACATGCCACTGCGCAACTCGCCAAGTCCTAGAATTCGCCCCAATTCAACCCCGTTATTGCGCATCAGATCGCCCTGGGCCGACATGCGCAAACCGGCATTGGTATCATCTTCATAGGGGTGGCCGTTTTCGTCGAACAACACCGCATATTCAACGCCCTGAATCGGCAATAATTTTTTAACCAGCCGGTTCACTTTGCGCTCTTGCGGTGCATCATAAAACAGCGCTTCACGTTGTTTGTCCGTTAGTTCATCCAGCCAGCGATGGCCCTCAAGCAGCAGGTGGTTCATCGTCACATCGATCGTCTGACGTGGCGGCTCAAGACCCATTTGGCACGAGAAACGGCCCTTGCCACGACCCAACATGATGTACATCGCCTTCAGCCCGCGCCAACGGCCATACTCAGCATGAACCACGTCCCCGTGGTGAAAATAAATCGCGCCCTTGTGCTCGCCCTGTTGAATGGAAAGAGCTCCAGAAAAGCCGTTTTGGTTTTGCATCTGAAGTAAATCCGCCAATCCAACCGTTGGCAATTCACCTGTAAACCCCAATTCTTCGGCAGCATTCCCCGTCATCGTGTCCTCCATTCAGTCAAATCGCAGCCAATAAGCCATGGTGGTCATACCCCCACACACACCGACTGACTGTTTATGCGCGCCGTTTGTTAGATCAGGATAAAAAGAGGAAAGAAGTTTGAAACATGGACGTTTGAGCGATACGGATCCCGCCCCCGGAGACGGCATGAGAGTGTCTATTCACCAAATAACCAAAGGAAACCGTAATCACTTGGCGGGCGGACATGGGAAATGCTAATCTCTAAACGAGACTCTCATTTTTCAGATTCAGGATGCCACAGACGTGAAAATACTCCATATTCTCAGTCAGATTCCCGCTTCGACCGGAAGCGGAATGTATTTGCAGGCCACCATGGAGCATGCCCGTCTTCAAGGACATGACAACTTCCTGCTGGCTGGAGTTCCCAACGATTTTCACTTCAAAGACCACTGTGCTCACCTGCCCTGCAGCGCTGACCCGGAACTGGTCCGTTTTGGCCATGACACGGACTTTCAGGTCGTGGGCATGAGCGATGTCATGCCCTACCCAAGCACCCGATTCTGTGATCTCAGTGCCGATGATCTGGCCCGCTACGAAGCCTGTTTTGACGTGCGGCTACGCTCCGCGATCGCACGCTGGCAACCTGATATCATCCACGCACATCACTTGTGGTTACTCACATCGATGGCGCGACAACGGTTCCCGGAGATCCCCATGGTCGCCAGTTGCCACGGTTCCGATTTGCGCCAGTTTCACACCTGTTGCCATCTGCAACAGCAAGTACTTTACGGTTGTCGTCAAGTTGATGCCGTTTGTGCTTTGAATGAAGGACAAAAACGACAGATCAGCTCCGAGTATGAAATTGATCTGCAACGCATCCATGTTGTCGGTGCCGGTTTCAACAGCAATTTGTTCCATCCCCCGCAAACAACCAAGACGCCAACCGGCCCCATTCAGATTATCTATGTCGGCAAACTCAGTCGCGCCAAAGGGGTTCCGTGGCTCATCAAAGCCTTGCAACGGTTGGAACAAAAACAGTGGCACTTTCACTTGATCGGTGACAGCAAAGGGGAAGAGAAGGACGAGATCATCACTCTGGCGCAACAATTAGGAAACAACGTCACCCAGCATGGCAGCCTCAAACCAGCCCAATTGGCAAAAATCTTAAAAGAAAGTCACCTGTTTATTCTACCGTCCTTTTTTGAAGGGGTACCACTGGTCGTGCTGGAAGCACTGGCCTGCGGTTGCCGGGTGATCACCACCAACCTGCCCGGGATCAAAGAGGTTTTTGGTCACCTAACCTGCGATTGGTTGCAACGCGTCGAATTACCCGAAATGGCAACCATCGACCAACCTCGCCCCGATAGCGAAGAGGGTTTCATCCAGAGCTTGCAAGAAAAGATCACGGCGCAACTCAGTGCAATCAAAAACAATCCGACCCTCCGTCCACCACAAGAGGTGCAGGACGTGATTCGCAACTATGAATGGGAAAGCACCTTCAGCAGGATAGAGAAGGTCTATGAGCAGATTTTACCCCTGAAACAGTGAAGCCATTGGCAGCAAAATGTCAGCATTTATTGATGGGCTGAAAGGATTAACGTTTTGCTCGCGGGTTCACGGGGCCAGGCACACAGCAATGGCGGCCATGTCATCGTGGGGTTTAAACCGAGGGAACTGACGGCAATGTGGGTCGGCCTTCTCCTGCCGGCGAACCCAGCGCCCGACACCGTCCAGCCCATCTTCAAGATAACGTTCGGCAATGGCCTCAAAATCAGGATCGTCACCCGCCGAAGACGGGGGAAACAAGCCATCGCTAAAAGCCAAAATGTGGCTGAACGCACCATGATGCACCCGACCATGGTGAAGAAACGATTCCACCTGTTCGTCACCACACAGCACACCATAATCTTCATTCATCCGCTGGCGCACCCGCTCAATCTGCGGCCGCAAACGACGCAACGCATCATCAAGGGTTTCCCCAGGTTCCTGCTGCCACTGAAGTAGCGTCTCCGCATCATGATTATGGTAGGGCGTCAGCAACTGATGCTGCCCATCCCGGTCAATTGCCATAATCAGGCAATCGCCGGTCTGCACCCATTCAAGTTCGTCACCGGTCATACGAAATACGGCAGCACTGGTGCTCCACCGTTGCAGCTTATCCGTCACATCAACACCATGCTGCTCCATGGTCGCTCGTAACCGTCGGTTGGAACGCCGCGCCAGATTCAGCAGGTCATCATCATTGCAGGCAAACTCCGCAGCAGCGACGTGCGCCGCCCACCAAGCCCCGCTTTTTTCATCATAGAGATTTTTGACCAGACTGGAGGCACCGTCAAACACCCCGAACAGGTTGTCTTCGATAAGAACCCGATCTTCGTTAAATTGGCCTGAGCCTTGGTGCCACAATGTGTCGATGTGTAAATTCACGATGAAACGCCATCCGTAAATAGGAAAAACAGATAACGGCATCATACATAGGCGCTAAAAATTTGTCACATTGATAATTCCGATAGAAAGGCTGTAAATATTCTGCTTTTCCTATATAGGCCCTTTTTGTTGCTCAGGGGGCTTTAAAGGGTTTACAGAAATAGGTGAAACTGTTATCAGCAGCTAACAATCTCCGGCTATAAAAGTGACTATGCGCTCAAAACAACAGTTGAAAACCTCACAGACATCTTACCCACCGTTGCGGTGGTGGCTTTTGCCTATCCTCTTATTGGCGACAGCATCGCCGGGTTATGCAGCGGCCTCGAATCAATTCGCTCACTGGCTGGATATTTTGCGCCAGGATGCCATTGCTGCAGGAATCTCAAGCAATACGGTCGATATAGCCTTGTCCGGCCTTCGCGAACCAAAGAAAAAGGTCATTCATCACGATCGCAATCAACCGGAAAAGAAAGCCACCCTTCAGCACTATATGGCCGGAAAAATCAATCGCACCCGCATTGAACATGGTCGGACCATGCTGGAGCGCTACCCCACCTGGCTGACGCGGGTTGAACAACGCTACGGCGTGCCACGCCGCTATCTGATTGCCCTGTGGGGGATCGAGACCCATTACGGAGCTTATCCCGGCAATTTCCCGGTGATTCAGGCTCTGGCCACCCTGGCCTATGATTCACGCCGGGGCGACTATTTTCGCCAAGAGCTCTTAAAGGCGCTGAGGATTCTCGATGAGGGACATGTTTCTCTGGCACGCATGAAAGGCTCGTGGGCGGGAGCCATGGGGCAATGTCAATTTATGCCGTCGTCATTTTATCATTACGCCATTGACGGCAATAAGGATGGTCGCATCGATATCTGGGCAACAATTCCGGACATTTTCGCTTCTATGTCCAACTACCTGGAGAAGGCACATTGGCAGACGGGACAAACCTGGGGACGCGAGGTCGCGGTTCCGAAAGATCTTGATCACGACCTGATCGGACTTAAAACACGATTGCCGCTGGCGCAATGGCGACAGCATGGTGTTCGGCAACTCAATGATTCGCCCCTGCCATCATCCGAACTTCGCGCCTCGTTGATTGCTCCGGATGGTCTGAATGGCCCCACCTATCTGGTGTATGATAATTTTCGCGCGTTACTGCGCTGGAACCGGTCGCACCGGTTTGCCATTACGGTTGGCACACTGGCCGACAAGCTTGTTGAAAAAAAATAACCCCGGACGTGATCATCACGGAGAAATCCCGACAGAACCAACCTTTTCGGGGCTGCTTCGACGTAGGTGCCAAGCAGCCCCGAGTTCACCTGATCGACTTGACAGAAGTCCCATCCGGGAGCTTTTCAACGAGGCAATCCGAAAAGGCGATTTTCCGTCTTGCTTACAGGCTGTTTTTCAACAGCCCGTTAAAAATGATAGCTCACGCCCAGCCGTAAAGTGACAAGACCCATTGTTTTGTTTTTATCCCCGGCGATGCTGATCTCATCGCCGCAGGTGGTCACTTCGAGATTGGTCGAGATCTTTTCATTGTACTGGTAGCTGGCCCCACCGCCCAACAAGGCACGGAAATGATCGTCCGATGTTTGCTCACCATTCTGCGTGATCTCATAGTCGAGGGCGGCGGCACCGAGGATTCCGTAGACGGACCAACTGTCCCACTCATAGCCGATATGGGTCTTCACGCCATATTGGCTATCGAGTTCCAGCCTGTCGCCGTCGGAAAACGTTTCGTCCTGAGACGTGTCATGGTAAAAAGCTTCACCGGCGACGAACATTCCCTTAAAAATCCTGTGCTTATAACCGGCATAAATCCCGCCGGAAAAATTTGAATCGCCATCAAGCTTATCCGTGTTGCCTCCACTGTCGACCACAACTCCGGAACCGACAGCCGCCGCTCCGACATAGAAACCGTTACCGCTACCACCTGCATACGCCGTACCTGCCGCGAAAACGAGCGCGACAGCCGACAGGACCAGATACGTCATGTTTTTCATCATCAATCTCCTTTTGTTTATCAAGACGAGGTCGGATTGTTCTTAACGCGCCGTCTTTTGCCGACGCGTGTTTTCACGTCACAACGTTACGCCGTAGAGGCCTCTCAAGCTGTGGAATTTGTGTATGAATTTGTCTGGATTTGTAAGGTCGCCACCGCGACGGCCGTCGGTTCGGGCCGACAGAGGCTACAAAATCATACAAATGCAGACAAAAGATCTACGGACTGCGCCGTGCCCTTTCGTGTTATGAACAAACCTGCGGCGTCTTTACATCGGGAAAACATTGCGGCTTGTCGAGCGGCGGGAGTTTCATTATCATTGACGCACAGACCATCGGCGCCGCCGAGGCCGTGCTGAACCCCCAACAGACGAAATCAAACCACATGACCATGCGAAAACATCTTTTCCTGGTTGAAGATGACCAGAGGCTTGGGGACCTGATCACCTCTTATTTGACCCAGCAGGGATTCAGCGTCACCATTGAACGCCGGGGCGATAGCGCTCCGGCGCGAATTCTCGAAGAGCAGCCGGACCTGGTCGTCCTGGATCTGCTGTTGCCCGGCCTGGACGGATTGACCATCTGCCAACAGGTTCGCACCGGATACGGCGGCCCTATTCTGATGTTGACGGCCCTTGAAGATGATATGGATCAGGTTGCCGGATTGGAAATGGGGGCCGACGACTATGTCAAGAAACCGGTACAGCCCCGGGTCCTGCTGGCGCGCATCCGCGCCTTGCTGCGCCGCGTGGAGAAAACCGCCGCTGAGACAGACACCGCCTCGGTGCCCATCAATGAACTGGTCTTCGGCGGATTGCGGATCAATCACACCGCGCAAAGCGTGCTGCTGAATCAGCAGCCGGTCATCCTCACCACCAACGAATTCAATCTGCTTTGGCTGCTGGCACGCCATGCCGGACAAATTCTGGATCGCGCCACCATTTACCGCGAACTGAGAGGAATTGATTACGACGGGCTGGACAGGTCGGTGGATCTGACGATTTCGCACCTGCGCAAGAAACTTGAAGATGACGCGGACCGGCCCCAGCGCATCAAAACAGTCTGGGGGCAAGGCTACCTGTTTGCCCTGCAGGCTTGAGGCGTGCCGATGAAGCGAATTTTTCTCTCTTTTTTCCTGTTTATCATGATCAGCATGGTCGGATTGCAGTACATGCAGCCACTGTTGATCGGCAAACCGCTGCAAGACTATTACCACGAAGAGTACATCGCCTATTGGCGGGATCTGACCCGGGGAACCTTTCAGCTCTTGTTGAACGAGCTCCGGCCACTCACGCCCGCTGAGCAGAAGCGCCGGATAGAACAGCTGCAAAACCACTTCGGGTACCCGCTCGCCCTGACCGATTCAGGGCATCTGCACGTGACGACGGCGGAGCGGCAACAGTTGACAAAACACCTCATTGTCGTCAAAGACAACGGTGAGATGTTTTACCGGCTCATCCCGAAAACCGACACGGTGATCGCCATGGGTCCGGTCAAGGATTTTGCCCCGTCGGTGCAGATCGATCTTTTGTCCTGGGCGGTCATCACCCTGCTTTTCGGCCTGATGGCGTTACTCTGGGCACGGCCGTTCTGGTCAAAGCTGAACGCCATCTGCAACGCAGCCCAGGCCTTCGGCCAGGGCGATTTCAGTGCCAGGGCGCAACTGCCGCAACGTTCGGCTCTGGCCCCCCTGGCCAACACCTTTAACGACATGGCCGGCCGGATACAACAGCTGATCAGCTCCCATAAGGAGCTGACCCGGGCGGTTTCCCATGAGTTGCGCACCCCCATCGCCCGTATTCGCTTTGCTCTGGAAATGGCGCACGCTCCGGCAAATAAAACCGATCAACGCATGTTTCTCAACGAAATCAACCGGGATGTTGATGAATTAGACGAACTGGTGTCGGAACTTCTGACCCATGCCCGCTTTGATCGGGAAGCTCCGGGGCTCCGTCGGGAAGAGCAGCTCATGGCCCCCTGGCTGATGCAGACCGTGACGGAGGTAAAACCCGCGTTGGCCAAGGTAACGGTCATCTGCCTGATTGCCGATGACGCTCAGAAGATGCGGGCACGCATCGCACCGCGTGACTTGGCCCGGGCAGTAAGCAATTTGATTCTCAATGCCGGAAAGTATGCCGAAAAGCAAATCGTCGTCACTCTCGAGACGCAGGAAGACCGCTGCCTGATCCATATTGATGATGACGGTCCCGGCATTCCCGTCGCCGACCGTGAACGCATCTTCGAGCCGTTCGTCCGTCTGGATTCCAGCCGCAGTAAAGAGACCGGCGGTCACGGCCTGGGCCTGGCCATCGTCAAGCAAGTCATCACCCTGCACGGCGGAAGTGTACAGGTGGAAGCCTCGCCGCTTGGTGGCGCCCGTTTTACACTCCTCTGGTGATAGGCTCTTGTGCCGTCGACAGGTGTTATCATTGCCGACCCTTCTTTGAAACAACAGCAAAAACCATTCTATTTTTAATTGTTTTTATGCATTTTTTTTCAATATCAAGCTGCCGTTGAAGCATTTAATACACAGCGTTCACCACACAAAAAAAGGCAACATTAAATTAACAACCCGTTAATTTCATTTACGAAACAAACGAAACCCTTTGCCACGGCCGCAACACAAGGCCAACAGTCCCGTGTCGGCGGTAAAAATTGCAACACTGTTCTTAAATAGGTATGATTCCCTTTCACCCGCATCAGTAAGATCAAGGTGAATAAGAGCGTACACGTGCTTGGGCTGAATGCGTTTGAAAAAATCCGGGTCGCCCCCAGAGATCCGGTAGTGATTTTTTCAAAGCTCAGTCGGCTCAATGAGCTGTGCGATCTGCCACCGGTAGCTTCACTGATTCAGGTTTCAATGTAGATTGAAAGGATTATTTTCATGGCAAATTTCATCCCTCCTCAGGGCTTGGCACAGGCTCTGGTTCCCTGGGGGACCAAAAAAGCGCAGCGTCCCCTTGTTGATCTTTTAGTTCTCGGCTTTCTGGCGGGAGCATATATCGGTTTTGCCGCACATCTGGCAACAGTCGTAGGCACAGGTGACTTTGCCTGGCTGGGCATGAAGAAGCTTGCGGTGGGGGCGGTATTCAGTCTCGGTCTGATGCTGGTGATCATTCCCGGCTCAGAATTGTGGACCGGCAATACTCTGATGAGCGTCTCCTTGTTGCAACGACAAATCTCCTGGAAAGAGATGATGCGTAACTGGCTGCTGGTCTATATCGGCAATCTGCTGGGTTCACTGTTTCTTGCCTGGATGATTGCCGGGCAGACGGGGATTCTTGACGGTCCGATCGGCGTATCCGCAGTGAAGATTGCCGTCGCCAAGGTTTCTCAACCCGTAGCAGGCAGCTCACACAATCTGGCCTATTTTTTTCGGGCCGTAGGCTGTAACTGGCTCGTCTGCCTGGCGATCCTGCTGGCCATGGCGGCTCAGGACATCGGCGGTAAAATCCTCGGCATCTTCTTTCCAATCATGGCGTTTGTCGCCTCTGGTTTCGAACACGCAATTGCCAATATGTACTTTATTCCAGCTGGGATTTTTGCACGTCAATGGCCAAATGTGCAGGCCACGATAGATATGGACCCTACCGTTATGGCTTCATTGACCTGGTCAAGCATGTGGATAGACAATCTGCTGGTAGTCTCTCTGGGGAACCTTGTCGGAGGAAGCATTTTTGTCGGTGGGCTGTACTGGTTGGTTTATATTCGCCGAACAAGCCAATAACCCAGGCACAGTGTAGCCGTCCAAAGCCACAGGACATCATCCCATTTCAGAACACGCATTCGCGCTGTTTTTCTTCCGGTTACAGTCAGTTACACCTCTTCTACTTTTTTTGGCATTGACATTAATAAATAGAAAAAGCAAAATAAAAAAACTTCTCTCATCAATATTTCCAATTTCAATTGATAGCCACTTCCCCCTGTTTCTGACTCGGGTCATACATGCATCGTCTTTTTATCATCACCTTTTGCGTGCTTTTTCTGTGCACCAGTGTGGCCAGTATGGCGCATGCACTCGGCTTAGCAGAGAACATTCAACTCCACGGCTTCGCCTCCCAAGGCTACATCCGCAGTCACAACAACAATTTCCTGGTGCACAGTCGCTCCGGGTCGATCAAGATGACCGATGTCGGCCTCGATCTCAACTGGCGACCGTTTCAATCCCTGCGTATCGGGGTACAGGGTTATTACCGCAATCTGGGTGATTACAACGAAAATCGCGTTGTTCTGGATTGGGGCGTTGTTGATTACCAGCCTTGGGACATCTTCGGCGTTCGTGCCGGTAAAATAAAAATGCCCTTAGGGCTCTACAATGAGGTGCGTGATTCGCCTTTTTTGCTGCCGATGGTGTTTCTGCCGCAAAGTATCTATGATGAAAGCCGTCGCGACAGCAATCTGGCTTACATCGGTTTGGGAGTGTACGGCAATCTCCCCTGTGGTCCATATGGCGATATAGATTATCACCTGTTCACCGGCCAAACAGATGTCCCTGATGAAAGTCAGCTTGAACAAAACAACGAAAACTCGGCTATTGCGGCCATCAATCGCAATAACACACTGCCTGCCGGAAAAAAGAACCCCTTACTACCAAGCCGCTACCAATCTCTTGATCGTGAAAGTGATGATCTGTACGGTGGCGCCGTGGTCTACAATACGCCCTTGGGGCTACGCCTCAGTTTCACCCTTTTGCACAGTAAGGCCAGCATCTATTTAAATGGGTCATCTCAATCGGCGGGGAACACCTTGGTGCACAACCGTTTTGTCTTTTCAGCGGAATACACGACGGATCAGTGGCTTATTGCCAGCGAATACAGTGAAACAGACCGGACCACAACCATGTTCGGCTCAACAACGTTGGACGGTCCGACGCAATCCTGGTACGTCATGGTCTGCTATAACCCATTTGACGACTGGACATTCTCACTGCTTTACGATGAATTTTTTCGGATGAAGCACGATAAGCACAGCGATGAGCGGCCTCAAGCAGAACCCTACACGGGCTGGCGCAAGGATATCGGCGCAGGTGTCCGTTACGATCTCAATGACTGGTGTAATTTGAAGTTTGAATACCACTATGTCGACGGTACCGCTATGCAGCTGAGTGTCATCAATGATGATCCCAAACGATACTGGAGCTATTTTGCAGCCAGGCTTTCGGTGATATTTTGATGAGAAACACCATGGTGGCCATACTGATCGTGCTTTTGGGCATAGCAACCTCTGCAACGGCAGGCGAGTTATCGCTCATGCTGGTTGTGTCGAAGGACAATCCGCAAAGCCAGGTCAGCCTGTCACAGCTGAACCGCATTTTTCTGGGTAAAACACGCAAATGGGAACATGGCGACCATATTTCTCTCTCCATCAACACCCATAAAGCTGCCATGGAAGCGTTCTGCCGCACCATTATCCAGAAAACGCCTCGGCAGTTCTCCATGTACTGGCGTAAGCAACTCTACTCAGGGCACAGTATGCTTCCGGCTCAATTTGAAGCTGACGAGCAGATCATTAACTATGTCGCAGAACATTCCGGTGCCATCGGTTTTATCCTTACACCAATCAACGATCCGCGCGTCAAGGAGATAATGATCGCACCATGAGCGTCTGGTTTCAGAGTATTCGAGCAAAAGTGTGGCTGTGCGTGACCATTGTTTTAATGGGCTACTTCGCGGCAACTCTGGTGGGATTCTATGTCAACATCTATCAATACAAGCGTTTGACCCATCTGCAATCCACACACATCCCGCTGACGGCTCTCGGTAACGAGGTGGTCAAACAATTTGAAAAGCAGACCGAGGAATACGAAGATGCCTTTTTGCTGGCAGAGGCGGAACTTTCGGAACAAGCCGCTGCAATGAACAGCAACGTTCTCAGCCCATTGGACCAGTTGATCCTGCTGATAAGAGAACATCCAAGCAGCCCTGTGCAGTCGACCAAGTTGCAGCAGATCAGAAAAGACTATCTCCAACTCATCGCTATGGCGGAACAGCTTCATCCCAGAATCGCCAACGCCACGTTCTCCACGATCAGCCAGAAAAAGATCCAGCAATTCAGTGAGGCCCAAAGAAATTTTTCCGACAAATTACACGCTCTGGCAGCAACTCTTAACAACGCGTTGCTGCTCGAAGTTGAGCAACATAAGAATCGTGCCCTGAACAGTATCATTTTGCTTTCAGTGCTGTTTATGGTTGTTTTTTTCGTTGTCGCCGTATCGGTCGGCCAGGTTTCCAGCGCCCTTTTGGTTGCTCCGTTGAAGAACATCCAGGAAAATGTTGAACGATTTGAACAGGGAGTAAGGCTAAAAAAACCCACCATAGAAAACAACGCCGATGAGATTTCACAACTGGCCACAGCCTTTTGGAACATGACGGAAAAACTCAGCAAAACGATGGTTTCCAAGAATTATGTCGATAATATTATCAACAATATATCTGGAGCTCTGGTGGTCTTGAACCCCGATCTGACCATTCATAGAGTTAACCCTCAAACCCTGGATCTTTTTGGCTTTAACGAAGAGGAACTCAGCGGCAAACCATTATCGCTCCTGGTGGATTGCAATCAGGATAATCTCAACAGCTCGAAACGGATCAAAAGGTTATTTCGCGGTGAGGCGGTTCGTAATGCCGAAGTCTGCGCCACCAACAAATCCGGCCAAGAGATTCCACTGCATTTTTCCGGAGCGCCCATGTATGACGATCTGGGCAATCTGAACGCCCTGATCTGCCTGTTCGACGACGTCACCGAATTGAAACAGGCCGAAGCAAAACTCAAACAACTGGCCCATCACGACCCGCTGACCGGGCTGGCAAATCGCAACCTGTTTTTCGACTGCCTCCAACATGCGCTCCACGATGCAAAACGTCATGGACGCATTTTTGCGTTGCTCTATCTCGATCTGGACAAATTCAAGCCGATCAACGACACATTGGGCCACGAATTCGGTGATCTCGCATTGCAGGAGATCAGCAGACGATTACAGAAAACTCTGCGCGGAGATGACACCATCGCCCGTGTTGGCGGCGATGAATTTATCGTCATCCTCAACGGCCTCCCCGATGTTTCCGCAGCAGCCCCCCTGGCCGAGAAAGTGATAGACACCATCCTCACCCCTGTCCAAATTGGGTCGCTGTCCCACCAACTTGGTGTCAGCGTCGGCATCAGTGTCTTTCCCGGTGACGGAAAAGATGCCGACACCCTTATTTCCAAAGCGGATAAAGCCATGTATGTCGCCAAACACAGTGGCGGTAACGGCTACAGTGGCGGCGGGCATGCCTACAATAGAACCGATGGCCCCGCAGCTACTGCTCGGTGTAAAACACTTCGGTTTCTTTCTCCGGCACCAGGTCGCGCATCGGATTGTTCCGGTTCAACACAAGGTTGTGCAGATAAAACAGCAGAGTAAAACCGCCGACAGCAAGATTCAGGTCCATGACCAGCGTCACCACAGCAGTGCCGCTGATCATCAATCCTTCGCGGTTAGTGACATAGATTTCCCGTTCATCGCGACGCGAAAAAAAGTCCTTCCACTGATACCAGCGCTTGGTCACAAGCTGCTTCAGATATAAACGCAGCGGCATAAAATCAAACACATCGTAGCCCACTTTCATCAGCACCCCGACAAACACCGCCTTGGGAATATAATTGATCCATTCCTGAAACAGCATCATTTCAATCAGAACAAAGACACCGGTCATGATACCGGCCAGGCGCAGAGTTGCTTCCTCCTTGAGCATCAGTACCGAACGGATTGTTGCTTGGGCTCCGGGAATTCCGCCAACCAGTGCGCAGACGCCACTGGCAACGCCCTGCGCCATCAACTCCTGATTTTGGCGCGTTACTTCACCACTCATTTTATCAACAACCAACGAGGTCAGGAGCGTGTCGAGGTAACACAGCAATGTCAGCTGGATGGAAAACGGCAACGCGGCTTTCAGGGTAGCGACGGACCAATCGCGTGGCCATTGTTGCTGAATAAAACTGAAAAAGTTCGCATCACCAAAGGAACCGCTGAGCTGCACTCTCTCAACCTCAGGACACAGCAGCGCACAGCCAAAGGAAACCAGGATAATCGCCAGCAGGGTTGAGGGTAAAAAGCGGGCACGACGTCCCACCAGATGCCGCATCACCGGCGCCAGAACAAAAATCAGCACCAGCGTCGCCACCACGACCACAACATTGGCAGCCACGCCGCCTTTCAGGGCCAGTTTGTCTCCCCAGCCAAACACAACATAAAGTTGATCCTGCCAGATCAGCAGGGCAATGCCGCTCATAAACCCGGACACCACCACATTGGGGACCAGGCGAATAAACCGACCCAACCGCAGCAATGCCATCGCCAGCAGCAACAGCCCAGTGAGTAAAAACACCAGATTGATAAATTGATCCGCCTGGCTGGACATGGCCACTCGCTCATAGGCAAACGCCACCACCAGGGCACTGACCGCACTCATCGGCGCGGTCGGACCGGAACATTGTACCCGCGTTCCCCCCAACAATGCGGTGATCAAGGCGATGACACCAGCGGACAACATGCCTGAAAAAGCGCCCCGACCGGAAAGAATGCCCAATGCTGCCCCCAGGCTCAGGGCGATGAAGCTGACGGTAAACCCGATGACACAGTTACGCAGAATATTTTCCAGTGAAAGTTTGGCAGAATCGTCCACAGCCCCCTCCCTGTAAAAACACCGGTTCGGTAGCCCTTCAGGACAAGGGCAACCCCGAGCCACAGTAAAATTAAATAACAATGTTCTACCAAACCAAGTTACACATAAAAATAACGATATTCAATCAACAATAAAAATAAATAAGATTTATTAATTCAATATGTTATTTATTCTCATACCTTTGGAAGAAAAGAGATTTCGTTCTATTTAATCAAGACAAACAGCACCACACATGGTCCAAAAATGAATCAGTTCTCCCAGGATTTAAATGATGGGGATGGCGTAAAAGAGATGGATTGCGCTGAGAAAAAAAGGGGAAGAGTCACGAATGGCACGAGTTTAGGAGGAAAAAGCAGCAAAACCGAGACTGTCCCGAAGGGGGAGGATATCCCAAGCTTTTGCGGTGCAAACCACCACCGTTCCATGGCCCGTAAACATCTGGGACAGCCCCAGGTAGGGCTTGGGAAAGTCCCGAGTTTACGACAGAATTGTTTAAACGAGCGCCCGACTGCGAAAAAAATTGTTCAACAAACGACGGGCAACGCGTCCCTGTTGCGCAGCCCGGTTATCCCGGCTGCGCAACAGGGCAAGATCTAGCAGGCTGTTGAAAAACAGACTGTGAGCAAGACGGAAATCGCATTTTCGGCTTGCGTCGTTGAAAAATCCCCGGACGGGACTTTTTCAACCTCCTGCTCGTACGTCAGCATAGTTGAAATTATACATTCTAGGAGCGGCTTCAGCCGCGAATTCCCAGCATGATAAGGAGCAATGACCAGAACAATTCGCGAATAAATTCGCTCCTACAGAGGCTCTTTCCGATGACAAAATTGAGGATGTCCGAACACTGGCAGGATATTGAAAACGTCCCATCCGGGGGCTTCTGAACGGCGCTAGTCGAAAATGCGCAATTTCCGGCTTACTTACAACATCAAGGACTTGAAAACGGTCCTTGATGTTGGTCGCCCGTTCATGGCCTCCACAGGCTGTTTTCAACGGCCTGCTAGAAACGGCCGAATTCGTCATCATCAAGACTGATTTGCGCTGTACCCTGAGCAGCTCCCCAGCCCGATGGGGCACTTGATGGCGGCGTAACTGCAGTCACTGACGGTTGTGGTGCCGTTTCAACAAAGGTCTGGGCGTGTCCAGCCAGTTTGAACCGACTCAATAATTGCTTGAGGTGGGCGGCCTGAGCACTTAACTCTTCCGCAGCGGCTGCCGACTCTTCGGCCGTGGCGGTATTCTGCTGAACGCCCTCGTCAATCTGTCCTAAGCCTTGATTGATCTGGGAGATGCCTTGTGCCTGCTCGTTACTGGCTGCAGCAATTTCAGCGACCAGATCCGCGACCTTGGTAATGCTTCCAACAATTTCTTCCAAAGCCGCTGAGGTCTGTTGGGCTATTTCGGTGCCGTTCTCGGTTCTGGCCACCGACCCCTCTATCAATTCGGCGGTTTCACTGGCAGCCTTGGCACTGCGCGCCGCGAGGTTACGCACCTCTTCGGCAACCACGGCAAACCCCTTGCCGTGCTGACCGGCACGCGCGGCCTCAACAGCAGCATTCAGCGCCAACAGATTGGTTTGGAAAGCAATCTCGTCGATGGTCTTGATGATTTTATTGATATTTTGACCGGCGTCATTGATCTCATTCATTGCCGCAACCATAGCGCGCATTTTTTCACCACCGGATGCCGCCGCCTTGCTTGCTTCACTTGACAACTGACTGGCAGTATTGGCGCTATCGGCACTATGGCGGGTCTGTGAGGCCATTTCATTGATGGAACTGCTGATCTCTTCGAGAGAGGCCGCTGTTTCAGTCGCCCCCTGCGACAGGGTCTGACTGGAGTCCGCCACTTGAGAGCTGGCAGAACTGATCTGGTCGCCGCCGGCACGAATCTGAGCGATCAGGTCGGTAAGCTGATGCACCATAGCTTTCATGGAGGTGCCGAACTGATCACGCTCTGAAGCCAGATGCACGTCAACGGCAAAATTACCCTGGGAAATTTCAGCGGCCAGATCAGCATGCTGTTTCAGATTAGCAGCCATCAGCTTCAGCGATTTTGCCAGTTCTCCGACTTCGTCACCGGAACTGTGGTCAATCTCAACAGCCATGTCGCCATCGGCAATCTGGTTGGC
Source organism: uncultured Desulfuromonas sp. (assembly GCF_963678835.1). NCBI lineage: Bacteria > Pseudomonadati > Thermodesulfobacteriota > Desulfuromonadia > Desulfuromonadales > Desulfuromonadaceae > Desulfuromonas > uncultured Desulfuromonas sp. The sequence continues at coordinate 3,450,227 of NZ_OY787469.1, forward strand.
CACCCCTTTCAGAGCCACCAAAGGACGCACAATTTGGCGCAACAGAACAAAGACCAGCGGCAGGATGATCACCACAAAGCAAACAACAACGATTCCAAGCCCCCACCACAGCGCCTGACGGGTGGTATGATTGATCACCGCATTCAATTCAGATTTTCTGGCATCAACATCATCAACATAGATTCCGGTAGCCACCAGAAAGTTGGTCCCAGGAATCAATGTGCCATAACTCAATTTTGGCTGCGACACGTCACTGCCCGGTTTCGGCCAGACATATTCCGTAAAACCACCGCCCGACTTGGCGGCCTTGATCAGATCGCGAATAATCAAAACGCCATTTTCATCTTTCATGTCAATTAAATCTTTACCCTCCAGAGCCTGCTTAGGGGGAAGTGAAACCACCAGTCCCTGGAGGGTATTAATCATAAAATAACCGGATTTATCAGGATAAAACGCCACCGGCGTATTCAGGGTACGCAGACGCTCAATTTGCTCTTCTTCGCTGTCCAGGGAGTGAATCGCTTCCCCCAGGGTGATCGCCATCACATCGGTCAAGGCTTTGAGTTTGTCACGATGTCCTTCCATCATCACCGCCCCGGTCTGTTCGACCGCCAGACTGGCGACCTTGTTCAACGTATTGTAACCCAAAATTCCTACGATAAAGCTGAACAAGGTGACGGCAATCACCAGAATCCAGATCTTAAAACTGATTGGCAAATTTTTCATAACTTTCTTTCTCCCTGCTTTTGTAGGTTGCCTCTAACATGAATGTTCGTCAAAACTCCAATGTTCCAAGTTTAGCCGAGTTTTCAGGAAGTTAAATGATAGACCTCATTTTCATGTGAAATAAATGCGGTCAGATGTTGCCTGACGGGCACGAGTCAACAAAGAGGATAAAAAATATCTTTCCCGGTAAAATTCAATGGGGCAGAGCGCAACGAAAAAAGTATCAAAATGAACTACCCCGCCGCAAGCAGCGGGGTATCAACAGCCTGCAATCTTTGCTCAATCACGCAGTGAACTGCGGGGTATTGAACCCAAATTGCGAATAAAAAACGCCGTCCTGTCATGCGACAAGGACGGCGTTTTTAAGTGACGTCAGAGAAAAGAGAGATCAGGCATCATCCTGAAGAAATAAAGCGCTGAACAAATCATAACTGGTTTGCGCCTGATGGTGCGCAACGTCTGCCGTGGGAATCTGCGCGGAAAACGTTTTGCCGGCGGCCACCTGGTGTTGGTAGTCGCCGCTGGTCGGCGCCTCGGCATCGTCAAAAGACATCACCTCAAGGTCCGGATAGCGCTGACGCAATTGGTCGGCAAGGCGCTCTGTCAGATATTCCGCGGCATCACGGCCGCTGAAACCGAGCTGAGAGATATCATCCCAGATCGATCCTGTCCCCTTGCCATCGAGAATGCTCTCCATGCGGCTCCAGCCATTTTCAAGCACATTGCCGATGATCTTGCCATTTGATTGAAACACGGCAAACAGTTTGATCTGATTCTGCCGTTCAAACTGGGCGACGATCTCCTCACTGTTCTCCTCGACAGGAAAGTGGACACGAGACAACGTCTCATCAAACTTCAACATGCTGTCGGGAATATTCAGAGGCGTCAAATCCGCAACGGATAATCGGGAGGTTGAAAAAGACGAGTCAGAAACAGACGGCATGGCAGACTCCTTGATTGAGTGTTAATAGAACACTGGCCTATCTATCGGCGTCCTGAAGGTTTTTCTTTAGCAGTGGCTGCTTAAAAACAGCCTGAGGAGCCACGGAACTGCTCACAAAATGAAGGACGGTCTTGCCGGTCCTTGATGTTGTGAATAAGACAGAGATCGACGTTTCGGCTTGCGTCAGAACAACCAGCCCATGACATTCGGCGGTGCCTGCTTCTCTTCGAGCGCTTTAAGACCTTTGGCACAGCGCACAGCCAACCACACCAGCCAAAACAGCAGCAGCAAATAACCGATCAACAGAGCAGATGCCACACCGCCGACAAACAGGTACAAAAGACCGATCCAGAAAGTTCGGATCTGAAACGCGTAATGACTGCGCAACCAACCCGGCGCATCGCCACGATAAACATAGGCCATCACCACACCAATAATCCCGGTAATGCCCACGACAATGCCAACCAGATAAAGGATATAGATCAACTTTGCGGTTTTTTCACTGCTCTTTGTCACCACGGCAGATTCGTCAGTCATTTACAGCTCCTTTGTTGAATACCCTGTAACACGTCACGATCACGAACTGAGAAGACACTCCCCTTTCGGTGTCTTCGACTCATAATAGCGTGCTTCAAGCAGGGTTCCTTCCGGGTCACGAAAATAGATGGATGTCCCCAGGCCATGCGCGCCCCACCGTGGCACCGGCCCGGTTTCAATCTCCACCTGATGTTCCAGCAAACGCTCATGCAATGCCTGCCACTGGCTTTTGCTCACCGCCATGCACAAATGGTTCAACAACCCACGTTGTTGCCCCGGCTGCTTGGCCCACAGTTTTTTGGGAAACAGATCAATGACGGTATCGGCATTGAGGCGCACCGAGGCAAACGGCACCTTCCCGGCACGATAGGCGGTTAAACGCTCACTTGGTAATTCTAACTGAAGTTTAGAATTACACCCCTCCCCAAGCCAGCCTGATTCGGCGCTGGGAAGCGTTCATTAATAACTGAAAATTGTCGAAGTTAAGCTGTTTTGTGTGGATCAGGTGGCCGATCCGGTTTTTTGCCCCGGTTTTGAGGGCTGAATTTTCCCGACTTCGGGTTCCAGTGGCTGCGGATATCGACATGACCAAAAATCCTTTGCAACCCTTGGCGCACACGCCCGGCCGTGATCGGCTGTTTGTCTCTCCAAGGGCAGAGAGAGGCGAGGTCTTTCACCTGTTCACTGTTCTGTTGAGCCAACAACTGTGGCAGCGCATAGCCGGTTGAAAGAATCTGTGTCCAGCGATGCAGCACCTGACGTGTTTGCTGCCAGGTCTGCTTCCAGCCCCAATGGTTCTTAAGCTGATTGAACAGGTCCTCGATGGACCACCTGCGGTTATACGCCAGCAGGATGCGTGCGGCTGACAAGCTTAGATCGGTGCTCAAGATGAGCCGGGGCTGACGCAAGGTTCCATCTTTGTTTTCAATCTGAGACCAGACCGCGCGAACCTGTTGTCCGTCAAGGAAGCGGGCTCGGGCAACGCAACTGCGATAATGAACCGTCTGCCATTGCCCGTAGAGAAAAAGGTTCTGGCTGATCATGGGCAATTCAGCGACACGCTCAGCTGTCAGCTTATCGCCATATTTACGGGGCCGCCCGCGTTTGCCGTTGTGGCATGGCGGCGGTCGATAGAGCGCTGTGTCCTTGCGCACCTGGCCGATGACCTGGTAACCCAGAGTCTGGGCCGGAAGCAGCAGCGACTTGCGCATGTACCAGGAATCGACCAGCAGCGTCACAAGGCGTCCATGGAACAGAGGCCGAGTCACCCGGAGCAAAGTCTTGGCCGCGACCAGTTTGCCGCTGTTGCCTGTGCTTCTGGATAAACGGGAAAGAATCGGCAAGGCCAGAGAACGCCACCCCTGTGGCAACACCAGAGCCATGGTCACCCAGTTCTGTCCCCGGACATAAACGGGTCGGTTGACCTTGCAACCATGCTGATGGTGGATGCGTGATTCGGGAGCCTTGCGCGAACAGCGGAAAACCACCGTATCGTCTATGGCGACATAGCAGCGCGAACATTCTGTTCGTTGCAAAGCGAGTCGAGCCGTTTGTAATCCAAGCGCAACCCAGGACCAGCGGCCCTTCTGCAACCATTTGAAATAACTGGTCCAATGACGCTTAGGTCTGATCGCCAACCAGGCTTCGGTGACAAAACCATTCTGGGTCAGCATCGCGCCGAACAGCAGTTCCAGAAAAGTCGGAACCGAACGTTTGGGCAGCGCCTGGGCCAGAAATGTGATAGCGTCGTACAGGGACTGGGGGATATTGCCGTATCCCTTGGTATCCATAGCGGCCTCCGGAAGAAAGGGGGAACTTTCTTCTAGAGGCCGCGCCTTCAAAGCTTTCCAATATGACAATCGGCTTTGAAGGCGCGGCCACACACAGTGGCCGTGGTGTCAACGCCTTTTTTTCAACTTCGACAAATTTTCAAAGATCACGAAACTCTAAACTTCAGTAATTCTAAAACCTCCGTATAAAACACCAGCATCCGATCATCGTCTTCAACATTCAATGCAATATGATCCAGTAAACATTCCATAGCCCCCTCCTTAACAGTGATTCTATAAGGGTGCTGGATAGATCAACAAAGTCAACCGACAAAAGGTTTGCCGAGAGCTGTTTTTTTCGATCACCTCTCTTAAATGCACCAAGGGCGCTCACCACAAAAATGATGAGCGCCCTTGGTGCATTTAACTCAAGCAAAACAGGTCACGGTTGGTGACCGATCGTCTCGCCAACTTTGACCAGCGTCTCGATTCCAGCGGCACTGTTTTTCAGCAGATCGTCATCAAAAACAATGGCATCGTGCTGAAACACCAGCACCACGGTAGAACCACCAAAATCAAAGTAGCCTTTTTCCTGCATGCGCTCAACGCTCTTGCCTTGATAGGTCTGGTGAATCCCGGCAACACCAAACGCCCCCACTTCCATGAATGCCAAGCGACCAAACCGATCACTGTCCAGAAGCGTGTAGGAACGCTTATTGACACAGAAAACCCGCGGCTTGGCTTTCAGGGCCATGGGATTGACCGAATGGTATTGCCCGGCAATAGCCACCGAATCCGCCACTGTTGCATCACAGGGAAAGTGATAGCGATGGTAATCTGCCGGGCACAGGCGCACCACGGCTACTTTGCCCCCGGAAAATTCAGCCATCGGCCGGCCAAACAGAGCATCCAACCGATCTTCCACCCCTTTCACGGCAACCAGGCTCTCCCCCTCAATGTCCTCGTAAACCAGCAAACGACCATCTGCCGGACACAAAAAATGGGCGGGGTCCTCTGAAAAAGGCCGTGCCCCCTCTTTGAGCTTGCGGGTAAAAAAAGCATTGAAGCTGGCAAACGTTTCTCTGGGCTCGGCAAACTCGCTCTCATCAATGTTGAGATCAGTAATGGCCGAATCAATTTTACCTTTGGACAACGGTGAATCGAAATACCAGCCCAGAGCACGACTAAGCCAAGACGTGCCGAATAAAAGCTGCGAGCACCATTGGCCGCTCATGGTTTGATAGGCCCATTTAATCGCAGCATCGCCCATAACGGTTTCGCGACAAAGCTGTCCATTCTGTCGATCAAAATATTCAATACTATCCAAGGCAATCAATCCTTTTATCGCTGCTAAGAAAATTCAGATGTCAACAAACCACGCTTAACCTACTGGAGTAGCGAAAAAAGGTCATCAACAAAGTCACGTTACGACCTTTCTTTTTCCGGAGCCATTGAAAAACGCGTCTCTCGTCCTCGCGATGGTACGGCTCGTTATGGAGGAGAAGAGTTCATCGCCCTGCGCCCGGAAACCGACGATCCGGCCGCAGCTCAGGTTGCAGAAAAGATCAGAATCCAGGTGCAACACGTCTGGTCCGCCATGGCAGATCATATTACCGTCAGTCTGCAGCAAGGGGATAGAATCGACCGGATGGTATGAATCAATCTGGCGGATAAGGCTCTTTACGAGGCCAAAGAAGCAGGACGCAACGGTGTCAAAACCGCCTGAGGTCAGCCCTGCCAGCCCAACCAAATTGCTGTAACCGTCAGCAATGAGCCAAACAAAACACCCTGAGCTTTCTGGTGACGCGCATTGGCAACAAAAGCCGCCAAAGAGTTGCCTCCAACAATCCAGATCATATTGGTTGTCAAGGTCAACATCAATAGCGCCAAAGCCAGACCAACAATACGTTGCGCACTTCCGGGACCGGGGGTATAGAACTGGGAAAACATAATGGTGGGAACAAGCAGAAACTTGGCATTCAACAGTTCGACAATCACACCATCCTTAAACCCCAGAGGTTTGAGGATCTGCCCTTCACGACAGGACATCTTGAAAAACTTCACCGCCAGATAGAGCAGAAAAACAACTCCGGCATACTTGATACCGTCGAGAATTCGTGGCGAAACTGAAACAATATAATCAATACAGAAACCGACGGTCACGCTTTGAAACAGTCCAGTAATATTTGCCCCCAGCCAAAATGGCACGGTCCCTTTAACGCCAAAAGTACTGCCGGATGCGGCAAAAAGAATGTTGGCAGGACCGGGGCTGATGACAATGGGCAACAGGGTTACCACCCACAGAAAAGCCGTATCAAACGTCATAAGATTCACACTTCAGGCTCGAGAATTATCTGCGAAAATAACCGCTGAATCATACGCTTTTTTGTTTTTGAGTGAAATCACTATTCACAACATATTTGATCTTGTAGCCGCCGATCATTTCAACGCCATTGGCCTGATAAAACGCCACAATTCAAAACGCTTCCAGCGTTTCACCCTGGCAACCATCACCAGAGGTTCAATCAATTGCCAGCCCACGCCTTTGGAGCGGTAAGCCGGTTGCACATAAATCCCGGACAATGCCAAAAGCCCCTTCGCCATAGAGGGAAGGACTCTCTCACAGAGCTGTCGTCACCATCCTGAGCCGCAACCACACTGTCTTGACCGTTTTCCTAAAAGCGCTGACACAAACGCACGGCTTCTGGCATATCCACATCAAAATAACTGACTCCGGTGTATTTAATAGTCTCTCATTGGTCAGACAAACGGCCAGCCGGGTAATCTCCTCCGCCCGGAAGCATCAATGACTGGAAAAACCATTCCGAATTCTCCCTGCCATAGTTTGATTGTTCTCTCCCCCAAGCTCTTTACAAAGAGAGGGCTCACTTTGTCTTAAATGGCGAATTGTGTGAAAAAATTGACAAATATTGACTTACTAATGTATTTAAAAAATATAAGATCTACATATTAAAAACAACATAGTCCCATAGCTTAAAACTCACCTCAGCAATCCTATTCAACGGAGAAAATCAGTGTCGGATTCTCTTTACAACATTACCTTTCAAGGCAAGCTTCTGTACGGCTATGAGCAAGATGAAGTACGCAACAATCTGGCAAAACTTACGAAGTTTGACGAAAAAATGTTAGACCGACTGTTTTCAGGTGAAGAAATGATCCTTAAAAAGAAACTCGACCTGGCAACCGCCGAACGCTATAAAGACATTCTATTTTACCCCGGTCAATAAAAAAATATTTCTCAAGTAAATCAATTAGTTAAAGCTTGAGCCTGACTTTTCACGCACCTGTCCCATTGTGTCTATACCGGCGTTGTCCCACATCTTGGCGAATCTTGAGTTTCATCGTTACGAGTATCCGGCATCCCCTGCCCGCAGTGGGAACAGGGCCGCCTCAGCATTCCTTATCCAAGCTTCAAGATTCCAGTGAGAGGCCCTTGTTTGTCCCGCCCGAGGTCCATTGCCTCAACGTTCTTGATCGGGCTCTTCTCGCCGCCGACTGTTTAAGGAGCAATCACGTCCTTGTGAAGCAGTCGGAATCAAACGCCTGGTTCCGTTTCATCAGGGTCCAGGCAATAATCAGCATTTTGGCCGCCAACTTGACCCGCATCTTTAACTTGATGCCGCGTTCCATTTCCCGCCCTTTGAGCAGGCCGGTAAAATAGGTACGGATGGTTGCATCTTTGTAGCTGGCAATTTGTGCCGCCTGCACCAGGGCATAGCGCAATCCGGCTTTGCCTTGTTTGGAGATGACAGGTATCGCGCTGTCGCTTTTCTTGCCGCTTCGTGAAGCGCTGAGGTCCAGTCCCGCCAGACGCAGGACCTGCTTGCGGCTGGTAAAGCGATTGGCATCGCCAATGGCCGCCAGGGTCATGGCTGAGACGATGGGGCCAAAGCCGGGGATTGTCAGCAGACAGGCGTAGGCCGGGAACGTTTGCGCAACGTCCTTGAGTCGTTTTTCCAAGTCATGCTTGATCTGGCGCACCTGACGGAGCTGTTCGACCAGTGCGCGGCCCTCCCAGGCTGCCGAGTCGGGCAAGGCGCAGCCGACGGAAAGCTGACTGGCCTGCCAGATGGCCTCTAACAGGCGTTCTTGAGCCATGGAGCGTTTTTGCATCTGGTAGCCCCGGCGAAAATCGTCAAAGGACATCGCGGCAATGCGTGCCGGGTCGAAATCGTTGGCAATGAGATCGAGAATGAGGCCATCTTGCCCGCCTTGGGGCATCTGCTTGTCCAATTCCGGGAAATACTGGGCCAGTAAATTGTTGCGGATGCGCATTCGCAAGCCGTGTTCCTGCTTTTTTAACTTGGCCCGATAAGCGAGCAAACTGCGTAATTCACGGATCGCATCCTCGCCGGGATCATAAAATTGGCAGCGCCCCTGACTAACCAGATCAGCAATATTCGCGGCATCCTTGGTGTCGTTTTTGTCCCAGCGGCCATCCAGCAACGTTCTGTTTTTGGCTACGGCAACATTGGAGACATAAACAACCTGCTCGTTGTTGCGAATCAAATATTCAGCCAGTGGTTTGTGATAAGAAGCCGTTGGTTCGACACCATAGACACATTTTTTCAACGTGTGCTTCACCATCAGGCTATCCGCCATGGCCTGAAGCTTTTTAAAATCTTCGATGGTATTGTAAAAGATCAATTTTTTCCAAAGCGTCCTGCCGTTTGCATCGCCGAAAAAAGCATGATGTTTATCCTTGGCAATATCAATCCCGACCACCAGTGTCGTTTTGCAGCCGCGAATGGATTCGCGCAACTTCCTGAACTGTTGTAACCTGTCTTGTGCTTGCGTCATAAAATGCCTCCTTTGCGTAAACGTTGCATTCGTTGACCATTACACAAAATGGAGCAGGAAACAGGCTGTTGTTTTACTATGTTTTTTTATAATTTCCGGGGAGTTAATTCGCTTACAATGTTAGATATAACGTTCTTGATAAAACAGGAGCCCGTTGCGAATTAGTACAGCATAGCAACGAGAACAACTCGTCTGACCAGACCAAAAAACTGCACCCTAAAGAACCCTGCGGCATAACTTGTCCAAAATGTGGAGCCACCGAGCAGGCGGAGGATAGCTGCGCCAGATGTGGCATCCTGTTCAAAAAATACCGTCAACGTCAGGAGCAGATCACATCAGGACAGGCTCCCTCCAACCTGGAGAATCATCATAAAACCAGCTATTTCGACCAACATCAGGAACTGCTGTTCATTCTAAAAGCATTTGCCGTTATCGTTGGCATTATTTGTCTGCAATCCTTTCTCAGCAGTTTCATCGGCATGTTTATGCTGTTTTTCCCGGTGATTTTTCTTTTTTACATCAAAATGCAGGCGACTGTAGAAGATCGTTCTCCCACCGAAGTTCTGGCCGAACACATCACCTTTATGCCGGTCATGTACACCACCGGTGAAAAGAGAAAAGAGGATGTCGCTGTCGTCACCTATAGTCTGATTCTGATCAATATCCTGATTTTCTATCTCTATGAGGTAAATGCAAATCCAGAGTTTCTGGTCAAGAACCTCCTTTTCCTCCCATTGGAACCCAACGCTTGGAATATCCCGACCAGCCTGTGTACCTCCATGTTTCTTCACGCCAGCAGTGCCCACCTGTGGGGCAACATGTTATTTTTATGGGCCGTCGGAACCGTGGTTGAAAAAAGAATTGGTTGGAAGCGCCATCTGGTTTTCTATCTCCTTAGCGGAGTCTTCGCCAGCCTGCTCTCAGTGCTCATCAATGCACTGTTCCTTGGAAAAGCGGTACATGGCCTGGGAGCTTCAGGAGCGATTGCCGGCGTCATGGGAATTTACGCTGTCCGATGCTATTTTAAAAGCATGGTCTTCCCATTGCCCATTCTGGGGATCTTCTCGCTAATTTTACCTGTCAGCCTCAAAGTGCGTCTCAATGCTCTGGTCATCATCGGTCTGTTTTTTCTCGCTGACCTGAGTGGAGGGATTGGTCAACTCACCGGCCAAGACTCCATGATTGGTCACTGGGCCCACATTGGTGGCATGTTAGGTGGAATCGGACTGGCGACATTTTTCAAACTGAGTCGCGACGCGTTCAAAGAACGCCATCTTGAAATCGGCAGTACCAGCGTCCACGGACAAAAACTGGGTATCAATACGGAGGCGGGTGAAGACTCATTACGACTTGTTCTGAAAGATAATCCGAACGATGCTGAGGCCCTGCTGCTCCTAGCTCAGCTCAAGAGTAAATACAACGCAACAGCGGAAGGGGCGGAACTTTATCCCAAAGCCATCAGCCTGCTGATTCAGCAAAATCGTATCTCAGAAGCCGCTACCGCCTTCATGGACTTTTATCGCGGGTACCTTAAGGGAGTTAATGCAAAAGACCTTTACCGCTTGGCAGGCTACTTCAATCAACGCAATGAACTTGAACAAGCCGGAATCTGTCTGGAACTGTTGTGCAAGGACAGCAAAACGCCCCATTCGATTTTGGAAAAATCCCTTTATCAGTACGGCCGGTTACTCGATGTCATGGGCTTTCCAGAGGCAGCCGCAGAATACTTCCAAAAAGTGATGGATCAATTTCCAAACTCTGCGTTCGCTGAAAAACTGCTTTATCAGAAACAAAACAGTTCGCTGTAAACTCTGACCATAGCTTAATTCTGTTTATATCTTGTAAGCCGCCTGCGTCAAGACAACGATCAACAGTCAGCCATTGGCGACCATCAAGAGAGAGCAAAACCCGGCCCAACGAGGGTCAGCGCCATAGATACAGAATCGGGAATAAGGGAGATGTTTTTCACATCAGCCTCGCCTCGTTGATCCTGCTTCCATCTTTAAAACGTGATAATTTCAAAGTCTTTATCCCGATAGCCTGCCATACCGGGATGACCGGCCATATCGTCGAGCAAAGTGAGTCCTTGCTCTTGAGCTGCGGCCAACGTTCCCAGTTTGGCGGAACACGCTTTACAAACGCCGTCAACAAGACCAGCCTGCAGACATTTTTGCCATAACGGCTTCAGGGGACTGCCCTGTTTGATGAACTCCGGCACCAGTTTCACCGAAGCGCCTTCAAGAATAATTTTCGGTTCATAGCCCTTTTCCTGCAGGTCCAGAGCGTTAAGCAAAACATGGATAAAACACATCGCTTCACCATTAAAGACAAACAAAGCAATTTTTTTCATCTGTATCCTTCCAAAAGAATGTCATAGATTGCGTCAGAAACAAGAAACGTCAACATCAAACAGGCCCTGCTACTCGTGCCATATCAGGAAAAACAATCACAGACGATTATACGAAAAGAGCGATCTTTTTTCCTGTTTTTCTCCCTAAAAATCTTGTAGAAAGTTTGTACATTCCCGATGCGAGCCATTGTGACTCCGTCAGCAATCCGCCCTAAAATTACGATGAGGAAATTCATTATGGAAGACGCACCCTCCGACAACAAACCCTATGCTGACCACCGCAGAACCCCTTTTGACGCCTTGATCGAAGAGCGACAGGGTGGAATTCTCGTTCCGTCGGCTTTCTGCCAGTTTTCCTGCCGCTCCAAAGTCAACCAGGCAAAATTATTTCGCGACTATATGATCCCGCACACACGTGTGATCTCCTGCCGCCAGGACCTGCTGTCCGCCGTCATCGCCTATGGAGAGCTTGGCATCACCAAAGTGGTCACCAAAGAAGATCGGGGCAGCGGTGGGTCCAGAATTCATCTATGGAATGACATGGAGCTTCTCTATGCACTCAAACCCTGCAAAGAACCCTTTGTCCTCCAACCTTTTCTGGAGCACTATTCCGACATTCGCGTGGTGGTGGTTGGCGATTACGTCGAAGCCTATGGGCGGGAAAACTTACAGAACTTCCGCAATAATCTCGGCTGTGGCGGTGCCAGTCGCACATTTCCTCTGGCACAGCAGTATATCGACTTTTGCCGTGAAGTGATGGCATTGGGCGACTATCCATTTGCCCACCTTGATCTTTTCTTGGTTTCCAACGGCGAAGATGAAAAAATCTATCTGTCTGAAATCGCCCTTGGCGGCGGACTCAAAGGAGCCAAAATTTCACTGAAAGAGTGTAACCGTCTAAAATGTGAGCTCATCGACCACAAAAAGACCCAGCTTCGTCTGCACTGCGCGGCAAGATGATGCTAGAAAAATCGGCTCCTGTCGAGACAGCGGATAAGCCCGACCGGAGAGCTACAACGAGGGGCGCCGCAATTTGCTTATGAACTCGCAAGACAGATACACCAGGGCGGCAACGGCTAAACCGTTGAGTGGAGGCAAGCCCGGCAAGAGATGGGCGGCAATGCAACCGAAAATCCACGCCATAACTGCTGCCAGCCTTATGCCGGCCTTGAATTCGGTGGAATCGCTCCAGCGTTTTTTGTCGTGGAAAAAATAATCACTGATAATAATCGCCCCGATGGGTGGCAGGCAGGAACCAAGCACGGTCAGAAAACCGACAAAGTGCTGGTAGAGAACAACAGCACACAGCGACCCCAGAGCTCCATTGACAAGCACCATCTTTTTTTTGGATAAACCCGTGATATTGGCGAAAGCCAGTCCGGATGCGTAAAGAGCGCTGTCGTTTGTTGTCCAGATATTCAAGCCCAGTACCAGCATTGCCGGGACAATCAAACCCTGTCGCAACATCACCTCGGAAATATCCGCCTGCTGATAAACCGCTGCACCAACGGCTCCAAAGATAAACATCAAAGAGTTACCGAGGAAAAAAGCCAGTACCGTCGTTGACACCGCAACCCGGCTGCTGCGTGCATAACGGGTAAAATCAGCCGTGAGTGTGCCACCGCTGATGAAAGAACCAACGCAGAGAGTCAGAGCGACGGACAGGCTCAATGGCGCTTCCGGTGCCATGGCGAACAAAGACACCAGCCCACCGGAGGTACCAACAGCTTCACCAACAGAGAACAGTCCCAACACGGCAATGGCAGGCACGGCAACCAGGCTCAAGGCCGTCAAAGCACGAATACCGAAATACGCGGTCGTCGTCATCAGAAAACCACCAACGGCAATTAGCAGCGGCAGCGGAACAGCGGTCACTTTGTGGACCGGCAGTGCGAACATAACAACCCCAACACCAAACCAGCCCACTTGTGTCGCCCCCAACAAGACAGATGGCAACCACGAACCCTGGACACCAAACGAGGCATGCGCCAGCCGATGCGTGGACAAGCCCGTTATGGCGGCAATATGCGCGAGTATTCCGGTGTAAATGCCGAGAATGAGATTGCCCCCCAAGACGGCCAGGATGAACGATGTTGCCGACAAACCGGTGCCGAGCTTTCCACCGGTCCACATGCTGGCGGAAAAGAAGGTGAACCCCATCATCACGATCAACATCGACCAAAAGCCACGACGCTGGGCATAAGGAACGGGTTGCAGCGAAAAGTCACTCTGCGGTTGCACGTCCGGCTCTTTCATTTATGTTTCCCACAGTCATTTTCAGTAACCCCCTTTATGGTCAGCACGGCCCCAGAACCCGGCGAGAATCGAACCGGAGATATTGTGCCAGATGCTGAATACTGCACCGGGCAGTGTCGACAACGGCGCAAAATATTGACTGGCAAGAGCCACCCCCAAACCGGAATTCTGCATGCCGACTTCGATGGCAATGGTACGGGCTATCTTGATGTCAAAACCTACCAGACGTGCTGCAGCGTAGCCAACGCCGAGACCAAAACCATTATGGAGGATCACCGCAACAAACACCAGTGGCCCGACTTGGGTAAGATTGGCCTGGTTCAGGGCAACGACAATGGCGATAATTGTGACGATGGCCACCATGGACAAAAAAGGCAGCCAGGGTTCGATACGCTGACGTCGTTCACCGAGCACTCGGTTGATAAAAAGCCCGGATAGCAGTGGAATAACAACCATTTTAGCGATACTGAGCAACATGGCCGAGGCTGGGACAGGCACAGTCTGCCCCACATACAGCAAGGTCAGATAAGGCGTCACCAGCACGGAAAGCAGTGTCGACAGCAACGTCATGGTGATGGACAAAGCCACATCGCCCTTCGCCAGATAGGTGATCACGTTGGACGCTGTGCCACCGGCCACGCTACCGACCAGGACCATGCCAACCACCAGATCACCAGGCAGTCCGAGCAGGCGGGAGAGCCAATAGGCCGCCGCAGGCATCATAATATATTGCACTGCCACACCAAGACCCATGGCTTTGGGACGCGTCAGAGCACGTCTGAAATCAGCCGGCGTCAGTGTCAGCCCCATTGAAAACATGATAAACGTCAGCAACGGCACGATAGAGGGTTTGAGCAGGACAAACGGATGCGGAAAACAAAAGGCCACAACAGAACAGGCTATGGCCCAGACAGGAAAAAAAATCGTGATGATGGCCAGCATACAAAACCTTTTGAAAAGCCGCGGTTCACACTCTCAGCATGATGCGACAAAGAGACATGGATTATGCCTGCCCATCATAAGCCAAACCGCACTGAAACAACAGACCATCATCGGCAATGGCAACGCTAACATGACAATTCGTAAAAAGTTCGCCAGATTCAAGGCAGAGAAGACGCGGCAAAAAACAACGCCGTCAGAGGAGCAGCAGGACGAAGAAAAACCACACCAATGGCATCATGTGCCCCTCATCCCAACAGGCGGTCGGGTCTTAATAATGGTGTTATGGAGATCGGTTCTCAGTGAAATAGGACCGAACCAACGATCGACAAAAGCATCATCCGGCGAAGAGGCGTCAGGATTACGATCTGATCATCGAAATGGGCGTATCATAAACCGTGCAGAACAAGCGGTCCATTTTGCTCAAAATAAATCATCGTGCGTGCAGGCCGTCACCATGGCCGATGCCCCAACGCCAGGATCAGCCTGAGTGAACACCCGTAACGCCTCTACTTTCTACGCTGATGGCGTCCAGGGTTTTTGCTGCGCCGGTAGGCCTGTAAATAGAGAGCATCTTCTGAATAGGTGGTGGGATAAATCGTCGGCACCGGCAGCGGATTCAGATGATCATCAACATTAACAAAGGTGAACAGACAGGAGTTGGATAACGCCTCGCTGGTCCGGTCACGACTGATGCGCCGGATATTGGCTTCTACCGAAATAGAGGTTTTTCCCGTATAAACCACGCGACAGGTGTAATGCAGCTTGTCGCCCAGACGCACCGGGTGAAAGAAATTGACCCGATTCACCGCAACAATCACCGGCCGGTTCGGCGCCACCAACTCGGCGCAGATTGAAGAAAGCTCGTAAGCACGCCGCATCAGATAGCCGCCGAAGATCGTCGTCGGCACATTCTCTTTAGCCGGATACATCCGCTCCCAGGAATCCGCCACCAGATTGCCGGATAGCAGGCCCTTAAAACCCGGCTCATCCTGGGCCTTATGCAGTCGGGTCAACAGTTCGTACTCCTCGCGGCAGGGTGGTTCCTGAGCAGCATCCTGTTGATTACGGTACTCCTTGCGACTGGCGATGGCATTCTCATAATGCTTTTTTTCCAGCTCATCAAGGTAGTCCAAAGGCGGAATCGTCACGCTCTTCGAATCATCACCAACGCCCAGGCGGGCCACCATGGTAAAAAAACACGAGGCAATATACACACCGGGGTCGCCGGGATGCTCAACACGAATCCCCACCTCCATTGAGGTGCGTCCGACATGGTTGATGCGGGCATGCAGCACAATATCGCGATTCACATCCGCCGCCCCCATGATCATGATCTCATCAATGGCCGCAGTAACCACCCGCGCCTCCGGATAGGTCTGACGCACATAATTCAGCGCCGTGTCCTCGGCCATCTTATCCAACGCCTCCAACAAACGGCCAAAACGTACATTGCCGACCAGAGGTTCATTAACCACCATATAGCTGCGGCGCAGGTCGGAATCCGTACTTAAAGGGATTGTGCGATGACATGCGGTATCAATGGGACGCGCCATAGGAAACTCCTGTAAAAAAGCTGATGCCGTCAGTGATGGTAAAAAAGAAAAACGTGTTTAAATCTGTCATAAACCATTAAAGCACCAGGTTCAACGGTATTTTGCGGGAAATGCCAAATGATACAACAAAACAGCGACATTATGGCTCCGATGCAAATACTCGCTCATGCGAGTATCATTGCAGCAAGCTACGAAAAATTACCCCCAAGAGATTAAAGACCCACCGCGACAGCGTTGAGAAAAACCGTCGACGGCCTGAAGAATTCCGACATGCATCCGACTTTTCTCTAGCAGGCTGTTGAGCCCATGGGCGGGACTTTTTCACCATCCTGCTAATATGTCAGCCTATTTGAAATTATACATTGTAGGAGCGGCTTCAACCGCGAATTCCCATCATGCAAAGGATCAATGTCCAGAACAATTCGCGAATAAATTCGCTCCTACTGAGGCTCTTTCCGATGACAAAATGGAGTGTGTCCGAGCACTCGCTGCCTGTGGAGCCCATGGATGGACTCACAAAATCAAGGACCGTTTTTCAAGTCCTTGATTTTGTGAGCAAGACGCAAAGCGCATTTTCAACATGCTGCTAATTTTTGTGAAGTTGCACTGAAACGTTACGTTTTTTTCTTGCGCAAACGATCCATTGCCACCTTCAGACTGACCCGCAGCCGTTCAAGTGCATCGGCCAGTTTACCAACTTCATCCTTCGATTCTGCCGTGATGGCCTCATCCACCTTGCCGTCGGCCAGATCCGATGCGGCCTGTGTCAGTTTTTCAAGAGGATGAAGGGCTCTGCCGACGGTGACGACAACAGCAACAATGGAAATAACCAGAATGGTCAACAACGTGATCATAAGCGACTGCTGCAGTAACATTTTCTGTTGATTCACCTTCGCCAGTGAGAACCCGATGCGAAAGGCACCCCAATGTTTTCCTTTAACCATAATCGGGGCGGAGATATCCCACATCGTTTCACCGGTATCACGTGCATAAACCTGAAGAAATCCCTCCTCAAGATTCTGTGCTGCGTTTAAGCCGACCGGATCGTTAAAAATCCGCTTGGTACGGTTGCCGGTTTTATCTTTTTCAACGTCACCGGTAATCGGCTGCTGATACAGGGTATTGTGCGTGGGCAGATAGCCGTTCACATCGACAGCAACAGCGAAAACAACACTTTCATCTTTGAGAAATTCATCTTCAATGGCCAGAAGCGCCTTATCCAGATAAAAATCGTATCGGGTGTGATATTTTGCCGGAACAAATCCGGGAATCTCTTCATACTCGGTATCAAAGGCATCTTTGACACTGAACACACCGTTGTCAATGGCTTCTTCAAGTATGCGACCGGTAAAACGTGCGCCGAGGATCGCTTCGATTTTGCCCCGTTCCAACAATTGTTGTTCTAAATGCTGGCTCTGCTGCCCCACAAGGAACCAGGCCCCAACCACCATAACGATCAACAACAGCACATTGACATACACCGTTACTTTTACACCAATTTTTTTAAACATGTGCCCCCCAATTATATACGAATTAAGTGCAGGTTTTTATTTAGAAAAGTCACTTCAATTTGTTTTATAGCCAATTCGTACAGCTCCCCAATGACGTTTACTGATCGTAATCGGGATGGAGAGGTCGGACATCTGCTCACCGGTATCACGGCTGTAGCGCTGCAACAGATAGGTTTGCAGGTTCCGCGCGGCGGCAAGACCGGTACGATCATTGAAAATCCTTTTCGTGCGGTTTTTCATACTGTCGACGGCGGCATTACCGGTCAAAGGCTGGGCAAAATGGGTATTATGCGTTGGCAGATAACCGTTGCGATCAACCACGATGCAAAAAACAAAATGCGGATCTTTTGCCAGATATTTATCAAGAATGGGTCGCAAGATTTCATCGCTCAACGTATCGTACTGTGTACGATATTTCTGCGGGTCCGTGTTGGGAATGGGAATGTAAAACGTGTCAAAAAGCTGGCCGACGGTTAACCGCCCCGAAGAGAGCAACAGCTCAAACTGACTGACAACTTCATCGCGACACTGCTGCGCCAAAAGATAGGCCTTGTGATCAAGATCGGATTGCAGCTCTTCGGCTGTGCTGGCAACAGAGGTTAAAGACAATCCAAACAGAGACAACATCAGACAAAAAAGAACTTTCTTTATCGCGTGTTTGCTTTGATCGAATCGGTCGCGATTCATCTGTTTATGGCGCAAAAACACACAGAGCCTCCTACTATTTTCCGTTCTCTCAGACATGGTCACACCCTCTTTTCTCGAAGCCTTTAACCACTCTCAACCGTCTCTTGAATAAGAGCCTCTATTTGTTCAAAAAGATCAACGTTGTGACTTTCGGCGTGTTGCATGACGACAAGCTGATACTGCCGGATCGGAAAAAGATAAATCAAACGGTCATCCTCCTGAAAAAACAGACCTCTAAGCTGATCCCCGTTAAGAGAGGCAGACAACAACGTGCAGCGCTGAACCAGCGTCTGTACCCAGGGCATGTAAGAATCACAGTCGGATAGATTGTGAGAAAGAATTTGGCCGCGTCCCTCTGCAAGCAGATAGCCATCAACACCAGACAAAGCACTCAACGCCTTGATAAAGTCAGCCACCTTAGCCACTCTGCTGCTCCCATTGTCGTATTTTCTCGACAATTTCCGAGCAAAGTTCCAGATAACGCTCATACTTCTCGGCATCATCAAGTTCTTCACCAAGAATTTTAAGCAGATGGTCGAAGGATGGATCTTCTGCGCGATGCCAGGCAGTCAATGCGTCGTCAAAAACAATGTCAGCCATCGGACCAATAATTTTAGCCAGCCGCTGTTTTAAATCGGGGACATAACCACTAAAATCAACCCCTTGCGTCGCTTTTATTTCTGTTGCAGCAACCTCGTTTCCTCCCTCAGCTTCTGCCGTTTTTGGCTTACTAAGCATATTGAGGGAATAACTCACCATCCGTCCATTCATGTAGGGTTCACCAAAAACAAGGATGGATTCATCGGCAAATGTATGGACAAACAATGAAACCTCATCGTAATGAAGCGTCATCTCATTGGCGTAGCTCAGCTTCTCGCGTGCAAGAGCCAAGACCTCCTTCAACTGCTCGCCAAGTTCCGCTAATGCCTCTTGCGAAAGAAAGGGAGGCATGCGATTGATCATCACCTTCTGCTCTGCATCATAGACACAGACGCCTAAAACGCCTGGTAGCTTCTTCAACGTGGCAATCGCCTGATCCATCGCGCTCTCCTAAAATCTTACTGGGGCTTCGAACTTTGCCTTAAACTGCTGCAAAAACTTTTTAACCGATTGTTCGCGCCGCAAGCCAACGGTTATAAAAACATCCTTAAAGGTGAAAAACACATGGCGGACCCCATTGGCGTCATTGACCACCATATGTTTAAAACTTCCGGCATTCAAAAGCTGAGCAATTTCATGCGTCTTATCATAAAGCAAACCAGGTTGAATATTTTTGACCGGCTGTTGGCCTCGTGATTTAAAAAGACGCAGATTGTGATTATGATCATAAAGGCTGTATTCAATAATCCCAGGAGAAGGATCGAGAAGAGAGGCAATCTGCTTTTCGATCAGCGTTATCGGGGCGGATTGCTGTTGGATATCGTCATTTTCAAGCGATTGCGCCTGCAATTGCGAACTCGTCACCGGCAGAGCCATCTCATCCTTCAAACGCAGGGCTTCCATGACCAAAGCCATAAAAGGCTCAGAGATTTCCTGGGTAACCGTATAGTTTTTATCCAAAAAATCAATACGGACCTCATCCCAGCTAATAATCGTATAAGCCGCATCTTTACCGCGCATTGTCGCTGTTTTTGCAGCGACGATCTCCCCCTCACGAAGAAAAAGCTCACCACGATCCGTGTCAGTCTGAACGGTAAGCACACAATTCTTGCGTTCGACATTCATCAATTGCAAAACCGATGTCAAACTCAACCCTTTGAGCTGTCCGACAGCGCCGTTTGTCAGATGTTGGTGGATCTTCTTTGCCGTTTCTTCAGCTTTTAGCGGTTTCGTAAAACGTCGGGCAATACGCAGTTTGCCCAGCCGCGACTCAAAATCTGCTGAGAGAGGAACACTGAGCACCGCCACCGGAAGCTCCGAAAATTGTTGATTGAGGTATTCAATCAATTCAAAACAACAACTTTCCGTACCTTCAATATCAGTTATGACAAGGTCAATCGCCAGTTGCTGCAACCCCTGGCTGATCTCATTGCGGTCATGGGCAACGATCACTTCAAGATCACTGTAACGCTGTAGCGCCAACAACAACGCGCGCAATGTCACATTGTCTTTATCAAGAATCAAAATCTTTTTCATGATATGAGCCAGCACCCTACAATTGACGAGAAAAGAACCAGAAATACAGACCGTTATGACAACTGGCCTCATTAAAAAATAAACACACTAAAAAGAAGTTCAATACTGCGTTATGCTCTAAAAAACCTTATTTATCAGGGAATAACACATTAGAGAAACACCCAATGTCTATCATAATAAAATTTAGTAAAACACAGTTATACTAAATTTCAAAGCATTTGTTTCGATCCCCCCCCCAGAGCTACTCCCATCACAGGCATCTAAGTGCCGACATGAAAAATAAACGCATTACGTCCAGGCTGCCTTCTCCTCCGGCAACAACTCAGCCAAAGGTGGACAGGTAAGTTCCCCTCTCATGGCATCGACAAATAAAAAAGGCCGGCACATCTTCACACGATGCACCGGCCTTTTAACGATAACTATTGGTAAATCAGCGTCTATCTCAACACAAGAATCTTTTCAACTGGCCTGCAAAACAGCCAACGTTTCATCGTAACTAAGAACAGATTTCCGCCACGGCCCCGCAGTCTTATCACCAAGGGTACGTTACCAGCGATTCACTTCGCCTTGCCAGGTCAGGAATGTTCCATTTTGCTTTCCCCCATAAGACTCCATAACATCCAGCTATAAATATCTTCTCGCCGTCGCCCACGATTCATCACGTGATACTGTCGACAACGAGTAAATGGATATGGTTGGAAGTCACGGCAAAATTAAGAATTTGAAGTTTGTAGCGTTTTTTCGCTTCAAATAGCCAATGCATCCAACGGCTTCTATTCTTTGAGAACTTAAGTAAAAACTCTCTCTTGTGGCACTGGTAAGTAATATGCCAGACCTGACCAGGTATATGATGTCGATTAGCTCTAGCCACATCAGTTTCTTTAAAGTTTGTTTTTTAGCCGCAAAAAGGTGCATTTAAGACCGAAAAACTACCTGACGGGACCAGAGGGACGGACGTAGTTGATATTTTGATTTTAGGAAAAAATTTCTCACCGCCGCCATCCCCAGCAAATAGTGCGACATTTGCTTCATAGAACAATCATATATTCTAAGAGCCTAGGAAAGCTTTGGGATTGCATGACACAAACAAAGAAAAACCAGGAATGTCAAAATATCAACTACGTCCCCTACTCCTCCCATTCGAAAACTCAAAGCGTCGATTTGAAGTTCCTTGACCCTTGTGGTCTCGACTAAAGCTTTCGTTTAATCCCATAGATACTAAAAGATCACCAGTTTCTATAGGCTTGTCAGTGAGTATAAAAAAATGGTCTAGTTCTAGGTTCAGCACTCAACTCTCCTGTAAATATAACAGCTTTGATCAGCGGAGAGCGGTAGCGAATCCGCTGTATTAATTTGTTAGTTGGCTTTTTGATTTTCTTTGTCTTCAAATACATGGGAATAAGCTGTAAATTCATGATCGTGACTGAGAATTATTGCTCTTCTTTCAACCCACTTTTCCCCAAGTAACGTACTGCTAAAAAATTGATTACCGCAATATGGTGATATCTTGCATTGTAATTTTCCGAATATTTTTCGAGCGTCTGTAATTTTAACGGGAAATAATATTGTTCCTTCGATTACGGGAGCGTGATCGCCGATTCGATAAAAACCCAAAAGATGTTTCAAATGATGAGGATTCTTTTCGTACTCTTTTTCCATTGAAATACGGAGCTGTTCCTTTTCACAATCTTGAATCATTTGGCGACCTTTTCAATTTTTGCCAACTAACGCCCTGGCTTTGTGGCGCACCGAAGCGCCAGCGTAGGTGCGTCCGCCAACAGCCACTTGTTATAGCTTTTTCATCAATGTTACTTCAGTTGGTGCTGCCAGCCAGTGTTCGAATTTCTGTGCGACCAGCTGTGTATGCTTCTCTTGATGATGGTTATCTAAGGCAGCCTTCGTCTGCCATTCTTCAAAAAGGTGAATGTGACGTCCACAATCAGACACGAACAGATCAAACTGAACACAGCCATCTTCATTTCTTGTCGCCTCTAGAATCCCTAGCAACTCATTCTTTGCCTGCTCAAAGTGCTCATTCTTAGGTGTGATTTTTGCGAAAACAAACGTGTTACTTTCTGACATAAAACTATCTCCTTTACGACTAACTTTAGCTATAACAGTGTTGATAGGTGGAAAATTTTCCATCTATCACACTCTACTGAAGTTTAGAATTACACCCCTCCCCAAGCCAGCCTGATTCGGCGCTGGGAAGCGTTCATTAATAACTGAAAATTGTCGAAGTTAAGCTGTTTTGTGTGGATCAGGTGGCCGATCCGGTTTTTTGCCCCGGTTTTGAGGGCTGAATTTTCCCGACTTCGGGTTCCAGTGGCTGCGGATATCGACATGACCAAAAATCCTTTGCAACCCTTGGCGCACACGCCCGGCCGTGATCGGCTGTTTGTCTCTCCAAGGGCAGAGAGAGGCGAGGTCTTCCACCTGTTCACTGTTCTGTTGAGCCAACAACTGTGGCAGCGCATAGCTGGTTGAAAGAATCTGTGTCCAACGATGCAGCACCTGACGCGTTTGCTGCCACGTGTCCTTCCAGCCCCAACGGTTCTTAAGCTGATTGAACAGGTCCTCGATGGACCACCTGCGGTTACGGGCACAGAGGGACATTCTATTTTACCCCGGTCAATAAAAAAATATTTCTCAAGTAAATCAATTAGTTAAAGCTTGAGCCTGACTTTTCACGCACCTGTCCCATTGTGTCTATACCGGCGTTGTCCCACATCTTGGCGAATCTTGAGTTTCATCGTTACGAGTATCCGGCATCCCCTGCCCGCAGTGGGAACAGGGCCGCCTCAGCATTCCTTATCCAAGCTTCAAGATTCCAGTGAGAGGCCCTTGTTTGTCCCGCCCGAGGTCCATTGCCTCAACGTTCTTGATCGGGCTCTTCTCGCCGCCGACTGTTTAAGGAGCAATCACGTCCTTGTGAAGCAGTCGGAATCAAACGCCTGGTTCCGTTTCATCAGGGTCCAGGCAATAATCAGCATTTTGGCCGCCAACTTGACCCGCATCTTTAACTTGATGCCGCGTTCCATTTCCCGCCCTTTGAGCAGGCCGGTAAAATAGGTACGGATGGTTGCATCTTTGTAGCTGGCAATTTGTGCCGCCTGCACCAGGGCATAGCGCAATCCGGCTTTGCCTTGTTTGGAGATGACAGGTATCGCGCTGTCGCTTTTCTTGCCGCTTCGTGAAGCGCTGAGGTCCAGTCCCGCCAGACGCAGGACCTGCTTGCGGCTGGTAAAGCGATTGGCATCGCCAATGGCCGCCAGGGTCATGGCTGAGACGATGGGGCCAAAGCCGGGGATTGTCAGCAGACAGGCGTAGGCCGGGAACGTTTGCGCAACGTCCTTGAGTCGTTTTTCCAAGTCATGCTTGATCTGGCGCACCTGACGGAGCTGTTCGACCAGTGCGCGGCCCTCCCAGGCTGCCGAGTCGGGCAAGGCGCAGCCGACGGAAAGCTGACTGGCCTGCCAGATGGCCTCTAACAGGCGTTCTTGAGCCATGGAGCGTTTTTGCATCTGGTAGCCCCGGCGAAAATCGTCAAAGGACATCGCGGCAATGCGTGCCGGGTCGAAATCGTTGGCAATGAGATCGAGAATGAGGCCATCTTGCCCGCCTTGGGGCATCTGCTTGTCCAATTCCGGGAAATACTGGGCCAGTAAATTGTTGCGGATGCGCATTCGCAAGCCGTGTTCCTGCTTTTTTAACTTGGCCCGATAAGCGAGCAAACTGCGTAATTCACGGATCGCATCCTCGCCGGGATCATAAAATTGGCAGCGCCCCTGACTAACCAGATCAGCAATATTCGCGGCATCCTTGGTGTCGTTTTTGTCCCAGCGGCCATCCAGCAACGTTCTGTTTTTGGCTACGGCAACATTGGAGACATAAACAACCTGCTCGTTGTTGCGAATCAAATATTCAGCCAGTGGTTTGTGATAAGAAGCCGTTGGTTCGACACCATAGACACATTTTTTCAACGTGTGCTTCACCATCAGGCTATCCGCCATGGCCTGAAGCTTTTTAAAATCTTCGATGGTATTGTAAAAGATCAATTTTTTCCAAAGCGTCCTGCCGTTTGCATCGCCGAAAAAAGCATGATGTTTATCCTTGGCAATATCAATCCCGACCACCAGTGTCGTTTTGCAGCCGCGAATGGATTCGCGCAACTTCCTGAACTGTTGTAACCTGTCTTGTGCTTGCGTCATAAAATGCCTCCTTTGCGTAAACGTTGCATTCGTTGACCATTACACAAAATGGAGCAGGAAACAGGCTGTTGTTTTACTATGTTTTTTTATAATTTCCGGGGAGTTAATTCGCTTACAATGTTAGATATAACGTAGTTGATATTTTGATTTTAGGAAAAAATATCTCACCGCCGCTATCCCCAGAAAATAGTGCGACATTCGCTTCATAGAACAAGTCATATATTCTAAGAGCCCAGGAAATCTCTGGGATTGCATGACACAAACAAAAAAACCAGGAATGTCAAAATATCAACTACGTCCCCTCCCCGTCCTATCAAAAACAATCCGATATATTTTCTTTATCTCTATTACGGCCGGGCTTGTCCAACCACAGGATAAGATCGCGGCTCGTTCCTCGCGCTATCTATCCTTATTCGTTAGCCCTATAGGTGGTTCATCAAGAAAATACTCGCTGCTTACAGACCCAATTGTGTTAGAGCCCTTTTGCAGGCGAATCGCATTAGCCCTCGGTAAGAAGACAACAGTATCAATTGTCTTAGATTCTATCGTGCGGCCATCACTCAACTTAGCAAATATGCGGAATAGGTGCCGAGATGTAACTGGCGCAGCAAAGCGAATAAGCAAATGATCTGATTCTCCTGGATTTAAACGATGCGATACGCTTTTTCTCAGGACATATGAGCTTTTTTCGAACTCGAGCACAAAGTCGTATTCACCAGTTACTGGTGATGGACCACCTCCTACACGTGGCCAACGCAATGCTTCAGTAGGCTTAAAGGACAAAGAACGGCTCCGTGCATCATCTTTATCTGCGAGTAAATATTCAACTGTCCCACCAATCCAAATGGGCGACTTACTGCAGTTAACTATCTTTTCTACCTCAGTTGATATGTCTATTAGAACACCGTTAGCTATTTGTTCGTATGAGCGCTGAATAGTTAACAAAGAATCTGATTTGGCCTTAGCGTGAATTGAAAGAGAGACATTCGCATTAAAAGCCGGACCCCAACCCTCGTTAATAATGTGCACTTGTAGCAAACCTTTATTACACATCGGCCAAGCCAGAAACAGAGGGCTGTAATCTGGTGAGCTTTGATCAACTTCGACCCTCAACTCCTCGATTTCTATTACACTGCCCGAAGGGTTTGAAACAAGAAAATCAACTACTGGGAATTCAACGTTAAAATAACTCCGAGCAGAAAAGGAAGGAATGAGATTATTAAAATAGTACCCATTAAGAGCTAAACTAACTGGCTTTAATTCTAGTTTTTTGGGCTCTTCCTTAAGCTCATAAGTTACGGCTAGCGGATCTATCCATACCTTTTCATCTATAGTGGCTTTTGCATTCTCAAGGACAGTAAAACGAGCATCTGGGTCTTTCAGTGGTGTAAAACGTGCGATTATTGTATCTAGATTTGTGATTATCGCGATAACCACAGCAAGCCCACCAGAAAGCAACAAAACGATTTTTCTTGCCCTTGATGAAGCAAGGGCTATTTTATCTGTAAATGAAGGCTTCTTGGGCAGAGGCCTGCCATTTTCATCTAGAATTTCTGGCTCTTTTTGCTGCATGATCTTTAAATGGGTTAACGTTTTTGATAACGGGCGGCGTGCTGATCTATACACACCACCAAATTATTCGGATTAAGTAGCAGCCGTATCTTCCGTCCTGTTTATTGCATGGTTAGATATTTGTTTCTTTTCTGAAGTCTTCATGAATGTGGTTGAAATATTTTTTAGCTCGATCATTCATTTCAACCTTTTTGCCTACGTACACTCCCCAATATCCGACTTCTTTGCTGTCGTCATTTAATGCGCTTACTGTATAGCTACGCATTTCACCTGACTCCATTAAGCTATTAATGTCTGGACGTTCTTCAATTACGTTGATTTCAATCTCGCCTTTTTTTAAAAACTCATCAAAAGTGTTTGATTCAAGCAACAACGGTACGGCAGAATCTAGACTTCCGACAATGTTCTCAATTAATTCGCTGTATGATTTTCTTCCAATCTCATCGCTTAGCAAGAACCTTGTTGCTCTTAGATATCGAAGTGGCTCTGGCCCCTTGTTTTTAAGAAGTTCATGTCTGACTGTTTTGATTTCTGAAAGAACATCTTTTAATTGAATCTTTACTGGGTCAAACTTTTTTGTCAAAAGGTCACCGAAAATGTGAGCAATTTGCTTTTTTAAGTGATTGCGTGCTTCCGTAGCGGAATTAAATTGTAAGATTCCATTATTTAAGGCTGAACCAGAAATATCATTTATGAATTTGAAGGTGTCCTCGGGACAGTCCATGCCTGGAAATTCTTGTTTAGTTGTATTTCTTGAATTGGCATCATAAACCCTCTTAAATGTCATTACTTCACTGTCAACAATAGTAATGATTGGTATGTTTGACTCTTTAGCTGTTAAAAATTCATTGTGCGTAACGCTCACCCCATTACTTGCCTTTGAGCTATATCTTTTTCCCAATATAAGAATGGCAAGTTGGCAGTCTCGCATAGAAACATAGCAAGAGTTTTCAGCTGTGGTTGATGGAAGGTAGCCGATATCTCCGTAATCACTCATGATTGGAATATAGCTTAGCTCTGAAACTGTTTCTCTTATTGCATCTCTGAGGTGCTGTAAGTCTAAGATGGTAGAACTAATAAATATTTTCGGTATCATAATAAAACCATTTCTTTGATATCTAACATTTGCTTAACCTGCGAGGCGTTTTGGCACGATTCTTGCCGAGGAGCGTAGCGACGACAAGCAAGAATCGTGACATAGCCGAGTCAGGTTGAAGCAGTTGTTAGAACAATTTCTTTTTCATAGATGTTCGGTTTTTACCCTTTTCTTTCGAAATATAAACAGCATTATCAGCTTCAGCCATAAGTGTTTCCAGTGTATTCGCATGATATGGACAACATGCTATTCCCATACTCAAAGTTATATCTGATAACTTATATGAGTGTATTTCTACTTTTTTTCGTATACGTTCTGCTATTTCATAGGCTTTAGACTGATTTGTATGAGGAAGAACCAAAACAAACTCATCACCGCCATATCTTGTACATATATCCAAGTCTCGTAAATCTGATGTTATAATTTTTGTAACATTTATAAGAATATCATCACCTGCTTTATGACCTAACGTATCATTAACATTCTTAAACTTATCAATATCAATAAACACAATAGAAAAAGGAATTTTATATCGTTTGTATCGAATAAACTCATTGTCAAGAAATTGTTTTAAATGTTGCCGATTGTATAATTTTGTTAATGGATCAATAGAAGACAACTCTGCAATTTTTCCAATAAAAGTTTCTCCAATTAATTGAGGGCTTGATAGTTCCTTTTTAATGTTCGATAAATAATCGAGGGTAGCAACAGTTATTTCAATATTTCTATTTAATAACGATGAAAGTTTATTTTTATGGTCAATTATTTCATTCCAAAGCGTAACAGCATTTTGTTTTTCAAATACTTCATGAGTTATGAAGAAAAGCAGTTTTACATATAAATCATCACCTGCTTCGCTTAAGAGTTTTTCAAAAAGTACTTTTTCTTCTTTATCTTGTATTCTATCTCCAGCTATTCCAGATATGAACTCAGCAGAAAATGATTCGTTATTTAATATTTGAAATAATCGATTTTGATAATCTTCTGAATTAGTCATATTCTTGTCCTCTTCTATTCGCGCCGCGATAGCGGCGTCGTTCTAACAGTGTTGATAGGTGGAAAATTTTCCATCTATCACACTCTATAGAATGGACTATTTTCCACCTATTGGTATATTTAACGCAAAACATGGAAAATCAGTTTCCATGTTTTGCGTTTCTGATATTTTCCACTTATCACCGTATGTAGGGCTAAAAATGGAAAACACGCCACGCTTCCACCCCAATCCTGACCTCAAATTAATGGACCAGGTTCGTGAAACATTACGATATTTTCATTACGCTTATCGCACGGAGGAATCCTATTGTCAATGGATTGTTCGCTATATTCGCTTTCACGGAGGGGTCACTCATCCGGCGAATCTTGGGGCTCACGACATAGAACGCTTCCTTTCTCATCTCGTCGTGGAAGGTAAAGTCGCTGCCGCAACACAAAAACAGGCACTCAATGCTTTGATCTTTCTCTACAACAAGGTCTTACATATTGATCTGAACGACAAAATTGCTCCGGTGCGTTCCCGTAAAAAGAAACGGTTGCCAACGGTTTTGACAAAACAGGAAGTCGGACTCTTATTGAATGAAATGCAGGGAACACACGCCTTGATGGCTAAACTACTCTATGGTGCGGGATTGCGCCTGATGGAATGTGTACGATTACGCATCAAGGATGTTGATTTTGGGCAAAACCATCTCTTTATCCGTTGCGGCAAAGGCGATAAGGACCGCGTGACCCTTTTACCTCAGGAATTACAAGATGAGCTATATCGACACATTGAGCGTGTCAAAAACCTTCATCAGCAAGATCTAGCTGAGGGGTTCGGCTCTGTATATATGCCGCAGGCTCTGGAGAAAAAATACCCAAATGCCGCAAAAGAAACGGCGTGGCAGTATGTATTCCCTTCACGGCAACGATCCGTTGATCCACGTTCCGGGGAAACTCGCCGTCATCATGTACTGGAGTCGGGGCTACAAAAAGCGGTTAAGGCGGCACTGCGCAAAACCACTATCACCAAACAGGCCAGTTGCCACACCCTACGCCATAGTTTTGCCACCCATTTACTTGAAAGCGGTACCAATATTCGCGTTGTTCAGGAGTTGATGGGCCATAGCGATGTTAAGACAACGGAAATCTACACCCATGTCATGCAGAAAGATATCCACCAGATCAACAGTCCTCTGGATGTTCTCAAAAGCTAAAGAAAAGGCCGGCACATCATATGATGCACCGGCCTTTTCATCTTTAATCAATCCATCCAGCGTCTACTTCAACGCCACAATCTTCTCCAGACTGGCCTGCAACACGGTCAGCTTCTCCTGCGCTGCCGCCAACTTACCACGGTCTTTTTCCAGCACCGCTGCCGGAGCTTTGGCGACGAATTTCTCGTTCGACAGCTTCTTGCTGAACATGTCGACATCTTTCTGCACCTTGGCGATCTCTTTAGTGAGGCGTTTTTCTTCCTCTTCCACATTGATCAGACCGGCCAGCGGCAGGAGGATCTCGACGTCGCCGGACACCTGCTTGGCAACCTGGGCCGGTTGATCGAGAGCAACACCGCAGGTCAGCTCTTCGATGCGAGCCAGAGCTTTGATGTAC
Organism: uncultured Desulfuromonas sp.; assembly: GCF_963678835.1. Classification (NCBI taxonomy): domain Bacteria; kingdom Pseudomonadati; phylum Thermodesulfobacteriota; class Desulfuromonadia; order Desulfuromonadales; family Desulfuromonadaceae; genus Desulfuromonas; species uncultured Desulfuromonas sp. Next base: position 3,479,929 of record NZ_OY787469.1, read on the forward strand.
TCTTGACCATCACTCATGACGGCCAGACTTGCCTCATTTTTGCAATCGAGCAGTGCACTGATCTTTTTGGCCGGGGAGACATCCATTTCACCACGAATGTTACGGATGGAACGAATGACCTCCATCACCTGCTCCATTTTGGCGGTGGCGTCTTCGTCCTGCAACAGGCTTTCGCCCTGCGGGTAGTTGGCCAGCATGATGGACGCCACCGGACGAGTGCCGGGCAGCGTTTGCCAGATCTCTTCGGTGATGAACGGTGTGATCGGATGCAGCAGACGCAGCAGGCGTTCCAGCACCGTATAAACGACGGTCTGGGCGCTGAGCTTGGCCGCAGCATCGTCGCCGTACAGAGCCCCTTTGATCAGTTCGATATACCAGTCGCAGAACTCATGCCAGGTAAAGGTGTACAGCGTGCTGGCGGCTTCATTGAAGCGATACTCGTCCAGGGCCTTGTTGGCTTCTTTTTCCACCTCGGTCAGGCGGGTCAAGATCCAGCGATCCGCCATGGACAGGCTGAGTTCATCCCAGTTGGGGGTGTCAACCGGCTCAAAGCCTTCGAGATTCATCAGGGCAAAGCGGCTGGCGTTCCACAGCTTATTGCAGAAGTTGCGGTAGCCGCCGATCCGCTCGGTGGAGAGCTTAACATCACGGCCCTGAGCGGCAAAAGCGGTCAGGGTAAAACGGAAGGCATCGGTGCCGAACTCGTCAATGACGGTCAACGGGTCGATAACATTGCCCTTACTCTTACTCATCTTCTGGCCCTGAGCATCGCGGACCAAGGCATGGATGTACACGTCCTTGAACGGCACTTCGCCCATGAACTTGAGGCCCATCATCATCATGCGCGCCACCCAGAAGAACAGGATATCGAAGCCGGTGATCAGGCAGGATGTGGGATAAAACTTGTTCAGCGCATCGGTTTTCTCCGGCCAACCCATGGTCGAAAACGGCCACAACCCCGAAGAGAACCAGGTGTCGAGCACGTCGGTTTCCTGATGAATATTGGTGCTTTGGCATTTGGCACAGCAGGTCGCATCGTCGCGCGAGACGGTGATCTCACCGCAGTCGTCGCAGAACCAAGCCGGGATACGATGCCCCCACCAGATCTGGCGGCTGATGCACCAGTCCTGAATGTTGTACATCCACTCGTAGTAGGTTTTTTCCCATTGCGCGGGGACAATACGGGTCTGGCCGTTTTCCACGGCCTTGATCGCTTCTTTGGCCAGCGGCTGCACATCAACATACCATTGCAGACTCATGTACGGTTCGATGACGGTTTTACAGCGGTAACATTCCCCCACCGAGTTCAAGTGGTCATCGATCTTTTCCAACAGCCCCAGCGCGTCGAGATCGGCAACCACTTTTTCGCGGGCCGCATAGCGTTCCATGCCTTGATAGGCACCGCCGTTTTCGTTGACAACACCGGATTCATCGAGGATGTTGATATTTTCCAGATTGTGGCGCTTGCCCATCTCAAAGTCGTTGAAGTCGTGGGCCGGGGTGATCTTCACCGCCCCGCTGCCGAACTCCTTATCGACATAATCGTCGGCAATGATGGGAATTTCACGACCGGTCAGCGGCAACTCAATCATTTTGCCTATCAGATCGGTGTAACGCTCGTCGTCGGGATGAACCGCGACGGCAGTATCACCGAGCATGGTTTCCGGACGGGTGGTGGCAACAACCAGCACCTGATCGGTGCCTTTGACCGGATAACGCAGATGCCACAGGTTGCCTTTTTTATCGTCGTGTTCCACTTCCAGATCGGACAGCGCGGTGTGACAACGCGGACACCAGTTGATCAAGCGGTTGTCGCGGTAGATCAAGCCCTCTTCATAGAGGCTGACAAAGACTTCTCGCACGGCTTTACTCAGGCCGTCGTCCATGGTGAAGCGTTCACGCTGCCAATCGCAGGAAGCACCGAGGCGTTTGAGCTGATTGATGATCTGGCCGCCGGACTCTTCGCGCCACTGCCACACCCGCTCAATAAATGCATCGCGACCGACATCGTGGCGGTCCTTGCCTTCACTGGCCAGTTGTTTTTCAACGACATTCTGGGTGGCAATACCGGCATGGTCGGTACCGGGCATCCATAACACTTCGTGGCCGGTCATCCGTTTCCAGCGGGCGAGAATGTCCTGCATGGTATTGTTGAGCGCGTGGCCCATGTGCAAGACTCCGGTGACATTGGGCGGCGGAATGACAATCGAATACGGCGGCTTGGAGGACGTTTCGTCGGCGTGAAAATAGCCGTTTTCTTCCCAGGTTTGATACCACTTGGTTTCAAAATCGTGCGGCTCGTAGCCTTTTGCCAGTTCGTCTGCCATGATGTGTTGTTCCTTCAAAAAAAGAATCGGCCTAACCGACCGAGTTTGGGATCAAATTGAGATTTTCGCACTGCGTCATGCAGCGCCGTTACACGAAAAAAGGGGATTTTAGCAATCCCCTTTTTATCCGTCAATGTTCTGTTCAATATTTGCGTGTGGGTCTTCAACAAAACCCTTGCCAGGAGAACATCAGGCTTCAGGCTTGATCTTATCCATCTCTTCACGAACCAGGCTCTCGGCCAGATCGGGAACGACTTCCCATACGACCTTTTCGAGGATCGGTGAAGCAAGTTTTTCGATGACCGCCCCGGCAACGCGCTCAACAATTTCCGTCAATTGCTCGTCGCTGAGGTAAGCAACGCGCGTTTCGACGCGTTTCGGGGTTGCTCCGTAAGTGCCTTCGGCAACAATGGCATCCTCAGCGAGATCCATGACGGCGGCGGGCGCGGCAGGTTGCTCGTCAACGGTCTCAACCAACGGCGGCAGATCAGCCACCGGTGCGGGTTCAGGCTCGGGTTCTTCCTGCGGCTCAAGGGGCTGCAGTGATCCAAAAGAGGGTGCCTCTTCAACCGCCGGCTCCTCCGTGGGTTCGGAGAAATCACCAAGCGGAGGCAAATCAGCAAACGGATCATTCACCGGTGCTTCAGATTCGGCGACAGCCGGTGTTTCAGCGGCAGCGGCAAACGGATCAAGTGCTGACAGAGATTCTTCTGAAGTTTCAGCAATCGGTTGTTCTTCCGGGGTTTCTTCCGCTTCAGGTAGAGCAAACGGATCGACCGTCGTTTCCGCCTCATCGGTTTGCGCCGGTGGCGTTTCATTGGTTTCAAAGCTGAATTCGCTCAGCGGCGGTAGATCGGTTGATGCTTCGTCCTCAACAGTTTCACCATCAGCCGGTGCATATTCGGTGACCGCATCAAAACTGAAACTGTCATCTTCCTGAGCAGAAGCAGAGTCCTCTTCTGTGACGGCGGGTTGGGCCAGATCAAATGTGGGCAACGGTTCCGGCTCTGCAACAGGCGGTTCAGGCTGGGCAGGCGTTTCTACAACCGGGGCTTCGGCCTGTTCAGTCTGTTTGGCACGAACCTCTTCAAAGGCACCAAGCAGGTCACTTTCCACCGGTGTCTGCCCCGGCGTAGCTTTCCAGGTATCTTGAGCAGGCGCATTGGAGAGCATTTCAGCGACTTTATCCACCAATTCCTGAGAGCTGAAGGGTTTGGTAATCCAATCGGTGGCACCAACGGCATTGGCTTTGGACTCGTCGAACGGCTCAAAGGTTCCCGCAAGCAAAAGAACAGGGACCGCAGCCAGCTCAGGCAGGGCTCGGAGCGCTTCACACAATTCGTAACCATCTTTGCCGGGCATAAACACATCGGCCAGAATCAGATCAGGGCAATCCTGTTGAGCCATAGTCAAAGCTTGGTCGCCATTATCTGCAATCTGGAGCTGATAGTCTTTATCAGCAAATGTAATTTCGATGACTTTCTGTATAGTGACACTGTCATCAGCCAGCAACAACTTTTTGCCCATCTATGCCTCCTCAGCTTTTATGCAAAGCTCGCGACTGTTATGAAGCCCCATAATTGCTCTATTTCATGTGGAAATGAGTTCATGACGGATACTCAGTATTTTCTCATTTTCAAGTGCAAAACGCTAGCACAGCGCTAAAATTCTGTCAAGGAAAGGAACAGCCAAACATCGTCAAGTTATGCACACTTACAGCGTCGCCCATGGCCGGGGAAGAAAGATCTCCTGGTACAACTTCATGGCATAGCGATCTGTCATCCCGGCAATGAAATCGGTAACACTGACTTCGAGCGGATCATCGTCGAGAAAAACCGCACCGTAACGTTCCATTTGATCGGGATTTTCCATAAAGAATTCGAACAGTTCTCTGAGTACCCGCGCCGCTTTGGTAAAATCATCGTGAACACTTGGCACCCGGTAAACATGATCAAACAACCAATCGCGCAGATCAGTCACCCACTCGAGAACATTGTCGGACAAGCCGATCTCAATCGCATCATCGCGCTGTGAGGTCTGGATCATATCACTGACCATGGTATTGATGCGCTGGGAATGGCGTTGACCCAGATGCATCAACAACGACTTGGGCACATCATCAACGGTAATCACCCCGCTACGCAAAGCGTCATCAAGATCGTGATTGACATAAGCAATGATATCCGCAAAGCGGACAATCTGCCCTTCGAGGGTTTTTGCCCGCCCCCCGTCGCAGCAGGCTGCTACCGGCCCGGTTCCTTTGGAATGATAGAGTATGCCGTCACGCACTTCAGAGGTCAGGTTTAATCCCCGGCCGTTCTTCTCCAGCCGCTCCACCACGCGCACACTCTGGCGGACATGATGAAAACCACCACCAAGCAACTCATTCAACACCCGTTCACCGGCATGGCCGAACGGAGTGTGGCCAAGGTCATGGCCCAGGGTGATGGCTTCGGTCAAATCTTCATTGAGAGACAGAGCCCGGGCAACCGTGCGGGCAATCTGAGACACTTCAAGAGTATGGGTCAGACGGGTGCGATAATGATCGCCTTCCGGCGATAAAAAAACCTGCGTTTTATGTTTTAAACGACGAAACGATTTACAATGCAAAATACGATCACGGTCATGTTGAAAACAAGTTCGAATCGGACATGGTTGTTCCTTCGTCTCACGTCCAAGACTATCAGCACTGCAACAGGCAAAGGGTGAAAGAGTGTTCTTTTCCCGCTGCTCAATCATATGGCGTATGGCATTTGACGGCATAAAAGTCCTCAAGGAATCTCAACAATTATCTTCAGATTGAATCAGAATGATTGATTTTACATAAAAAAGCTGTTTTTTTGTTCAATTATTGACAACATACCTTTTTTTCACTTGATTTTATATGTTTATAGCGTAATAGATTATAAAACATTCTATTCAATTCACCACATATGGAGAATACAATTATGTCAAAGCTTCTGGAAATGGCCGTAGAAATTGTTTCTGCCCATGCTTCAACCACAACAATGTCCAAAGAAGATCTGGTCGCTGAACTGGCCGAAATCCATACTGCGCTCAAAGCAATGGAAACCGGCGAGCAAATCGCTGAACAGCAAGAACAGGAACAGCAACCGGCGGTCTCACTGAAAAAAGCTTTCGGCAGGGACAAAGTCTACTGCATGATCTGCGGCAAAGGCATGACCACGCTTGGTCGTCACCTGCGCATGGTTCACGGTATCACTCCGACAGAGTACCGTAAGCAGTTTGAGATTCCGCGCACTCAGCCCCTTGCTGCCAAAGCGTACTCAGAACAACGTAAAAAGATGGCCATTGAGCGGGGCCTGGGTGAAAAACTGGCTCAAGCTCGCGCCGCCAAGAAAAAGTAAGGCCAGCCACCACAGACAAAACCAAAAAGAGGGACTGTACGAAACAGCCCCTCTTTTTTTGTTCACATCTTTTTAAAAGATTGAAAACGGCACGATCAACAACGGCTCGCCGCTTTCATCGAGCACTTCAACCCGCCATGCCCCTTTCCATTGGGGCAAAATCCGTTTTGACGACCAGGTCCGCCAACTCGACGAACGCACCGGCAAACGCACCCGGGCCAGTTCCTGATCTTCGCAATACCAGACATGGGTAATCCAAGTATCATCTGTGGCACCATTGATACGAGTAAAACAATACAGCTGATCCGTCCCGACAGGAACGGTATTCAACGAATCCAGCGGCTCCCGATTGACGATACGCGTGGTAATCGAGGCATCGACCACATCTAATGCCAAGCTGCTCGTGACACTGAGCGCCATCAGCGTAAAAGCAAGAACAACGGTCTTCATATTCAACATAAAACCTCCTGTGAAACCACATCCTCGGTTTATCTTTATACAAAACACCAATCAGCCGACAATTAACGGGGTGTTTTTTCAACAACCTGTCAATGTTGATAAAAAGCTGTTTCCACAACGCGTTTCAATAGCAAAAATCTCGCCGAGAGTCGCGGCAATGTCGCTGAATGTCTCACGATCGCCGAGATGACATCCTGTTGTAAGAGAGGGAGACCAGGCCAGCAACGGCACATATTCACGGCTGTGATCGGTGCCCGGCATGGTGGGATCACACCCATGATCAGCCGTGATCAACAACAGATCGTCCCTACCGAGTTGTTTCAAGAACCCGGACAGCCATTGGTCAAATCGTTCCAGAGCCCGGGCAAACCCAACCACATCGCAACGATGCCCGTAGAGCATATCATAGTCAATCAGATTAGCAAAAATCAGCCCGCGTTCCATCTCCTGCAAGGCAGCAGTGATTTTTTCCATACCGTCAGCATTGTCTCGGGTGGGATAATGCTTGCTGATTCCCCGCCCGCAGAAGATATCCTGAATCTTGCCAACGGCGACCACATCAATCTTGTGCTCGGCCAGATCATCGAGAATCATCGGCTGCGGTTGCATGGAAAAATCGTGACGCCGCTCGGTACGCCTGAAATTATCGGCCCGGTCGCCGACAAAGGGTCGGGCAATCACCCGCCCAACCTGCCAATCATTGAGAACCTGACGCATCCCGCGACACAATTCATACAATTTCTCCGGCGGCCACAGATCTTCATGGGCAGCGATCTGAAAGACCGAATCGGTGCTGGTATAAACAATCGGCCGTCCGGTCCGCAGGTGTTCTTCGCCCAATTCAACGAGAATTTCGGTACCGCTGGCAATCACATTGCCGAGCGGCTCAACACCGGCCAACTCGGTAAACGCCTGAATAATCGGTTCTGGAAAGGCCTTGGCAAACGTGGCAAACGGTTGATCAAGAATCGCACCGGCAATTTCCCAATGACCGGTGGTGCTGTCCTTACCGGCACTCCGTTCAGCCATTCGCCCCCAGGCGCCTTGAGGGTCTGCCGCTACGGGAACCCCCTTCATCGTCACGAGATTGCCCAGGCCAAGGCGCTGCAGCGTCGGCAGCGTCAGAGCGCCATCCTGCTCGGCAATGTGTGCTAGAGTATTGGAATTACTGTCACCATACAGCTCGGCATCAGGCAAAGCGCCGCACCCGACCCCGTCCAGAACAATCAACACAACGCGTTTAAACAACATCTTCCCCCTGTTGCTCTTCTTTGATTTTCAACCACTGGTCAATAATTGTTGCCGTGGCACTACAGCCGATCCGGGTGGCACCGACATCAACCATGGCCTGAAAGGTGGCATAGTCACGAATTCCGCCGGCTGCCTTAATACCGATCTTCCCTTGAGTCACCTCCGCCAGCAATGCCACGTCGGCCACGGTCGCACCCCCTGAGCCAAAACCGGTCGAGGTCTTGACGTAAGCGGCTCCAGCGTTCATAACGACTTCGGTCAATTTTCGTTTTTGCTGATCATTGAGATAACAACACTCAATGATCACTTTAAGCGCGCGCCCTTCACAGGCACGGTTGACATCGGCAAGTTCCTGTTCAATCTGGGCATAGTGCCCCTCCTGAGCCCAGCCGCCGTGAATCACCATATCGATTTCGTCGGCCCCCAGGTGACAAGCTTCCGTCGCCTGCATCACTTTGCTGGTGGTGGTTTCATAACCAAGTGGAAAACCGATTACCGTGGCCACGGCCACCTCGCTGCCGTGCAGCAGGTCCGTGACCAACGGCAAACGTGAGGCCGGCACACACACCGAAGCACATCCGAACTCTACGGCCTCTTCGCACAATTGTTCAAAATCCGCGGCACAGGCTGTCGGTGCCAACAAGGTGTGGTCAATCAGAGCAGCAGGAGAAAGAAACGACATGATGGACTCCTTGACGGAGAAAGCCCGCCAAAGCGGGCTTTCTGCAACGTTTCAATCAAGAGATTGTTGGCTCAGATCAGGTCCGATAGTCGGCATTGATCTTGACGTAATCATAGGTCAGATCTGAGGTGTAGTAGTATGCCCGCCCCTCGCCAAGATGCAGATCGACGGTGACACGAAACTCGGGTTTTTTCAGCACTTCGGTGGCCAGAACTTCCTGCTCGGCGCCAGTGGTCAAACCGTTGGCCACCACTTGAACGTCATCAAAGAAAATATCGATTTTATCCGGATCAACATCCACACCCGAATAGCCGACAGCGGCAATAATCCGCCCCCAGTTGGCATCTTCGCCGAAAAAGGCGGTCTTAACCAGACTGGAAGTGGCCACACTGCGCGCGGCGATTTTCGCTTCCATATTGCTGTTGGCCCCGCACAGTTCGATCTGCACCAGCTTCGTGGCACCTTCACCATCCTGCACGATCATTTTGGCCAGATCAAGCAGCACCGCAGCCACTGCCTCGGCAAACAGCCCCGCCTCGCGACTGCCCGGTTGAATGGTTGCGTTGCCGGCGGCACCATTAGCCAACAGTAACACCATATCGTTGGTGGAGGTATCCCCGTCGACCGTAATCGAGTTAAACGAATCGTCCACGGACTTGGTCAACGTCGGCTGCAACAGCTCCGCAGCCACATCGGCATCGGTCATGACAAAACCAAGCATGGTCGCCATGTTGGGATGGATCATCCCTGCGCCTTTGGCAATCGCCATCACCTGACAGGTTTTGCCGCCCACCTCGATGGTGCGGCAGGAGGCTTTACTGAAACTGTCGGTGGTCATAATCGCTTCGGCGACAGCAGTCGCCTTATCGGCGGCCAGCCCCTGACACAACGCCGGAATAGCTTCGGTCAACCGCTCCACCGGCAGGGGAACACCAATCACTCCGGTGGAAGACACGGCAACGAGTTTTTCATCAATGGACAACGCCTTGGCCACTTCAGCACCACTGGTACGTGCCACTTCGAGACCGGCTTCGCCGGTGCAGGCATTGGCATTGCCGCTGTTGATCAACACGGCCTGGCACAGCCCTTCGGCGATGCGCGGTTTGGTGACAATCAGCGGGGCGGCAATCACTTTATTGCGGGTAAATACACCGGCACACCGGGCGGGCGTTGCGGAGACAATCAGGGCACAATCAGTGCGCCCCGGTCCTTTAATCGCGGCTTCTGCAGCGGAAAATGTAAATCCTTGTATCACGGGAACAGTCATGGTTTTTCTCCCAGCTGCGGGTCGTTATCAGCGCCCGCAGCACTTCTTGTATTTTTTGCCACTGCCGCACGGGCAGGGATCGTTGCGGCCAACTTTATCCTCATCGCGCTTAACCGGTTGGGCTGGTTTATCGGCCTCGTCACTGCGATTCATCACCACTTTACGCTTTTTCTGTTCCTCTTCCATCCGCTCAACATCATCCTGTTGAACCAGCTGAATCATGAACAGTTTTTGCAGCACTTCCTGGCGAATACGGCCCATCATTTCCATAAACAAATTGTAGGCCTCGCGCTTGTACTCCTCTTTGGGGTTTTTCTGGCCGTAACCGCGCAGGCCAATCCCCTCTTTGAGGTGGTCGATGGATAACAGGTGGTCCTTCCACTGGCTGTCGATCACCTGCAGCAGCAAGACGGTCATCAGGTGCTCAAGCACCGCCGGAGTAAATTCTTCCTCCTTCTCGATTAACCGTTTGAACACCTGCTTTTTCAACGATTCGATCAACTCCTCGGTGTTCGGCTTGCTCTCCAGATCGGGCAGTTCCGGCGGAAAATTGAATTGGGCGATAAAGTCATCCACCAGGCTTGAGACATTCCAGTCCTCGGGTGAAACCTTTTCAGGACAGAACGTGGCGACAATGTCTTCCACCATCTCTTCGATAATGGCGTTGTAGGTGCCGCGAATGTTCTCGCCGGCCAGCACTTCACGACGCTGATCATAGATTACCTCACGCTGACGGTTCATAACGTCATCGTATTCGATGAGGTGTTTACGAATATCGAAGTTATGCCCTTCCACCTTCTTCTGGGCGTTTTCAATCGCCCGTGAAATCATGCCGTGCTCAATCGGCTCATTCTCGGGAATCTTGAGTTTATCCATGATAAACGCCACCCGATGGCTGCCGAAAATACGCAGCAAATCATCTTCAAGGCTCAGGTAGAAGCGGCTGGCACCGGGATCGCCCTGACGACCGGAACGGCCACGCAACTGGTTGTCAATACGTCGCGACTCATGACGCTCGGTCCCGAGAATATACAAACCTCCAGCCTCAAGAACCTTCTGCTTTTCTTCCGCGCACTCTACGGTAAACTTTTCCAGTAACTCGGCATAGCGCTCATCTTCCGTGTCACCGTTGACCACGTCCTTGGCGAGCATGTCGGGATTACCGCCCAGCACAATATCGGTACCACGACCGGCCATGTTGGTGGCAATGGTCACGGAGCCGAGACGACCTGCCTGGGCAACGATCTCCGCCTCTTTTTCATGATGCTTGGCGTTGAGGACATGATGCGGTACCCCGGATTTCTTCAACTGAGCGGCCAGACGCTCGGAATTTTCAATGGAGATGGTCCCCACCAGCACCGGTTGACCGCTTTTATGGCACTCGCGAATATCCTCGATGACGGCGTTGAATTTCTCCTGCTCAGTCTTGTAGATCATATCGGCATAATCGGTGCGCTGATTGGGCCGGTTGGTCGGGATCACCACAACACTGAGCTTGTAAATTTCGTTAAATTCCGCGGCTTCCGTATCCGCGGTACCGGTCATACCAGCCAGTTTGTCGTACATCCGGAAATAGTTCTGGAAGGTAATGGTCGCCAGCGTCTGGTTCTCGCTTTCGATCTTCACCCCTTCTTTGGCTTCAACGGCCTGATGCAGACCATCACTCCAGCGCCGCCCCGGCATCAAACGACCGGTGAATTCATCGACGATCATCACTTCGCCGTCTTTGACCACGTAATCCACTTCATTTTTGAACAACGCATGGGCTTTCAAAGCCTGGTTGACATGGTGGAGCAGTTCGATATGGCGCGGATCGTAAAGGTTATCGACACCGAGCATTTTTTCGACGGAGGCCACACCGTCTTCCGTCAACGAAGCCGCCTTCGCTTTCTCGTCCACCGTATAGTCACCGGTAAACTCCTTGAGGGTCTGGCCAATCTTGCCGTCGCGATGCTCGATCACCTCACCTTTTTTCAGGCGCGGGATGATCGCGTTCACCCGGTAATAAAGTTCACTCGACGCCTCACTGGGGCCGGAAATAATCAACGGAGTCCGCGCTTCGTCAATCAGGATGGAGTCCACTTCATCGACAATGGCAAAGTTGAGATCGCGCTGCACGTACTGGCTCAGTTCAAACTTCATGTTGTCGCGAAGATAGTCGAAACCGAACTCATTGTTGGTGCCATAGGTCACATCGGACGCGTAAGCTTCTTTGCGTTCTTCATCGGTAATGCCGTGAATAATACAACCAACGGTCAAACCGAGAAAACGATGTACCTGGCCCATCCAATCGGAGTCACGCTTGGCCAGATAATCGTTGACGGTGATGACATGCACCCCTTTGCCGGTCAAGGCATTGAGGTATGTTGGCAACGTCGCCACCAGGGTTTTACCTTCACCGGTTTTCATTTCGGCAATCTTGCCGCTATGCAGCACCATGCCACCAATCATCTGAACATCGAAGTGGCGCATGCCCAGCACCCGTTTAGCGGCCTCGCGCACGACGGCAAAGGCTTCGGGAAGCAGGTCATCCAGCGTCTCGCCCTGGGCCAGGCGCTGCTTGAATTCATCGGTCTTTGCCTTGAGTGCGGCATCATCCAACGGCTCAATCTGCCCTTCAAACGCATTGATCTGATCGACAATTTTACGCAACCGCTTCAGTTCACGATCATTCTGACTGCCAAAAATCTTCTTCGAGAGGGAACGGATCATTCAAGGTCTCCGGTAAGTTTTGAATCACCTGACAGGCCACGCGGGCTTCAGGGATGGGGTACGGCACAAGGCCATCAAACAGGATGTTGAAAAAGTCCCATTCAGGACCGTTTCATTCAACTGCTAAAAGACTAGAAAATTTACCACAGTCGCTTCACAGCGACAAGGGCTATCCCAAGGTTGTTCCAAGGATTTTACGACGAGCTAACATCTCAGTGAACGGATTGCCCGAACGCCATCGAGCTGTTACGTTTAAAAGTAAAAAACCTCATAAAACACGTCAATTTTCCTCAGGAGTTTTTTATGTCGTCAGCCCCCATTGCTCGCCGCCTCCAGCACCTTTTGTCGTGGATCGCCGCTCTGCTGTTGTCCGGGTGTGCTTCTCAGCCCCCGCTATCGCCGACAAAAGAGCATGCTGTCTGCACGAAGCTTTGGCTGGAGTTTGAGCAGCAGGTTTCGACAGCCGGAGTTCGTGATGTCGCCAGCCAATCCATCGACGGATTCAGCTATCTGCGCAGTGACCGCTTTCTCGCCGACCGGATGAGACAGGCCGACTCTGTGACCGGCCAGCGTTTTCTCGCCCAACAGATGCGCCAACGTGACCTGGACGCCCGCTACCGGGAGTTGCTGCGCTTGCCAGAACAGGCCCAACAGGAATTGAGTCTCCGGGCTGCAAGTCCCGACCCGATCGCGCTCAAGGCCACCCTGTCCCGTTGCTCGGCACAACTGATGCGTGACGACTTTGCTGACGAAACCGTTTACTCACGCCTGCAACAGGCCATGGAAATCAAGGACGATTACCGTTTCTGGCAGCGCACTCTTGGTTTATATCCCCTGTTTATCCTGCCGGTCGGGTATCTGGCCAACAACGCCCACGAGGAGATCCGTCAGCAGGTTGAAGACTTCAGCGAGACAAGTCTCGTCTCTGAGCACACGTTATGGTATGCCCCGCAAACCAAACAACCCCTGCCAGCAAAAACGATCAAAGCCATTGTCACATCATCGCGTGACAATGGCGCCGGTCTGCATCAACTCAATGAGGGTGACCGCCAGCGTCTGGCGGCGAGTTTCGCTCCCGAGTTGCGCCAGATTCGCGACAAAGAGAGTGACCTGATCGGTGCCATCACAGCGGTTGCGCAGAATGATGACGCAGTGCGTTTTACCGTCAATACCGACACCCCGGTGGTTTATTATTACTTCAGTGAAATCATGTTGCAGGGATTACCCGCCCTGCAGATCAACTATGTATTCTGGTATCCGGGACGCTACAATGGTGCATCATCATGGATTGAGCGCGGCCATCTCGACGGCATCACCCTGCGCTACACCCTTGACCGCAACGGCCGACCGGTGATGGTTGATCTGATCAACAATTGCGGCTGTTATTACGGTATGGTTCCCGATGCCGACTATTTTGACCTGGAAAATCTCAAAGACACTGACAAACGCGATCAGATCCTGCAAACACTCCCCCACCAGGCGCAACGACAACGCCTGCTGTTCACTTTCAGCCCACGCCACCTGCTGCTCAATGCGCGTATGGCCACAAAAGAGAACGGAACGGAGCAGCACTATCAGTTGCGCCCCTATGAAGAACTGGAACTGCTGCCGATTGAAAATGGCGCGTTTACCAGCCTGTTCGATGAACGGGGCATCGTTCCCGGCACCAAGCGTATCGAAGCAGGACTCTTATTTTCCATGGGTATCCCGGAAGTGGGCAGCATGCGCCAACGGGGGCATCAGCCCATCACCCTGATTGGCCGCGAACATTTTGATGATCCACAGTTGTTTGACAACCTGTTTCATTATCTTCAGGAGCCACCGCATGAAGATGAATTTATCCGTAAGCAGGGAAGTGGCCTGACAAGGCGGGTGAATACAATGAAGGCCTTGTCTCAGGGGCGGTGATTCCTGGAGACCATGAAAGTACCGCAACCACGTGATGTGGGCTGACGCTCATTGCGTTCGGTGCTGCTGAACGGGAGAGCGTGGCTGCTCAATAACACACGACTGCAGGGCGGGCACCGTCCCGCCCGTTTGATTGGTGCCACACCAGAGATAGAGCGCGACTTAAGATTGTTATCACCGTTTTACGCCACGGGCGATGAGTTGCACGATTCGCCGACCTAAAGGGCGGCGAGCCGAACCTGTGACGCACATCGGAAACAGACTCAGTGTCGGTTAATCTGAGGGTCAGGAGGTGTTCAGCTGGTTTTTGCATACTTTTGAGCGGCCAATCAAAAGGATGTCGGCTGCCGGGACGAAACCCGGCGGTCTTGACTGTGACCTTGACCTTCAGTGGTTCGCCACTTGAAACGAATTGCACCAGCGAACATCATCTGTTCGCAATGGTGGTGCCCACGTGACGCGGGCTTCCGCGCCCGCACGTCGGGGTACTTTTGCGTCGACAAAAGTACCGCAAAATCGACTCCCGTCATTGCACCCTTCGGGTTCCCTCACTCCATTCTCTTACACCGCGATGTCGGCAAAACTCGCTGACGCTCAAACAGGTTGCCGACAACCATCGCGGTGACGTTCATTGCGTTCGGTGCTGCTGAACGGGAGGGCTTGGTTGCTAAATGACAGACCCAGGCAAGGGTGGGCACTGCCCACCCGTTTGATCGGTATCACGAAAGAAATAGAGTGAGGCGTAAGTCTATTATCAACATTTACGCCAAAGATGATGAGTTGCACGATTCGCCGACCTAAAGGGCGGCGAGCCGGATCAGTGAAGCATAACGGAAACAGACCCATTGTCGGTTGCTCTGAGGGTCAGGAGGTGTTCAAGCTGGTTTTTGCATTCTTTTGAGCGGCCAGTCAAAAGGATGTCGGCTGCCGGGACGAAACCCGGCGACCTTGACTTTGACCTTGATCTTCAATGGTTCGTCATCCGAAGCTGATCGCGCTGGCGAACTTCATCCGTTCGCGAAGGTGGTACCCACGTGACGCGGGCTTCCGCGCCCGCACGTCGGGCCACTTTTGCGTCGACAAAAGGGGAGCAAAATCGACTCCCAAGGGGTTGTCATCAATCAGCCTTCACGGAGTTGTTGCGGATCTTTTTCACGTCAGCGGCGTTATCGGTCGTCGCCATAGACCGACTATAGCTCCTCCCTCTGCCTTGCTGACGCAAAAAATCTCACGCAACACCTCTCGTTCATCTGATTCATAACAACCCCATTGCACCCTATCGGGTTCCCTCTCTGCGTTCACTAACACCGCGATGTCGGAAAAACTCGCCCCGTCTGCATCAGTCCTCAAACCGGTTGCCGACAACCATCGCGTTGACGTTCATTGCGTTCGGTGCTGCTGAACGGGAGGGCTTGGCTGCAAAAGAACACACCACTGCAGGGCGGGCACCGTCCCGCCCGCTTGATCGGTACCACACCAGAGATAGAGCGCGACTGAAGATTGTTATCACCGTTTTACGCCACAGACGATGAGTTGCACGATTCGTCGACCTAAAGGGCGACGAGCCAGATCAGTGAAGCATAACGGAAACAGACACAGCATAGGTGAATCCAGGTTCAGGAGGTGTTCAGCCGGTTTTTGCATACTTTTGAGCGGCCAGTCAAAAGGATGTCGGCTGCCGGGACGAAACCCGGCGGTCTTGACTTTGATCTTGAGCTTCAGTGGTTTGCAACTTGAAACGAATTGCACCGGCGAACGTCATCCGTTTGCGATGGTGGTACCCACGTGACGCGGGCTTCCGCGCCCGCACGTCGGGGTACTTTTGCGTCGACAAAAGTACCGCAAAATCGACTCCCGTCATTGCACCCTTCGGGTTCCCTCACTCCATTCTCTTACACCACGATGTCGGCAAAACTCGCTAACGCTCAGACAGGTTGCCGACGACCATCGCGCTGACCGTTCTCTTCGTTCGGCGCTGCTGAACGGGAGAGCTTGGCTGCTAAATGACACTCTGCCGCAAGGGTGGGCACCGTCCCACCCGTTTGAGCGGGGCCACGGAAGAAATAGAGTGAGGTGTAAGTCTATTATCAACATTTTACGCCAAAGATGATGCGTTGCACGATTCGTCGACCTAAAGGGCGACGAGCCGAATCTGTGACGCATAACGGAAACAGACGCATTGTTGGTGGATCTGAGGGTCAGGAGGTGTTCAAGCTGGTTTTTGCATCCTTTTGAGCGGCCAGTCAAAAGGATGTCGGCTGCCGGGACGAAACCCGGCAACCTTGACTTTGATCTTGATCTTCAGTGGTTCGTCATTTGAAACGAATCGCACCGGCGAACTTCATCCGTCCGCAATGGTGGTACCCACATGACGCGGGCTGCCGCGCCCGCACGTCGGGCCACTTTTGCGTCGACAAAAGTACCGCAAAATCGACTCCCAAGGGGGTTGTCATCAATCAGCCTTCACGGAGTTGTTGCGGATCTTTTTCACGTCAGCAGCGTTATCGGTCGTCGCCATAGAACGACTATAGCTCCTTCCTCTGCCTTGCTGACGCAAAAAATCTCACGCAACACCTCTCGTTCTTCTGATTCATAACAACCCCATTGCGCCCTTACAGGTTCCCTCTCTGCGTTCACTTACACCACGATGTCGGCAAAACTCGCCCAGTCGGCATCAGTCCTCAAACAGGTTGCCGACAACCATTGCGCTGACGTTCATTGCGTTCGGTGCTGCTGAACGGGAGGGCTTAGCTGCTAAATAACACACGACTGCAGGGCGGGCACCGTCCCGCCCGTTTAATTGGTGCCACGGTAGGAATAAAATAGACGTAAGCCTGTTACCAACGTTTTACGCCAAAGATGATGAGTTGCACGATTCGTCGACCTAAAGGGCGACGAGCCGAATCTGTGAAGCATTACGGAAACAGGCGCATTGTCGGTTGATCTGAGGGCCAGGAGGTGTTCAGCTGGTTTTTGCATACTTTTGAGCGGCCAGTCAAAAGGATGTCGGCTGCCGGGACGAAACCCGGCGACCTTGACTTTGATCTTGAATTGTACTGATTGACTTAAGCAACGAAGCAAAAAAACAAATTTACGGCAAAGGCGCAACCCGAGCCCGCCCGGTCAAATCAACCACAGCCAGTTCCGGTTCACCAAGATAAAGCACCTCGGCAATCCCGCTGGCATGCACACCAAGGCTTTTCTTCACCTGAAGCTTGGCCACGGTAGTACCATTCGCCACAATCGAGGCATCACAGCATTCCAACTGTTCGGCTTTAAGCGTGGACGCCCCGGACAATTCCGCTTCCAGCAGCGACGCAAACCCCGCCAGCCGGGCACTGCATGCCCCATCCAAAGTCAGAACAAATGCCGGACAGAGCAATTCATCGATCTCAACACGGTGGGCTCCCTCAGCCGTCACTCCGGCCAGATCGGCGACCTCCAGATTAATCACCATGGGTTGTTTAAGCTGCAAAGCGGTTTTAGGAGCAATCAACAGCTCACTATCCTCGACCTGGGTCACCACCTCATCCAGCAGATTTTCATCACCACTCACCGTGCAGTGATTTTTTCCTGTCACACGCACGTTGAGCGTAAAACTGCCCTGAAGCACAATATGATCAAATGCGGCCAGAGTGCGTTGCTGGTGCCCCAGAAGGCCATTGCCCTGCAAACAGGAATCGGCCCAGCTCAGTGACGAAACACTTACCAAAACAGCCAAAAACATCACAAAAGAGATGAGACGATGTCGTAGCATAACGAACCTTTTTATTTTTTAAAGCTCATCGCCACAACAGGATGCGGGTCGACAAGCCATGTGGGTCAATACGATTTGTACACGTCTAAAACGTGAGTCAATTGGTCTCTATATGTACCATTGTCGACCCGAGGATGCCAGTGAAGAAATGGCGCTAAAACACCAAGAGGCCCCATATTCAGGACCTCTTGATACATCAATGTGCCAAAAAGCAGGTTCTAACCGGCCACTTGGGACTTGGTGAAAATGGCGAAAAAGGGCACCTTGTTCTCTTCAAAAAACTCACGACCACCCTCTTCACGATCGACCAGCGTCACCACGCCAAGCACTTCAAGGCCTTCGGCCTGGGCGCGTTCAATGGCCTTCATAGAGGAACCACCGGTGGTTACAACATCCTCAACAATCACCACCTTGGATCCGGGCGGAACATTCTTACGCCCCTCCAGCCATTGGCCGGTGCCGTGCCCCTTGGGCTCTTTGCGGATGATAAAGGCCGGAATCGGCGTGCCTTCCAGAGAGCTGATCAGTGACGCAGCTGTGGCAATAGGGTCCGCGCCCATGGTCAGGCCGCCAACACCGTCCACTGTGGCATCAAAATTTTCCAATGCCTTGTAAAAGGCTTTACCGACCAGCACTGAACCACGCGGATGCAGGGTGGTCTGCTTGCCGTCAAAGTAAAAGTTGCTTTTGCGACCGGATGCCAGGGTCACTTCGCGTTGCTCATAAGACAGCTCGCGAATAATCTCCATCAGTTCACTGCGTTCATTTTCCGTCATTGCTTCTCTCCTGGATGCGACTAAAACAGACCTAATTGTTTGTCCGCCTTGAGACGGGGAAATTTCACCGGGTAGTTGCCACTAAAACAAGCGGTACAGAACTGCCCTTCACAACTACCACCTCCACAACCGCCGGTGGCTTTGTGCAGCCCCTCTTCGGACAGATAACCAAGGCTGTCAGAGGTAACATAACGGTTGATCTCCTCGATGGTGTGCGTGGAGGCGATCAGCTCGGTACGAGTGGGCGTATCGATACCATAGTAACAGGGATAGCTGGTCGGCGGACTGGAGATGCGCACATGCACTTCCTTGGCCCCGGCATTGCGGATCATCTTGATGATTTTACGCGCCGTGGTGCCACGAACAATGGAGTCGTCAATGACCACCACCCGCTTGCCTTCAATCACCTCGCGCACCGGATTGAGTTTAATCTTGACGCCGAAGTGGCGGATCGATTGTTGCGGTTCGATAAAGGTGCGACCTACATAGTGATTGCGAATCAGACCCAGTTCAAAAGGGATACCGGACTCTTCGGCATAACCGATGGCCGCAGGCACGCCGGAATCGGGAATTGCCACCACCACATCGGCATCCACCGGATATTCACGGGCTAACTGGCGACCATACTCCTTACGCACACCGTAGACTTCGC
Organism: uncultured Desulfuromonas sp.; assembly: GCF_963678835.1. NCBI lineage: Bacteria > Pseudomonadati > Thermodesulfobacteriota > Desulfuromonadia > Desulfuromonadales > Desulfuromonadaceae > Desulfuromonas > uncultured Desulfuromonas sp. The sequence goes on from NZ_OY787469.1 coordinate 3,499,088, forward strand.
GACCGAAGATGGTGCTGTCGGGACGGGCGAAGTAAACATATTCGAAAATACAGGGGGACGGCTTGGCTTCCTCCAGCGGATGATAGGAATGCAGACCGTCCTTGTCGACAACGATCATCTCGCCGGGATCAAGCTCGCGGACAAATTCGGCTTCGATCAGGTCCAGAGCACAGGTTTCCGAGGCCACCACATAAGCACCATCGAGTTTACCGAGAATCAGCGGCCGGAAGCCGTTGGGATCACGCACCGCCACCATACGGGTTTCGGTGAGAAACACCAGACTGTAAGCGCCGCGCACCCGCTTCAAGGCATCAACCACACGGTCGGCCAGGCTGTCGCTCTGTGCCCGCGCCAACAGGTGGATAATGACTTCGGTATCAGCAACCGTGGAGAAAATCGAACCGAGCTGCTCCAGTTCGTTGCGCAACTCCTGGGCATTCACCAAGTTACCGTTGTGAGCGACGGCAATGCTGCCGCGCACGTAATCGACCATGATCGGTTGAATATTTTTCGGATCATTGCCGCCCGCCGTGGAATAACGCACATGGCCAATGGCATTCTTGCCCGGCAGTTTGTCAAAGACCTCGTTATTTTTAAAGGCATCGGCAACCAGACCGTTTTTACGATAGGCCCGCAGAGACACGCCATCGGAAGCGACAATACCGCAACTTTCCTGACCACGGTGCTGCAGGGCATAAAGACCAAGATAGGTCAGATTCGCCGCTTCGGGATGACCATAGATACCAAACACGCCACATTCATCTTCAAACTTGTCAAACATCGGGTGTATCTCCCTGATAAAATCAGATTTAACTTCGAGTCCGTTGCGAAATGACTCGCAGAGCCCATGGATGGGCGAGCAAAATAGTCGGGTTCACCAATGATCATCTCTGTTGGCCCGGCGATTTTGTAAGGTTTTTAAAATCACATTGTTCGAAGCCGTGCCGGCAAAAAGCAAAGGCCAGCGTTTTGCCGAAAATCATCTCCAGATCAGAGGAGATTTTCACGGATAAAAGTGACCGCATTCTGATACAGCCACAGCCCCATCCCCTCTTCCGGCAATTCTTCGCGCGTCCAACGAGGATGGTGGGTACGATGAACATAGGCTTCCGGATGCGGCATCAGGCCGAACAGACGCCCGCTGGGGTCACAAATCCCGGCAATCGCCGCCGTCGATCCATTGGGGTTGAATGGATAGTCCATGGTTGGCGCCTGATAGTCGGCATCGCAATATTTAAGCACCGTCAGATGACGCGACTCAAGTTCATCAAGAATGGCCGGAGATTCGGTGACAAACTTGCCCTCACCGTGCCGCACCGGCAGATAAATGCCTTTCAGCCCTTTGGTAAACACACAGGGGGAGTCAGGATCAACCTTAAGATAGGTCCAGCGATCCTCAAAACGGCCACCGTCGTTAAAGGTCAAGGTGGTGGTCTGAGATTGGCCGCCATCCAGAGACGGCAACAATCCCATTTTAACCATCAGTTGAAAACCATTACACACGCCCATCACCAGCTTGCCAGCGGCGACAAAAGCGCGAATCGAATCGGCTAGAGTCTGGTCGCTACCAGCGATCACGGCACTGTTGAGACGATTGGCACCGGCTTTGGCGCTGCCGAGGTCATCACCATCGAGAAAGCCACCGGCAAAGTTGAGGAAATGGTAGTCGTTGAGATCGACCTCTCCAGCCAGCAGACGGGAGATGTGAACAATATCAGCGACGTCTGCACCGGCCAGACGGCAGGCGTTAGCGACTTCGCGCTCACAGTTGGTTCCGTTTCCGGAAATGACAATTGCCCGAACCTGTTGTGCCATATTACATCTCCCTCAGAGGCGCTTGCCAGGCCTCTTTTAAGACAGCGTTGTCACGATCAATAATCACCGAACCATCAAGGCCAGTCACTTTCAGGCGGGGTTGCTCAGTCACCTCACCGAGCACACTGACCTCCTGACCGGCGAACAGTTTCTCAAACTCTTCAGCCTTGTCCGGCGCTACGGTCACCAGCAGGCGACTCTGCGATTCAGAATAGAGGATCTCCACATCACTGAGCGTGCCGTCACAACGGACCTGACTCAAATCAATATCAACACCAAAGCCACCGGCAAACGCCGCTTCGGCAGCCGCCACGCCAAGACCGCCGTCAGACAGGTCATGACAGGAGGCAATCAGGCCAGCCTGCTGTGCGCGATTCAGGGTGCGATAACGCAGCAAAGCCGTTTTCGCATCGACGGTCGGCACGCTGTTGCCGACAAATCCGAGCTGGGTGTAGAGCTCCGAGGCACCGAGTTCGGCTTTAGTCATGCCGAGCAGGTAGACCTTATCGCCGGGGCGCTTGACATCCATGCTTACGGTCTGGCGCACATCATCCACCTTGCCGATCACCGAGAACAGCACCGTCGGCGGGATGGAGATCTTGGTGTCGCCGATCTGGTAATCGTTTTTCATCGAGTCCTTGCCGGAGATCAGCGGCACGCCGAAGGCCAGGCAGTACTCGTAGAGGGCTTTGTTGGCACGCACCAGTTGGGCAGCCTTGTATTCACCGTCCGGTGTGCGCTCGCTCTTGACCGGATCACACCAGCAGAAGTTATCAAGACCGGCCACGTGATCGATGTTGCCGCCGACGGACACATAGTTACGCAGTGCCTCATCAATGGCACAGGCCATCATGTGATAGGTGTCGATGTCACTGTAGCGCGGGCAGATGCCGTGGGCAGTGGAGATGCCGGCAAAGGAATCAAACAGTGGCCGCACCACCGAACCATCGGCCGGGCCGTCGTTGTCGACACCGGTCAGCGGCTTTTGCACCGTCGCGCCCTGAACTTCGTGGTCGTAACGACGGACCACACACTCTTTGGAGCAGACATTGAGGCTGCTGAGCAGCGTTTCCAGCGCTTCGTCCGCAGCCGGCAGATCCGTAGCGGTCGGTTCGGCGTGCTGCTTCACCTCCCACTTGGCAGGAATCTTCATCTGCGGGGCGCCTTCGTGGAGGAAGGACATCGGCAGATAGGTCGCGGTTTCGCCCTGATAGAGACAGTGGTAATAACCGGAATCGGTAAACAGACCGAGATCCGTCGCCTCGACGTCCATCTCTTTGGCCAGGGTAATAAATTCGTCCACCTTCTCGGGCGGAACCGCCAAGGTCATGCGCTCCTGAGCTTCGGAGATAAGAATCTCCCACGGCTGCAGACCCGCGTATTTGAGAGGGCAGCGATCCAGGTGCATCTCAAAACCACCGGTATCTTCGGCCATCTCTCCCACCGAGGAGGACAAGCCACCCGCACCATTATCGGTAATCGCCGTATAGAGCCCTTTGTCGCGGGCAATAATCAAAAAGTCAAACATGCGCCGCTGGGTGATGGGGTCACCGATCTGAACCGCAGTGACCGGCGAATCCTCGTTGAGCTCTTCGGAAGAGAAGGTTGCTCCGTGGATACCGTCCTTGCCGACGCGACCGCCGACCATCAGGATGTGATCACCCACTTCGGCTTTTTTCTCATGACCAGGATGCCCGTGGAGTTCGGTCGGCATCAAGGCGGCGCTACCGCAGTAGACCAGCGGCTTGCCGGCAAAGCGGTCATCAAACACCAGTGAACCATTAACCGTCGGAATACCGCTTTTGTTGCCACCGTGTTCCACGCCTTCAACCACGCCTTCGAAAATGCGGCGCGGATGGAGCAGACGCGGCGGCAGCGGCTGGTCGTAAAACGGCGAGGCAAAACAGAACACGTCGGTATTGAAAATCAAACGCGCGCCGCGGCCGGTGCCGAACGGGTCGCGGTTAACGCCGACGATGCCGGTCAATGCACCGCCGTAAGGATCCAGAGCACTCGGTGAGTTGTGGGTTTCCACCTTGTAGACCATGCTCCACTCGTCGGTGAACTCAATGACTCCGGCGTTGTCCTTGAAAACGGACAGACAGAAGTCTTTGTCGCCTTTGGCAGCGCGAATATCGCGGGTGGCACCCATGATATAGGTTTTAAACAGGGAATTGATGGTTTCGGTGTTACCTTCGCCATCGTCATAGCTGATTTCAGCGGAGAAGATCTTGTGCTTGCAGTGTTCACTCCAGGTCTGGGCCAGAGCTTCGAGTTCGGCGTCGGTAAGCTGGGCGGGGACGCCGGCGGCAGCACGTTGCTTCTGCACTTCGCTATCAGCAATATACGCCTGAATCGCTTTCATCTCTTCGAGGTTGAGCGCCAGCATACCGTCACGGCTGATCTGCATCAGTTCTTCATCACTGACATTGAGATCAATGGGGCGAATCTGCGGCGTGGCCGTGCTGACCACCTTGGGCGGTTGGACCGCCAAACCATTGGTCTGGTCGAATTCGTCACGGCTGACAATGGTCCAGCGCTGGATCAAACCGTTGGCGAGAAAGCCGGAGGCGATTTTTTCAGCGGCCTCTTTGTCAATGGCCCCAGTGAGCAGATATTGCACTGAGGTGTAGACCGCTTCGTCGTCGTTGAAGCGACGACCAGTCTGGTACTGGATGGCCTCACGTGCGGTACGACCAACATTATCGGTGACACCGGGACGAAAACCAACTTCCACCAGCAGGTCAAAGTCTTTGGCCAGAGGTTGATTGATGGCAACATTTTGAATCACCGGATCGCTGAACGGCCCCTCGGCCGCAGCGGTCAGTTCTTCGTCACTAAGTGCGGCATCGACGGTGTAGACGTCAATAGTACGAACCTGATCCAGTTGAATTCCGAGGTGTTCGTGAATCTCACGACGCACCCGCTCACCGCGGGCATCGCGAACGCCATCTTTCAGGGCGACGACAATTCTGCTGGCCATAGAGTCTCCTTGGCAGAAAAAAGGGAATGACCTTCCCGGTCAAACGGCTCGGGAAGCGTGTTTATCATATCTATCGGTTGAGCTCTTTTGCACAACATCACACACGGCTCGTTGAAAAAAGCTCGGTTCTAAATCATTTATTGCAGCACAACCTGACACAACAACGTGCCTTGCCCGATTTCGGAACAAAGCACGTTTTTATTCACGTTCACATCATTAGGTCGATTCAAAACAACAACTCACCACATGGGGAGCGCCGGTAATCATCTGCGGCGAACAACGGTTCTGTGCTCTGAGCACCCCAGAGACAGACTCCTGAGCCAGTTGCGGCGTATTGTTGGTCTCACTCAAATGAGCCAGAAATACCGCGTCCAACCCTTCCCACAAGACCTTTTGCAACAACTGGGCACCATCGCTATTCGATAGATGACCATGATGACTGCGGATGCGTTGTTTCAACGGCCAGGGATACGGCCCGTCACGCAGCATCTGCTCATCGTGGTTGGTCTCCAGCACCAGCACCCGGCACTGTTGCAGACTCTGTTGCACCAGACGGGTGGCAATGCCCATGTCCGTCGCCACACCAATCTTCCCGTCACAGGTATCCACGACAAAACCAACGGGGGCCACCGCATCATGGGTAATGGGAAACGGTCGCACCTGGACATCCTGAAATGCCACGGTCTCGCCAATAGCAAAAAACCGTTCCTCCACCTTGCCCAACTTGACAATGGCCGCATGGGTGTCGGGGTGAAAAAAGATCGGCAGCTTATGGCGTCGCGACAGCGGACCCAGACCACGGCAATGATCCGAATGTTCGTGGGTGACAAACACCGCATCCAGACTGTCGGCGTCGACACCGATCTGCTCGAGGCGACGACTGATCTGTAACGCAGAAAGACCAGCATCAATTAAGATACGGGTCTTTTCACTTTCTATATACAGTGAGTTTCCTTTGCTACCACTGGCCAGTTGACAGATTCGCACGTCAGGCTCTCCAACCGAAACCGGACCACCGGCCATTCGGGTTTTCTCGTTAAACCAAGGCGCAGAATTAACGGCCCGGCAAAAACGTTCTCGGGTATACCGGAAATCAGCGTCGGCAGCAAGGAAAAAACGTCGCTATTTCAGTCGCCATCACCGTCATTTTCGCTGATCGTTCAGTCAGGCTCTAAATAGCACAGCTACCGCAAAAGGGCAAGGTATCTGCCGGGGCTTTTTATCGCAGCCTCGCAGAAACAAGCCACTGTTTTGCCCTGCTGTGTCGTGGTGCAATCACGTCATAATGTTCCATTTAGAACAACCATTTCATTGTCTGCCAAGAAATTCCCTATTTTCTCGGGCTTAACGCTTGACGAACCCCCAACCCCTTTATATGATTTGCCACGTTGGCGGACAAAATCATTCCATTCTGTCTTTTTTATTTAATCCTATCTGAAGGAGGGCTGACCATGGCAACAAAAGTCGCCATTAACGGCTTCGGTCGCATCGGCCGTAACGTACTGCGTATTGCTCAGGGACATCCGGATTTTGACATCGTCGCCATTAATGACCTAACAGATGCGCCCACCCTGGCCCACCTGCTCAAGTACGATTCAGTCCACGGCACCTTCGCCGGCGAGGTCAAGACAGAAGGTGATGTGCTTTACGTCAATGGTCAGGCCATTAAAATCACCAGCGAACGCGACCCGGAAAACCTGCCCTGGCAGGATATGGGTGTTGAAATTGTCGTCGAATCCACCGGGCGTTTTCGCAAGCGGGAAGATGCGGCCAAACACCTCGCTGCCGGTGCTAAAAAAGTGTTGATCAGTGCTCCGGGCAAAAATTCCGATGTCACGGTTGTCCGCGGTGTCAACTTTGATCAGTACGATCCGGCACAGCATGACATTATCTCCAATGCCTCCTGCACCACCAACTGCCTGGCCCCGGTGGCCAAACTGCTGTTGGATTCAGTGGGCATTGTCCGTGGCAGCATGACCACCATCCATTCGTTCACCAATGATCAGCGTATCCTCGACCTGCCCCATGAGGATCTACGCCGTGCTCGCGCCGCGTCGCTGTCGATGATCCCGACCACCACCGGCGCCACCAAAGCCGTGGGTCAGGTACTGCCGGGCCTCAAGGGGAAACTGACCGGCCTGTCGGTACGGGTACCGACCCCGAATGTTTCCCTCATCGACCTGGTCATTGAAACAGAAAAGCCAACCAGTGTTGAAGCGATCAATACTCTGATGGCGCAAGCCGCCGACGGCCCCCTCAACGGCGTCCTTGAATACTGCAATGAACCTCTGGTGTCCATCGACTTCAACGGCCATCCGGCATCCGCCATCTTCGACGCCCTGTCGACAACCGTCATGGACGAAACGCTGGTTAAAGTGTTGCTGTGGTACGACAACGAATGGGGGTATTCAGCACGTGTGGTTGATCTGATCAGCCATGTTGCCCGCAGTTAAGTCAAACACATCCAATCCATCAGGAGATGCCATGGCGGCATCTCCTGTTTTTACATGATCATCAACGGCTCCTCGCCAAAGAGGAGCACATGACCCAGCTACAGGAGAACACAGGCACATGCTCAACAAAATTTCTGTCACCGCACTTGATTTAACAGGCAAGCGGGTTTTTTGCCGCGTCGACTTCAACGTTCCTCTCGACAGCGAGCAAACCATCACCGATGACACCAGAATTGTCGCAGCATTGCCTACCATCCGCTACATCATCGAACAAGGGGGAAAGCTGATCCTCGCCTCCCATCTCGGTCGCCCCAAAGGCAGCTTCAAACCCGAATTCAGCCTGGCGCCAGTGGCGCCTTATCTGGCTAAACTACTCGGCCAGCCGGTCGCTATGGCCAAAGACTGCGTTGGCGAGGATGTCAAAGCCCAGATTGCCGCCATGAACGATGGCGATGTGTTGCTGCTGGAAAACATGCGCTTCTACCCCGGCGAAGAAAAAAACGATCCGACCTTCTGCGCCCAGCTCGCCGAACTGGCCGACATCTATGTGAATGATGCCTTCGGCACCGCCCATCGTGCCCATGCCTCAACTGAAGGAATTGCCCGGCTGCTGCAACCGGCAGCAGCTGGTTTTCTGATGGCCAAAGAACTCGAATACCTCGGCCAGGCCCTCGACACCCCCAAACGTCCGTTTGTCGCCGTGATCGGCGGTGCCAAAGTCAGTGACAAGATCACCGTCATCGACACCCTGCTCGACAAAGTCAACGCCCTGCTCATCGGCGGCGGCATGGCCTACACGTTTTTGAAAGCGCAAGGCGTTGAAATCGGCTCCTCGCTGGTGGAACCCGACCAGCTCGACCTGGCCCGGCAACTGATGACCAAGGCAGAGAAAAACGGCGTGGAACTGATGCTGCCTGTCGACCATGTCACGGCCAAGACCTTTGATAAGGATGCCGCCGCCAGCGTTTACACCAATGAGGCGTTCCCGGCCGACGAGATGGGTCTCGACATCGGTCCGCAAACCGCTCAAGCCTATGCCGCAAAAATGACGGCGGCCGCAACCGTGGTCTGGAACGGTCCCATGGGCGTGTTTGAATTCCCGGCTTTTGCCAAAGGGACCCTTGCAGTGGCTGAAGCGCTGGCTAAATCAGAGGCCATCTCCATTATCGGCGGTGGCGACTCAGTGGCCGCAGTCAACCAGGCGGGCCTCAACGACCAGATGACCCATATCTCCACCGGTGGCGGCGCGTCTCTGGAATTTCTCGAAGGCAAAACCCTGCCCGGCATTGCCGCGCTGACCGATCAATAAACTCATCCAGTCCCACAGGAGAATATTTCAATGCGAAAGCCACTCATTGCCGGTAACTGGAAACTGCACAACACCGTCGAACAGTCCTGCCAATTGGCCCAGGCTCTGGTCAAAGACTTAAGTGATGTCACCGAAACCGAGATTGTCATTGCCCCGGTTTTTACCGCCCTTTCTGAAGTAGGAAAAATTTGTGCGGGTTCTCCCGTTCAACTGGCGGCACAGAATTGCCACTGCATGGATGATGGCGCCTATACCGGCGAAGTGTCTGTCCCGCTGCTGGCCGATGTCGGCTGCAGTCATGTCATCGTCGGTCATTCAGAGCGACGTCAGTACTTCGGCGAAACCGACCACTTTGTCAACGTCAAGGCACGCGCCATTATCAAGCATGGCCTGACCGCCATTATTTGCGTTGGTGAAACCCTGGAGCAACGCGAGAGCGGTGAACTGTTTGAAGTCATCGCGGCACAGGTTCGCTGCGCGCTGGAAGAGATTTCTGCCGAGCAGATGTCTCAAGTCATTCTTGCCTATGAGCCGGTGTGGGCCATCGGCACCGGCAAAACAGCCAGCTGCGAAGAAGCCGAGGAGGTTCATGCCTACATCCGTGGCCTGCTGCATGGCTGTTACGGTAGCGATATTGCAACAAAGTGCCGAATCCTTTACGGCGGCAGTGTCAAACCCGGCAACATCAGCGAACTGATGGCCGAAGACGATATTGATGGTGCATTGGTCGGTGGTGCAAGTCTGAAAGCAGAAGATTTTAGCGCCATCGTTCGCTTTAAAAAATCTTTAAAAATGGCGCCGCAATAGGATGAAAAACACCTCTTGGCAGCAACGCCAAAGGTGTGTTAGAGTGCTTCGCTGTTCACGAACCGGTATTCTGATACAGAAAATACCCGACTAATGACCCTAACAGGAGATCAAGCTCACCATGATTCCTTTTTTGCTGACGGTACATGTTCTGGTGTGTATCGCACTTATCGTAATTGTTCTGCTTCAAGCTGGTAAAGGGGCTGAAGCTGGTGCTTCTTTTGGTGCTGGTGCCAGTCAAACCGTTTTCGGTGCTTCCGGCGGCCGCAGCTTTATGAGCAAAATGACCACGTTTGCAGCATTTCTTTTCATGCTGACCAGCCTGTCCCTGGCTTACCTGTATGGCAAACCGGGCTCTGACAGCCTGATGCCGGACCAAGTTCAACCGGTGCAAACCCAGCAACAGCAAAGTGCCGAGTAAGTAAATTTTTCGCTGAAAACCGCGTGTGAAAAAAAAGTGTTCAATGGCCGGATTCTCTATTGACAAAAACCCGGTCAAATCAGTATAAATACAACCTCGTTAGCGCCGAAGTGGTGGAACTGGTAGACACGCCATCTTGAGGGGGTGGTGGCCAATTGGTCGTGCGAGTTCGAGTCTCGCCTTCGGCACCAAATGAAACAACCTGCTGATTTACTTCAGCATTGAAACCCAATCTTCCTAACAAGTTCCCTAAAGTGGGACACACAAGTGGAGATTGGGTTTTGTCTTTTCATCTCACCAAACGCAACCAGATTTATTATTTTCGTATTCGTATCCTACAAGACCCCACAAGTGACTTCCCCACCAAAGACGTCAAGAAATCCTTACGCACGAAAGACAGGGCAGCAGCCAAGCTACAGTGTTCACACAGGGAAACGAAGTTCAGGCTGTGCCGGACCATGTGGACAATGCAAAGTTGAACCTGTGTCTCCGGGAAAACCGTTTCTATGGCTTATGGAAAACCTTTGAGTCCATCGACGCAGTCACGGGTGGTCATGCCGCGAGCGTACAGGGCAATGATCTTGTCGTCGAAACCACTGAAGCGACTCTGTCCTTTGGGCAGAATCGCTGGATCAAAGCTGGCATCACGATCGCGGGAAACGGTGATATCAAGTTCACCAAACTCCCCTTTGATCCTCTTTTGATAACTACCATTACGGGTGCTACCAACTTTATTGGTCGAGGGAGCGTTCTTCTCATAACCGAGATGATCGGTCATCTCGGCCTGCATAGCTCGCTCCAGCACTTGTTTGGTCAGTTGTTTCAGTAGCCCGGTTTCCCCGATGAGGTCTTCAGGATTCTTGTACTCCTTCATCAGGGCATCAAGCAAATCGTCCGGTATGGTCATTTTTTGTTCCTCCTGTCGTTACGGGTTGTAACCGACTGGGACCATTTACACAAAGTTTTTTACACCCTCTGCTGAGGTGGTACAGGGCGAAGTGGAAAAATGGAAGCTATTCCATAGCCAAACGATGGAAGATCATGGGTGCAGATAATTATCAAAAAGGGCCTTCCTCCACTCAAAACAATCTAATAAATTCGGCTTCTTGCGCCGGAACTCTCAATCTCGCCTTCGCCACCAAATGAAGATAAAACCCGATACATTGATTTGTATCGGGTTTTTTGTTGTTTAAAATGTTGGAACTCAGAACTCTGAACTCAGGCAGTGAGCATATCAATCGAAAATAATTTTGCAAATTCCTCCTGTGGCAAGGGTTTCGAGTAGAGATAGCCCTGCCCATAACGGAAGCCCATGGCCTTGAGATATTCACCCTGAATCTCTTCTTCGATCCCCTCGGCGATCAGTTCAAATTCCATCTCGCGGGTAAAGGCAACCAGCGATTTTGCCAGTGCGGCATCGCCTTTACTGTGATGAATATCGGTGACAAAAGCCCGATCAAGCTTGATTTTATCCACAGGAAATCGCTTCAGATAGGCGAGAGAGGTATAACCGGTACCGAAATCATCCAGTGCCAATGGCACTCCCAGAGCATGCAACTCACCCATCTTCTTGATGGCCAAATCGATATCGGCGAGCATTAAGCTCTCGGTCAGTTCAAGTTCCATGCACCTGGCCGGAATGTCATGTTTTTCAATAATGCGCTTCACCATCTCAATAAAATCGTCGGTGACAAATTGTTTCACAGAAATATTCACGGCAATTGGCAGCCAATCCCTCTTCGTTTCATAGTGACTGCGGATTTGTTTTGCCGCTTGCTCAAGCACCCACTGGCCGATGGGAAGAATTAATCCACTCTCTTCCGCAATTGGAATCATCCGCACCGGAGAGACCCAACCCAACTCATCATTATGCCAACGCAGCAGCGCTTCAGCAGCTACAATTCTGCGATTTTCGAGATCAACCTGAGGCTGATAATAAAGCTGCAACTCCTGCCTTTCCAGGGCCTTATGCAGCAGCGTGGTCAGGTGAAGGGTCTCTTCAGCCTGCTGGGAAAATTCCCGAGAAAAATAGCAGTGACAGTCACGACCTTTTTTCTTGGACTGATGCATGGCATTTTCAGCTTTCTGCATCAATCCAAGATCGTCTGAGCTGTCTTTGGGGAAAAGAGCAATACCGATGCTTGCCGTCATGAAAAGTTCGTTCTCATCAGCAACAAAGGGAAGCCGGATGGCTTCGAGGATCTTGTTTGCAACAGCTGACGCATCAAGCCCATCTGCACCGCAGTAGGTCATCAGAGTAAATTCATCGCCACTGTGACGACAGAAGGTATCTTCTTCGCGAAGACAGCTTTTGAGTCTGCGGGCAACCTCAATAAGGATTTTGTCACCAATAGCATGGCCGAGACTGTCATTGATTTTTTTGAAATGATCCAGCCCCAGAGAATACACGGCCAGGGTTGAAACATTGCGTTGAGCATGTTTGATCGCCTGCTGCAGTCGATCGCGAAATAAAACCCGGTTGGCCATGCCGGTGAGCGGATCGGTCTGGGCCAGGTGAAGTACTTTTTGTTCTAACGCTTTTTCGTTACTCAGGTCGGTAAAAATGCCGACATAGCGGTAAACGTCACCAGTATCATCGGTCAATGCACGAATCGACAACATCTCCGGATAGCTCTCACCGCTTTTGTTTCGGTTCCAGATTTCCCCCTGCCATTGACCATGTTTCTCCAGTTCCTCCCACATATCATGGTAAAAGGCTCTCCCATGAACTGCGGACTGAAACATGCGGGGATTGCTGCCCAGCACCTCTTCTTTTGTATAACCGCTGATTTTGCAGAAAGCATTGTTAACCGCAATAATCGTCCCGGCCACATCCGTAACCAGAACGCCGTCATTACTGTTTTCAACAACGGTCATCAGCTGTTTGAGCCGACCTTCTTTTGCGAGACGGTCCCGAATATCCCGCACCGAACTCAGCACTGCGGTCTTCCCCCGAAATGAAACCAGCGTGCTGTTAACCTCCACGGGAATTTCTTCGCCATTTTTCGTCTTATGCAGGCATTTAAACACAATGGTCCGCCCCTGCAAAATCTCGCCAAAACGATCACAATTTTCATTTTTGCAAACTTGAGTACAATGGCTGCCAATCAGTTCTTCTTCCTGATAGCCGAGTAATGAGAGAAATGCCTGATTAGCCATTAACATATGCCCGTTGATATCACGCACCACCAGACCATCAGCAACAGTATTAAATAAATCCTGATAGGTCCTCAGGCTGTTCTTCAGATCAACGCTTAAACTTTCAAGCTTTTCCTTATAGCGATGCACATCAGAAACATCATGGATGAGAAGCTGGATCTTTTGAGCTCCTTTCACCGTCATGAGACTGGCGATCACCTCAAGATAGAGATCCTGGTCAGCCTGATGGACAACGTCACAGCAAAACCCCTCCTGTCGTGTCTTATCGATAAATTGCTGTACAGACAGAAAACTTTCTGGTGAATGAAAGCTTCCAAGGTGAACCGGCAGGCTATTCGGCGAAATATTGAACAGGTTCACGGCCTCAGGGTTCAATTTTTCAATTTCCCCAGTTTCAGAGAGGATCAGGATTGCTTCTTTACTTTGTTCAAAAAGGGCTTCATAAGAGGCGGCCTGACTTTTTGCTTCAAAATAGAGAGGGTCAAGACCAAGTTTCTTAACGACCAGCCACACCAGCGCCGCCAGAAAAAAAAGCGGCAACGCGACAACAACGCCGAGAATCCCCGCATTTTCCAACCACCATAACCCTTTGAGCTGATCCTGTTTTTTCAGCTCCAGAACGCCTTCATGAACATTGTTGCTATGCAGATCTTTTTTTGCGGCGCGAAACGCGTTATCGGAATCGACAGGCCGAGTGGCCGAAAAAACGGCAAAACCATTCGGAGATGTCAGGGAAATTGCCACATATTCAGGATGCTTTTCAAAATAATCGTTAAGCATCTTGCGCACCTGCACATAGTCACTACGCAGCAATGCCTCACTCACCATCGAAACAAGCAGATCCTGTTCGATATTAAAGCTTTGCTGCAATGCCTGTTCCAGTTGCTTTTCACGCGCCATGGATGACATCAGCCCGGCCAGACCGATAAACAGGCAAAACACCACGGTCAGCATCACGGCAACACGACGGTACGACATGATACTTTTCAAGGCAGAGCTATTATTCATTGTCGGCATCCAGATCTTCTGCTTTCAGGCATTCAGTACACAAGCGTAAAGAGTCATAGTCTTCGTCACATGCAGGCCTTATTGCAACGGCATCTAAACGGATCTTGCGGAGAATCTGCGCGCCGGAATCACTTTCATGAAGATGATGCAAAACTTTTTTTATCTCCTGAGCAATCTGCGGCTTCAGCTGGGGACAGGCAACAAAAGCATGATCCGCGACCTTCGGCTGTTCTGCCAGAACGCGCAGCCCCATATCACTCATCTGTTCATAGGCTTCATACTTGACTGAGCCTGCGTCGAATTTACCCGCCAATACGGCAAAGGCCACATTCTGATGGTTGCCCAAAAACGCATAAGCACTCAAATCGTCGAGGGAAATTCCCGCCTTATGCAACAGATGACAAGCCAATCTGAACCCCATGGTCGATTGCCGGGAAACAAAAGCCACCGAGTGCTGTTTCAGCTCAGAAAGTTGTTTCAAAGAGCTGTCCTGTCTGACAATAATAGCCCCGCGCAAAAAAGGGATCTTGCCGTTAAGAACACCAAGTAACGCAACATCAGGATTCCGGTCACGGGCTGAAATATAGAGCGAAGGTCCCATAAACGCGATATCACTTTGGCCTGAACACAGAGCCTCAACATGGGTCGGATAATCTTTTGAAATCTGCAACACAACCTCATAGCCGGTGCGAGATGAAAATTCATCGACCAAAGGCTGAAAACGTTCATGCAGTTCTAAAGCAGAAAGAAACGGATGCACAGCAAAGATCAACGTCTGTGCCGTAACGACAGTGGAACCAAGCTGAAACGTCAGCACAAAAAACATCGTTATCAGCAGTCGTTTTACCATTATCTCGCCTCCAGACCGTACTTCTCTCGGCACCCCTCTGCACAAGTGCAAAACCGTTGATCACCTCGTTCCAATCTTAATCCGCCGGAGTGTCGCAATAACGCCCTTTTCCCTTCGACTCAGACATGGCTCGGTCTGCACAGCGGAAGAACAGGAGCTGCTCTTCGCCCTCCCGATAAAGGACAACACCAACACGTGTCGTCAACTGAAGACGGCAGGGGATGCAACAGCAATCATCCCCTCCAGCAAACGCGGACAGACATGCTCACACTCGTTTTTGTCCTTGCCGGAGTTAAAACAACAAAGTCTTCACCCCCAGCCGGGCAAGAAAATCGGTGTTACGCCCTTGCTGTTACAAATAAGCACAGACAACATTAGGCACTTCCTCGCCAATACTATGGCCAAAAGAATCATTAACTTTTTTATAAATCGTCATTGTAGCAGTCTGGTCACATCATCAACCGGCATCGGCCGGTAAAAATAAAACCCCTGGATAAAATCACAGTGGTTATCCTTAAGAAACTTCAGCTGTTCAGCCGTCTCCACCCCTTCAGCAATGGTCTGCATATCAAGGCTCTTAGCAATACCGATGATACTGGTAGCCACTGCGTCAGCACTGAAGTCCTGCGTCACATCATCAATGAAAGAACGGTCAATTTTTAAATAATCCAACGGCAAACGGCGTAAATAATTGAGTGACGAATAGCCAGTGCCGAAATCATCCACAGCAAGGCGGATGCCCAGATCTTTTAAATCCTTCATAATACGAATCGACGACAACGGATTTTGCATAATCATACTTTCGGTCAATTCAAATTCAAACCAGTTTGAATCAATCTGATAATCATCGAAAATCGTTGAAACCTGTTTGGCAAAATCTAACGTCTGGAACTGTTTTGCCGAAAGGTTGACCGCGACCGGAACGATTGAACATCCCTGATCACACCATTGCCTTAATTGGCGGCAAACCTCTTCGATGACCCACAAGCCAATTTCATGAATCAGCCCTGTTTGCTCAGCCAGAGGAATAAACACTCCAGGGGAGATCATGCCTTTATCGGCAGAGATCCACCGCAGTAAGGCTTCAAGGCCAACAATGTTCTCACTCGCGGCATCCACTTTAGGCTGGTAATAAACCTGCAATTCTTTTTTGGCAATGGCTTGGCGCAAATCGGCTTCCAGTTCAAGAGATTCCAGAAGCAAATGATCCATTGAGGGTTCAAAAACACATGTTTTGCCACGCGTCTCTTTGGCTTTGTACATGGCCACATCGGCATGGCGCAACAATTCAACGGAGCTGATACCATGATCAGGATAGGAACAAATACCGGCGCTAGCGGTAATAAGAATTTGACGTCCGTCGAGGTTAAACGGTCTGGAGAGTTGCTCATTGATTACCCCTGTCACATGTAATGCATCAGCCAAGGTGTTAATCTCGTGAAAAACAATAACAAATTCATCGCCGCCTAGGCGGGCAACGGTGTCGGATTCACGAACAGCGCCTGTTAAACGATCCGCAACGAGTTGTAAAAGACTGTCGCCACGGTCATGGCCAAGGCTGTCATTAATGACTTTAAACCGATCAATATCCAACAACATCAGAAACACTGATGAGCGTGAACGTTTCGCGCTCAAAATCATCTGATCGAGTCGATCATGCAGCAACAGCCGGTTGGCCAACCCGGTTAAACTGTCATGAGTTGCCCAATGTTCAAAATGCTGGGCATTCTCTTTTTCTTCAGTAATATCTTCTCCGATAAAAACAAAGTGACTGCACTTCTGATTGAGGTCATAGGTTGGTGCAATAGAGATACGCTCCCAGTAGAGCTCTCCACTCTTCGTTCGAGCTTGCCGTTCTTCGACCCAAGGCTTGGTGGCACTATAGGCAACATCACTCTGCCACAACCCGCAAACACGCTCATTAACAAAGCTATTCACGGGATTCTTCGAATCCCTGCATTCGTCCAGCGAGAATCCCTTTCGTTGGATAAATGACTGATTGATATAAACAGGTGTTCCTTTACTTGTGGCCATCAAGAGGCAGATAGGACTTTGGTCGATGGCCTGCAACAGACGATGATTCTGTTGCTCAAATTTATTGCGCTCAGTTATATCGAGGAACAAACCAAACACATAGTTTCGATTGCCATACGACACAGTACTGGCCTGAACCTCAACATCCTTGAGTTGACCGTTTTTAGTAATCAGCTGAGCACTGAGCAGCTCATCTGGCGTTTCTTCAAGGTGTTTCCTGAATGTTTTACCGACATTAGCTGTCTCGTCTATTTCTGATTTTGGATGAAGAATTTTTTGAGATTGGCCAATCAGGTCCTCAGGTTTTCGTTCGACCAGAGAAGCCAATGTCTTGTTGCATTCAATAATCTCAGCCGTTTCAATATCTGCAATAGCGATCCCGATCAGGGATTCTTCGAACAAAACCCGGTACTTTTCTTCGGAAAGCGCAAGTTCCTGCTGCACTTCATCCTCACGGTTCAGGCTGCTTTGAACCTGATGGCGCAAAAAGAGCAGAGCGGCAATGCCCAGTATCCACATCAGTGCATGATGCATCATGTCTTGGAAAAACAGATTCAACTGCGCTTCGCGGTATGGCGCAAGTGGAACTGAGACACTTATTCCACCGCGAATATCGCCGACTTCATATCCCTGGACGCTATGGCATTTCAGACAAATGGTTTCAGTGTACATGGGCCGCATCAGGCGCAAATAGTCCTGACCGTCAATAGACTGGACCGCAACAATCTCAGCGGGTGTTTTTTCAAACTGTTCAAGGCAGGCTTTTTCCCAGTCATCGGGGATGTTTTCGGCACGCAGAGGGGTTAGGCTGGTAATATGCCCTTTCGCACCATCTTGGATAACACCAAGTTCATAGACTTGACGGGTCATGTAGGCGGGATTGACTAGAGTGAGGCGTTTTCCGTCAGTTGTAACAACATCGCGGTGAGGGAGATGCACAAGGTGGGGGTTCGGTGGCGTATAATCACTGACAGGGACGTAAACACCTCCTTGTTTTGCCGCCCAACGCCGATAAACAAGATCCTTGTTGAAACGCCCCAGAGCCTCGGCTTTGGCCAAATGGGTGACCAACTGATCTTGACTGTGATATTGTGAACAAGCGATATAAAGGGTAAGCCCCGACCATAGGATAAACAGGGAGGCCCACACCCCTTTTGTCGCTGTTCTATGAGTCATATACCACTCCAATTCATTGTGCCATCGGTTTAGGTCTGAAGACTTTTCACACAGTTTTTTCCGGCTTTTTTGGCCTCATAAACTCCCTTATCTGCCGCCACGAGCAGTTCTTCTATCGTTGTCACCTCTTTTGACATCGCAGCGACACCGATGCTGACACTGGCTTGACGACACGCATCGTCAAGAGGGTACTGTAACCGGCAAATCGCCTGATGCACCAGTTCCGCGACGTACATTGCCCCCACAATGTCCGTTTGGGGACAGATGATAAGAAATTCATCACCACCCATTCGGCAAACAATATCATCCGTGCGCACGGCTTCTTTGATTTGACGGGCTAACAGGCACAACACCTGATCTCCCACATCGTGACCGTAGGTATCATTAATCTCTTTGAAGCCGTCTGCATCCACCATAATGCACGCCAGAGAATGACCGACGGATTCTGCTTCTTGCCAAACCGTGTCAAGAGACAACAAGGCATAACGGCGGTTACAAAGCCCAGTCAAAAAGTCGGTTATAGCCAACTCTCCGAGCTTTTGATTGGCTTTCATCAACTCATGTGTTCTCTCTTCAACGCGTCGTTCGAGCGTCTGATTCAACGCACGCAATTCATGATTACGACTGAGAACCTGATGAAATAAACGATTGAGCGCCTCAAGTAAAACTCCTTTCGCTCCATCCATCTGCTGTTCACAATAGGAATAAGCGTTTTGAGGAGTTTCGCCTTTTTCAATCAAAGCCACCTGTTCACCAAGACTTCGATCAGAACCGAGAATATGGTAGATCAGCCAATTCATCAAAAATTCAAATAAGGGCTTTCCCGTATCCCGCCCCAGTTTACTTTCACCATAAAGATGAAGGACACTCTGCAGAAAGCTGGCATGCTCATTTTTATGGTCATCCACATGACGTAAGTCAACATTAACCGACTCCATCAGGTCTTCTTCTTCAGAAAAATGATATTGAGTATACGAGACCAGCTCTGCGAAGATATCTTCCATCTCCCGGCACAGAGCATTTTTATCGGAAAGGATCTGCCCAAAGCGATTGGTAACGTCCACTAAACGGCGATGTTGTGCATCGACTTTTTTGAGCCCCGTTTCAAAATTTTGATTCCAGACGATGACATCCATACAGACAATTCCAGACAATCACTAAAATTCGCCAACTCAATAAAAAGACAAAGGAGCCAAAGAGCTCGCTTCATAAAAAAAAGAATTTTAACATAAATTTAACATCTTAGATGGATTTTCTAAAAAACCCCGAACCTTTCCACCCCCATCAGACGGACCATGCAAAAACGGATATCGTATACAGCAAGACCATCCCCCTTTCGCTTTGCCCCTCTCATTTTAACTGGCTGTGAAGCCCAGGGACGGGCGACCAAAATCAAGAACCGATTTTTAAGTCCTTGCTTTTGTAACTAAGATGGAAATCGCAATTTCGGCTTGCGTCGTTGAAAAGGCACGGATGGCACGTGTTCAATAGCCTGCTAAACGATACACAGTTGGAGCGACCTGGGTTAAAGGCACGTTAAAACCATGTAACGACTCTGAATGACCGAGAAACAGAAAACCACCCGGTTGCAACTTTCGACAGAATTTACATACCAGACGCTCCTGAGTCTTTTTATCAAAATAGATAATGACATTGCGGCAGAAAATAACATCCATCAGGTGCGGCAGGCTGAAATTCTCATCCATAAAATTAAGGCGTCCAAACCGGATCGTTTTACGTAACGCGGGTGCAATACGAACGAGAGGGTTATTACGGTCTTTGCTGCGTAGCAGATATCGAGATCGCATTTCAGCAGGAACAGGCTGAATCCTGTCACTGTGATAAACCGCCTGCTTTGCATGATCCAGAACTTTTGTGGAGATATCCGTGGCAATGATTTCGTAATTAAACTCTCCCGTAGGCTGCTTCTCAGCATAATCTGCCAATACCATGGCCATGGTATAGGGCTCTTCTCCTGAAGAACAACCGGCACTCCATATTTTGAAGGAGCGTCGTTGCGACAATTCGCTTTGCCAGGCGGGAAGAATCGTCCGGGTCAGGTAATCAAAATGGTTCGCTTCGCGAAAAAAATCCGTTTTATTGGTCGTGATCACATCGAACAGGTGAACCCGTTCAAGCCTTTGCCCCTCTTCCGTAAAAACAAAGTCACAATAGTCGCTGATGGAAGAGAGCTTCAGAGCTCTGACGCGCTTGGTCAGACGGCCTGTCAGCATGGTCCTCTTGGAGTCCGACAGCTTAATGCCAAGTTCCTGATAAATATAACGACTGAGACGGTCAAAATCACGCTGAGTCAGACTCATTGAGCACCCCTCACCCCAAAACGTGGCGACAAGAAAAGCTCTTGTCGCCACACAATTTAACCTGCCACCAACAAATCAATATTCTTCAAACTCACGATCCAATTTATCTTTCCCTGCCCCCATATCGAGCATCAAACCACTGCTTGCCTCACTAGCTGGTGCGGCTTTTTTAGTTGGAAGAGCGTCTTTGAGTTTGGGAGCTTTGGGTGGCACTTTAGGGCTGTTAAGCTGTTGAACTCCGGCAGAATCAAGTTTGAAGAACGAAATTGTACCCTGCAGCTGAGCCGCCTGGGCATTGAGTTGCTCAGAGGTGGAAGCCATCTCTTCTGCAGCGGCCGCATTCTGCTGAATCACCTGGTCAAGCTGCTGGATTGCTTTATTCACCTGATCTGCCCCGGTATCCTGCTCTTTGCTGGCGGCAGCGATCTCCTGTACCAGTTCTGCGGTACGCTGAATGTCCGGAACCATTTTAGCCAGCATCTCACCAGCGGTTTCAGCCACTTTCACACTACTGGAGGATAATTCACTGATCTCAGCGGCAGCACTTTGACTGCGCTCTGCCAACTTTCGTACCTCCGAGGCCACCACGGCAAAACCTTTGCCGTGCTCACCGGCCCGTGCCGCCTCAATCGCCGCATTGAGCGCCAGCAAATTGGTCTGACGGGCAATCTCTTCGATGATCGAGATTTTCTCGGCAATATCTTTCATCGCCTTAACCGTCTCGTTAACCGCTTTGCCGCCGCCTTGAGCATCCTGTGAGGATTTAAGCGCAATCTTCTCGGTCTGCATGGCATTATCAGCATTCTGCTTAATATTGGCGGCCATCTGTTCCATGGATGAGGAGGCTTCTTCGGCCGCAGCAGCCTGTTCGGTCGCTCCCTGGCTCATCTCTTCGGAACTTGCCGAAAGTTCCTGACTGCCGGAAGCCACATTATTGGAGGCCGCCCGCACATCGCCGACAATCGTTTTGAGCTGCTCAATCATCTCGCGCAAAGCGTCGGCCATGTTACCCACTTCATCTTTCTGTTCCACATCAATGGTGGCTTCAAGATTACCGTGAGCAATCTCCTGAGCAAACGCGATCCCTTTCTGTAACGGTCCGATAATTCCACGAGCAATGAAAAAGGCAAGCAAGAGGGCAATGGGAAAGGCAGCGGTGAGACTCCAGATCACCCCTTGACGCGTTTTTGAGGCGGCATTGAGCATCTCCTCATCGGTCATGATGTACTCATCGGTTGTATCGGAAACCTCACCGAGAATTTTCTGCACCTGCTTAAGATTGGGAACCGTTTGCGTCGCGTAAATCTCCTTTGCCGCATTCATGCTGGAAACGCGCTCATCGGCCCGATCTTTAATTTTAGCCAGAATGGCCTGTGTTTCCTTCAAGGCAACAAGCGTTTGCTTTTCAAACACCTCTTGGGCGGCCTTCTTGGGTAACATCCTGATCTGTTTTGCCGACTGGTGCAAACGAGCATGGGGTTCCTTGATGGCTTCAAGCAAACGCGCCAGTTCCGGATCGCTCTTGGCAACTTCTTTCCCTTGGGCGCCATAAAGGAATTTTCCCAAACCACACAATTCCGGATTTTCCTGAACACTTAATTCTTTCTGATCACTGGAAAAATACTTAAGAATGGTGTTGGCCCACACCAGGTGATCCACCTCTTTCTCCGCCAAAAATTCCGGCAGTGTCACATCGGCCTGACGAAATGTATCACCGATTTTCTTGGCGGAATGATGCAGTTCGTTATGATATTGCTCGATTTCCGCCAGCAGTGAACGCAAAGCAGGAACCAACTCTTCCGCACGCTTGCGCCCCTCACCGTAATACCACTGGCCAAAAGCACATTTATGCGGATCGGTCTCAACATTCAGTTCAGTGACATGATCATCGGTTAACAACGCGTTCACTTCGTTGGCCCAATTGAGGTGATCAACTTCGCGTTGAACCATCTCTCCTTTGAGTTTGTTACCGTCAATCACTTCAGAGGCATTGCCGACAATGTCACTGATACCCGAGATACTCCACAGCCCGACTCCCAGCATCATCGCCAGAACCAGGCCGAAACCGACAAAAAACTTTCCATTGAGCTTTAGATCTTTCCAGCGCATTGAACCTCCTGCTTATAAATAAAGGGTTATCCGGTACTCGTTATTTTTTCAAGATTCCGTATCAACAGCCTGAATCAGCGAAATTTCATCGGTCGAGAACACCCGATCGATATCGAGAATGATGAGAAATTCATCGTTGTGCTTGCCCATGCCACGGATAAACTCTGTATCAAGCTTAGTGCCGATGCGTGGCGGTGGTTCGATCTGGTCGGGATCAAGCTCCAAGACCTCCTGTACCGAGTCGACCAGCGCGCCGAGCACGCTGGGTTCACCGTCCATGACCACTTCGGCGATGATGATGCAGGTGTTGACGGTGGCTTCGGCTTCACTCATGCTGAACTTGACCCGCATATCCACCACCGGTACAACACTGCCGCGCAGGTTGATCACACCACGCATAAACGCAGGAGTCTGCGGCACTTTAGTGATGTCACTAAAATCGAGTACTTCGCGCACTTTGGCTATTTCCAGGGCAAAGACTTCTTCGCCGAGCTTGAAGGTCAGATATTGGTTCATCTGCTCCAAATTTTCTGAGGCCATGGTGCTGCTCCTTCCCTTTTCATTGTTCATGTCATGCATCTTTGCTCACGGGAGCCATGCCGGCAACATCCTGTTTGGGGTTTAAGCCTGAGGACGATGGGCTTTCCAGTTGGAAAAAGGCGATACTGTCTTGCAGTTGCACGGCTTGGGCATTGAGCTCTTCGGAGGTCGAGGCCATCTCTTCCGCGGCAGATGCATTTTGCTGAATAACTTGATCCAACTGTTGGATCGCCTTATTGACCTGATCGGCGCCACTATCCTGTTCCTTGCTGGACGCCGAAATCTCTTCGATTAATTCGGTGGTTCGCTGAATATCCGGAACGATCCGACGCAGCATGTTTCCAGCCCGGTCAGCGATATCGACACTGCTGGAGGAGAGATGACTGATTTCTGCCGCTGCTTTTTGGCTACGTTCAGCCAATTTACGCACTTCGGAAGCGACCACGGCAAACCCTTTGCCGTGGTCGCCGGCGCGAGCGGCTTCAATGGCTGCGTTGAGGGCCAGCAAGTTGGTTTGACGGGCGATCTCCTCAATCACACAAATTTTTTCGGCAATATCTTTCATCGCCGTAACCGTCGCTTCGACCGCTTGGCCACCCTGCTCTGCATCCTGTGAACACTTGACAGCGATTTTTTCGGTTTGCCCCGCGTTGTCGGCATTCTGACGGATATTCGACGCCATCTGTTCCATGGATGACGACGCTTCTTCCGCCGCGGCCGCCTGTTCGGTCGCGCCCTGACTCATCTCTTCACTGCCGGCGGATAATTGCTGGCTGCCCGCCGCGACATTATCGCTGGCCGATTTGACATTCTCGACCACTTCGCGCAGCTGCCGCAACATGTTGTTAAGCGCCGTTGCCAACATCCCGACTTCATCCTTCTGCACGACATCCAGCTCTTGCATCAGGTCGCCACGGGATAACGCCTGGGCAAAAGAAACGCCGCGGCGAATCGGTCCGGTAATGGCCCGGGTGATGGCAACCGTCAGAATAAGGCCAAACAATGTGGCACACACCGCTCCAGAGAGTGTCGTCCGATTGGCCATCTCAATTTCATGGTCCATCTTATCTTTCTGATCCTGGCGCGCAGCATTGCACTGCGCCTGTGCCAGGCGTGCAACTTTGACGATCTCTTCTTCGGCGGATCCTTGCTCGGCGACGGCATTGACATAGGCATCAAACATCGCCTTATAGCTCTCGATACTTTTCACTATCGCATCAGTCTGAGCTAAATTAGCCGGATCCGTAAAACGCCCGCGAAGCTCTCGGCATTGAATGAGGATTTTTTCAACCGCCTCATCGACACGCTCTTTGTAGGCCGTGTCTTTTGAGATGATGTATTCCTTCTCATTCTTTCGGGCATTCAAAAACCATTTAATCATGCGATTGGCGTCATCCGCCATGGCAAGATGAGCCATCACCTCCTGCTCAGCAGCATGACGTTTCAAACTGGCAGCCAGTTTATTCTTCTGGCTTTGCCGAATGGCTTCCGTTTTTTCCAGTGCGGTACGCGCCAAAGCCCGCATCTGCTCCATCCGTTGTGCTTTTAGCCGCTCCAGATCCACATAGTGACTAAACGCCCGTCCATATTGCGTCACCGCGTCAAGCACCCGGTCCATTTGCTCCTTATTGGCCGGATCATTGAATTTTTCCTTAGTTTCAAGGGCCAGTTTGTTCATCTGCGCGACAATCTGAATCACCTTATCCACAGAGGTCTCATCCCGGCGCAAAATATAATTTTTCTCCTGACGCCGGGCTTCAAGAATATCTTTCGTCAGGCGATTGACCTCTTCGGTCTTGTTAACGCGATCAACGACATCTTCCATTCCGAGCCACGACACAAAAGCAATCGCAACCGTCAACAACAAAATAACGACAAAACCGCCGCCAATTTTGGTCCCCAATCTCAGATTTTTAAACATAGACCCTCCCTCTAAGGCACAAACGCTTATCTCATTTCATAAAAATCCGCGGCAAACGTACATTCACCGTGAACCAATCAAGTTCTTCTCAGCCGCTTTCTGCATCAGGTAAACGATATCGAGGATCAACGCAACACTGCCGTCACCAAGGATGGTGGCACCGGAGACGCACTGCACATCGCGATACATGGGACCAAGCGATTTGATAACGGTCTGGTGTTCGCCAATGACGTTGTCGACGACGAAACCGAGCTGCTGGGCGTTGATCTGGGTGATGACGATCTGCTGCACGGCGGGTCGCTTGCCGTCGATGGCAAATTCTTCGCGTAAGGGTACGTAGGGCACCAGGTGGCCACGAACTTTGGCGAGGTTGCGGCCATGGGCGTCTTGGATGTCTTTGGCGGTGAGTTCGATGCATTCTTCAACGGCGGACAGCGGCAGTACGTAGCGGCCGTCACCGATCTGGACGAGCAGGCTTTCGATGATGGCGAGGGTCAGGGGGATGCGCAGGCTGACGGTGCTGCCCTGACCTTTTTGGCTGTCGAGGGTGATGCTGCCGCGTAATGATTCGATGGCGCGTTTGACGACGTCCATGCCGACGCCGCGCCCGGAGAGTCCGGTGACTTTCTGGGCGGTGGAGAAGCCGGGGGCGAAGATGAGGTTGAGCAGGTCGGTGTGGCTGAGTTGTTCGTCGGCGCCGATGACGCCTTTGCTGATGGCTTTTTGGCGGATCACTTCGGGGTCCATGCCTTTGCCGTCGTCGCTGATGTTGATGATGACGCTGTCGCCGGAATGTTCGGCGCTTAAGTGGACCTGGCCGGTGCGGGGCTTGCCGGCGGCGACGCGGTCGTCGGGCATCTCGATGCCGTGGTCCATGCTGTTGCGGATGATGTGGACGAGGGGGTCGCCGAGTTGCTCGATGACGGTTTTGTCGAGTTCGGTGTCGGCGCCGGTGGTTTTGAGTTCGACTTCTTTGCCGAGGTCGGCGCTGATGTCGCGCACGAGGCGTTTGAATTTGCTGAAGGTGCTGCCGATGGGTAGCATGCGGATGTTGAGGGTGCTGTCGCGTAAGTCTTCGGTGAGGCGTTCGACTTCTTCGGCGATGGAGAGCAAATCGGCGTCGTGGCGCTGGTTGGCGACTTGGCTGAGGCGCGATTGGACGGTGACCATTTCGCCGACGAGGTTGACGAGGTCGTCGAGTTTGTCGGCGGGGACGCGCAGGCTGCTGGCTGTTTGGGTTTTTTCTTTTTTCTTTGCTTTGAGTTTGCGAACTTCTTGCTGTTCGAGCAGGGCGGAGTCAACTTGGTCGCGACTGACGAGCTTGGCTTCGACGAGCAGGTCGCCAATGCGTTTGTTGTGGGCGAGGACGTCGTCGATTTCGGCTTGGCTGATCTCGCCGCGTTCGACAAGGATGTCACCGAGGCGTTTGCGGTCCATGCCGTCTTCATCGCTGCCGAGGTCTATGGCTTTGATCGTCAGTTCGCTGTCGTCTTCGACGAAGATGAACACGTCGCGTATGGCGTCTTCGCCGCAGTCGCTGGTGAGGATGATGTCCCAGCTGGAATAGCAGTTTTCGGGATCGAGTTCTTCGAGGTCGACGATGTTGGCTTTTTGGGCGATGGTGCGGCTTTCTCCTAGCTCAGCGAGTTCGTCGAGTAGTTGGGCGATGGAGGTGCCGTTGTGCAGGATGTCGAGTGACGGCCGAAAACGGATGCGGTAGGTGGTGATTTCGTCTTTGGGGGTGCGGTCTTCTTGTTCTGCTGTTGTGGTTGTATCGACTGCGGCCGGGGCGTTTCCACTGCTGGATAGGGCTTGAAATCGCGCAACGAGGTCGGCGCCTTGAGCAGCGTATTGCTCTTGTTCGTCGGCGTCGCAGTCGAGTAATGACAGGATATGGTCGCGGGCTTTGAGCGACAGGTCGACGAGTTGTTTGGTGACGGGCAACTCACCGTTACGCACCAGGTCGAAGACGGTTTCAACTTCGTGGGTGAAGCTGGAGATGGTGGTGAAGCCGAACATGGCACCGGAGCCTTTGATGGTGTGCATGGCCCGGAACACTTTGCTGATGGTCTCGTGGTCGTCGGGCTGCTCTTCGAGTTCTAATAGCGAGTCTTCGAGCTCACTGAGCAGTTCGTAGGCTTCTTCTTTAAAGGCGTTTTGTGGGGCATCCTGCATGGGCGTCCTCGTCTCAGCTCTGTGGTTTCAGGTCAGGTTTTCCGGGATCCACAGGCATTTTCCCGGATCTTCAGCATCGTTGCAGGCCTGATCGCGGAAAAAGCCCAGGGATTGAGCGCGATCGATTAAGGCTTCGGTGCTTTGGTCTTTGAGCTGGAAGTGTTTGCTGTGTTTTTGTGCGTATTTGTTGGCGCTGCACAACAGCTGCAGCACGCTGTAGTCGATGTCGGTGACGGCGGCCATGTCGAGGATGACGTGGTTATGGTCCTGCAGGACGCTGAGTAGATCGTCTTTGAACTGACGGATGGTGGCGATACCCAGATCACCGCTGACGATCAGCAGTTGGTAGGTTGCGCCGTCACTGTTTTGAATGGTTTTGCTTTCCAGCTCAAACATGGTTTCTCCTTAACCGAGCACTTTTTTTACGACGCCGAGTAGTTTCTGCGGATCAAAGGGCTTGACCAGCCAGCCGGTGAGTCCGGCGGCTTTGCCTTTGGCTTTGAAGTCGGCTCCGGCTTCGGTGGTGAGCATGAGGATCGGGGTGAATTTGTAGGCGGGCGTGGCGCGCAGTTTCTGCACCAGGGTGAGGCCGTCCATGACCGGCATATTGAGGTCGGTGAGCACCAGGTCAACTTTGTGCTTCTGGGCGGCGACCAGTGCTTCCTGGCCGTTGCCGGCTTCGACCACTTGATATCCTGCGCCTTTGAGTGTGAAGGACACCATCTGCAGGATGGATTTTGAATCATCAACCGCTAAAACTGTTTTTGCCATATAGACTGTTCTCCTTTTGCTTTATCTACTTTGTTTTTTCAATTATCTCTTAGATCTCTTAGACAAACTCAAAACAGCTCGATGTCACCTTCGTCCATGTTCTTCTGCGATACTGGATTGTGGTGGCTGGATTTGACGAGATCTGTCGACTCAAGGAGGAATCGTTCCAGCTGCTGTGCCGCGTCTGCTGAAGGATCACTCTGCTTCATTTTGTTACTGAGACCTTCAAAAAGTTGGTCCATGGAATCAAGACGTTTGCTGACGGTTCCAATGACCTGAGTCGCCATATCCTGAAACTGCAAATTGGTGACGGCCTGACGAACCTGTTGGGAAACGGCCTCGGCAAGATCTGAGATCTCCCGGGCACTGCGCTCAACGACCCCATTGAAATCATGCGCCTGGCTCATGGCATGGCCGATATGGTCTCGTTCTTCCTCAACCAGTTGGTCAGAGCGCTGCGACAACGATTTAATCGACAGGCTGACTTCGCCAAAGGCTTGGGAGATCTGCTGAACGGAGGTATCAATCTGCTCACTGAATCGATTGGAGCGAATGGACAGATTACGCACCTCTTCGGCGACTACGGCGAACCCTTTGCCGGCGTTTCCGGCACGGGCCGCTTCAACGGCGGCATTGATAGCAAGCAGATTGGTCTGATCGGCAATTTTGCGCACCTCGCCGAGCATGCCGAGAACTTTTTGGAACTGCTCCTGGGTGGCATCCATGGAGGTCATCAATTCAGTGGTTTGACTATTGTTCTCAATAGTCGCATCCAACAGACGCTGCATCACATCTTCGATCTCTTTGAACATCTGCTGAAAAGAAACAGAGCCACTTTCATCGGTTTGGTGCCCCCCTTGAATAATCCCTAACGCCAGCGTCTTTTGCTCATCGGTGAGCGTTTCCAGCTTGGTGAAGCTGCCAATCAATTTTTCGATGGCATCTGCAAGAATCGTCTGGACCTGAATATTTTCGTTTTGGCCATCGTGGCATTGCGAAGAAACTTCCTGCTGTAAACTGGTTAATAGCATTTCGGTTTCACTGATAAGCAAATTGTCAGAGGATCGCCTCTGCTCGTGCGGGACAACAGTGCCGGAAGAATTTTTCGCTGAGAGCGTTAACCAATACAGCGCCCAACCACTTAGCGCCGTCAGAACAACTAAAACGACGGCAACAACATCACCTTGCATTACTGTCAAACCGAGTATTGCCAAGTGCACCAAGGCAAGAGTAAGACAACCCCGCTTTACGTTAACCGCCATGAGTCTGTCCCTGTCCTTTCTCATCCAATGACTACTGAAAAATCGTCGATAAAGTGTTCACGATCACAAAAACACAGCGTGCTATGCACCAGGCCACCCAATGACGTTTTGATTTCCGTTTTTTCCTGCTCGCTAAAACCAACGAAGATCGTCGGAACACCCTCCATAAACAGTTGGAAAGAAAGAGGACTATTGTCTTTGGATGCAACGACCAGCGCCGCACCGTCGATCAGATTAGTCTGGAAGCGCTCAGCCAATTCACAGTTTCTTCCACATGTTTGAAGACAACACACGCCACAGTTCCCCTTTTCTTTTTTTTAAATCTACAAAACATGTGAAAAATTACAACAAAACAATGAACACCAAAATCAAATTAAACTTATTTTATTTTTTTGAGGCCTTATCGTCTTGTCGTAAACAAAAATCAAGAGTTAGACGCCCTGTCTATATAAATGATCAGAATATTGAAATCATTCTTGAAATTCAACTAAAATAAAAACTAAAAACCGTCATATATATATAGTTAAATCCTTTATTTATCGTTTTTTTCGAGAAAAAAAAAATTCACTGAAAACCTTTAAAAGAGCGCTCTAACATCCAAAAATTACATAAAATATCAAATGGTAGGCAAAAACAAGGACAGCTCAAATCTGAAGATCAGTGCAGTGAATCTTCTTCTCTTTCATCCACAACCTTTTTGATTCAATAGTTTTCATTTGGAGTAAAAAAGAAATCCTAAAAAAAGGGAAAAATTAACGTCACGGCCAACGCTCAAACCGGTGCGGCAAGACGGTTTAATCCAGCCGAAAAGTTCGCTGTTAAGCGACACGCCTTTTACGGTGCAACAGATTCTGATTCTTCGGTAGGTTTTAAAGGGAGTTTTAAATGGAATTCAGTCCCTTTACCAGGGGCACTCTTGACAGAGATAAGGCCATGATGTTTGGTGATAATATCGTAGCAGATACTTAATCCCAATCCAGTGCCCTCACCAACTTTTTTCGTGGTGAAAAACGGGTCAAAAATACGTGAACGTACGTCGTCAGACATACCACAACCATTATCGTTCACCGTGATGTGAGCCCATTGTTCGTCGGCCCAGGTCTTCAGGTGGATCACACCGTGCTGCTCAATGGCCTGCGCTGCGTTGACAAGCAAATTCAGCAGAACCTGGTTCAGTTGCTGCGGATTGCAAAAGACCTGCGGAAGCTCTCCATACTCTTTTTCAATTCGGCAGTTATACTTAATCTCGTTCCAGGCGATACTAAGACTCGCTTCAAGACAGTCACGCAGATCAGTCCAGTGCAAACCGGCATCGTCAACACGGGAAAAGCTTTTAAGGTTTTTCACAATCACACTGACGCGCGTCGTCCCCTCAATTGATTCTTCGATCAAATCAGCCGTGTCTTCGAGAAGGTAATCAACGTTACTGCTTTTGCGACAGTCTTTGGCCTGTTGAAAAAGATCATCGTGACCGGATTGATGAATAATCTGTTCCAACGAATCAACATACGCAGTGAAACGCTTCAGATATTTGCCAAGCGTGTTGAGGTTACTATGGATAAAGCCAACGGGATTGTTAATTTCATGGGCAACACCGGCGGCAAGTTGTCCGATCGACGCCATTTTTTCCTGTTGAACAAGTTGGCTTTGTGCTTTTTTTTGCGATTCATAGCTTTTCTCCAACTGCTCAGCCAGTTGATGACGCGCGGTCACATCATGCAAAGTCACAACCCGGATATCTTGATTTTTTTCATCTTTTTCCAAAAAATCAAACGCCTGCCAGGAAAACCATTTTTCAATCTGATCATCGTAAAATTCTCCTTGGCCGTGATCAAAAAACTGCCGCGTCACATCTTCCGGCAAAAAGTCAGTCACTGATGCACCTGTGAGCTTTTTGGTCGCCTCCCCATAGTGCCTCTCAACGGCCTGATTAATACGCTGAATATGACCTGCGCCATCCATCAGAAACATGATGTCATCAATAGAATCAAAACTCAGTGCCCACTCCCGACTGATTTTTTCAACCTCATCGAACAATTGCCGCAACTGCTCATGTTGTTGATGGAGAAGTTGCTGGTCCTGACGCTGGCGCGTCACATCCTGAATCAGAAAGAGGATATGCGTCACCTCGTTCTGTTGATCAAGAACCGGAGTGACAACCAATTCGACAACACGCTCCTGTCCCTCGGAAGAACAAACTTTTTCCCCTTTCCAGGTTTGCCCGGCGTCCAGGCATGGCCATAGATCGGGCAGTTGTTCGCGGTATTCCTGTGAAAACAGGGTGAGCTTGCGGCCCTGTATAACGCCGAGGGTACGGCACTGCACGCCATGAAAGGCTTCATTGGCGTACAGCACATTTCCGTCATTATCAGTCACAACAATCCCCGTTGGACTCTGTTCGAGAGCCAGGGCAAGTGCCTGTGTCCGATATTGTGCCTCATGGCGACGACTGATATTCAAGAAGGTGGCAATACGGCCACAACGCTGACCGTGTTTATCCACGAGAGGCAGGCAACGGTACTCCATCCATTCCAACGTCCCACCGGAAGTTTGAATGCGAATCTCAACATCTTGATGTCCGGCAGGATGGGTTTGATGATGCTCCCACAACAAGCGATCATCGGGATGAATCATCTGCTCCAAAAGCTGTGGCTGATCAAGAAATTGTTCCATTTCCCAGCCGAAAAGTTTCAGGCAGTTCGGTGAGATATAACGAATATTCTCCTCGCTGTCGAACCAGCAGACAACCTCTCTGCCAAAGCGATTGACACTACGAAACAGAAGGTCACGTTGCTGTTCGGGCATGTTCTCCAGTTCGTCCAACACCAACGGTAAAGATTGTGATTCTCTGCTGGAACTCGCCATCGCCACCTCTAATCAATAAATTTTGCCCAACGAAGATAGATTCTGTACAGCTTATCTTAGTCTGGTAAACTCGTTACACGACAGACATTAAAACCTTACCACAAAGTTTTGATTGCGCTCACATCCACCGTGTCTTCGCGAGGCTGCAATGGCTGAACTTTTAAAAATTCTTTTTGTTGATGATGAAGCAAATGTATTGAAATCGCTGCGACGCCTATTTCTGGACGACGAGGAGTACGACATCCTGACGGCATCTTCCGGTATGGAGGGACTTGAAATCATCGAAGAAAATAAAGACATCCTTGTTGTCATTTCCGATTACCGGATGCCCGAGATGACTGGGGTGGAATTTTTGGCTCAGGCGACTGAGCTGCTCCCTCATTCCATACGGATTGTCCTGTCCGGCTATGCCGACACCGCAGCGGTTGTTGAAGCTATCAACATTGGCCATATTTATAAATTTATTCCCAAGCCATGGGACGATGACCAACTACGTATTGATATTCACAATGCCGTTGAAACGGTGCTTCTTGACAGGAAAAACCGCCAACTCAGTGATGAACTTGAGCGGCGGAACAAAGAGCTCAAAGAGCTGAACAACGGATTGGAAAAAGAGGTTGAAAAACGCACGACATCACTGCGCCTTCGCAGTCAGGTTTTGCAGTTGGCTCAGGATATTCTCGACAGCCTCCCCATTGCGGTCCTCGGCATTGACCTTGAGGATCAGATCGTCCAAATCAATCAGCAGGGGATTGATCTTTTAGCGGATGAGGGAAAAATTCTGTTGGGAGCACCAGTAAAGGGCACGTTACCACCTGAGTTGCTGAAACTGGTTGAAGAGATTAAGCATCATGGCAAAGCCAACATGGAGCTCAACTGGCAAAACATTAAGGTGACCGGAATCGGCTCGTTTCTGGACAACAACAAGGAACGAGGAATGATTATTTCTCTAACCCCACGTTAAGATTGCGATGATGGCTATTCATAATCAACAACTACCGGAATTCGCAGAAATTTTAGCCAAGCTGGATACCCTACCCCAGCTTCCCGATATCGCTGCGGCCATGTTGCGACTTCTCAGTCAGCAGGAAAACGACACAGAAGAACTCGCTCGAATTATTGCCAGCGACCCGGTGTTGGCGGCCCGTGTTTTACGGGTGGCCAATTCAAGCTATTATGGATTTTCTCGCCAGATTAAAACAATTCTTGATGCCACAGTGCTTCTTGGTCAAAAAACACTGCGCAACCTGGTTTTGACCATGGCGCTCAAAGGGCTGTATCGGTTGAACGACTCCAGCGAAAAAAGGCTCTGGGAAGAATCCATGGCTCACGCGCTGGGCAGTCAATTTTTATCAACAACATACGATATTGCAGATCCTGAAGAGGCGTTTTTGGCCGGTTTGCTGGCGAATATCGGTGAGTTGGTTTTTTTACAACAAAATCCGCAAAGCTATCACAACTGCATCGACACGAAGGTCACCGCCCAGTGCTCGCGTGAAGAGTCATCACGGAACAGCCTGCCCTGGTCATTCGCCAAACTGGGGGCAGCAATTCTGACGCATTGGAAATTTTCACCGGAATTGGTCCTTTGCACGCGTTACTCGTGTCATCCCGACCATCCACAAGACATGGCGCCGGAAATATCCCGCCTCGCCCATCTGGTCTTTGTCAGTCGTTGCCTGTGTTGTCAACTGCATATTGGCAACAACCGGCCGATCTGCAATCTGTCTTTGAGTGAACAACTGAATAAGACGTTACTGTCTGCTCAGCGGATCGACTCTCAGCAGCTTCTTGATGAGTTCAACGCCCTCTATCAAAAAAATATCCAGACACTTCTTTCCGCCTGAAACAGTCCCCGCAGACAACATCTGTAAAAGATGGAATCCACAGGGATCATCTCTCCTCATCTTTGGAAAGAACCAGCACATCCTGTTCCGGTGTATCGATGTCATAATATCGCTTGAGCGCGTTAATATTCCCTTCGTTGAGGACAACCCCTTTTTTCAACAACAAAAGGCCGGTACCACTGTAAACATCACGTAAAACCATCATTCCGGGTCGTAACAATCTGGGGCCACACTCTTTGCGTGTAGCATTTTCCAGCACACTGTCCATGGCACTGTAATAGGATTTGGCAGCATCTTGCAAAAACGTAATCAAAGCCGGATCAAAACGGCTGCCAAGGTCTTCTTTCATCCGTTCCAGCACAATGTCCAGTGAATCACTGGTTTCATTCATGTCACGATCGAGCTTTTCCGCCATGGCCAGAATCCGACTCCCCAAAGGAATATCGTCACCCGCCAAATGATCCGGCCCGCCCTCGCCATCGAATCGCTCCAGAAGATGTCGGATCAACACTCCGGCCTCCTGCAACTCGGCAATGGGTCCCAGCGCCGTTTGACTGCGAATCGGAAATTGCTCATAGAGCTTACGTTCGTTGTCAGACATATCCTGTTCATTTTTTTTGAGAATCAAATCATCCATTCCCAACTTGCCAACACCGTGCAACAGGGCCGCAACCCTTACCTGGCGAATCTCCTCAGGAGTCATGCGACTCCATTCGGCCATTTTTTCCGCAATCGCGGCGGTATTGCGCGCATGGTGCCGTAAGCTTTGATCCCTAAGCTCAATCATGCAGGCAAAAGATTCCAAGACATGGTCAATACTGCTGCGCAACGATTTGTTGCTGCGGGCCAAGTCTTCACTTTTTTGGCGGATTCGGTCTGTTTGCTCAAGAACCCGTTGCTTTAAACGCTCATTCCAATTTTTCAACTCTTCGTTCTGCTCACGAACAACCGATTGAAGCCGTTCATTTTCTTTGGCCAGGTGATATTGTTTTAAGGCATCACGCACCAGTAAAATCAGTTGCTTATCATCCCAGGGCTTGGTCAGGTAGCGCCAGATTTGTCCTTGATTGACCGCAGCCATGGTCGCGTCGAGGTCTGCATAGCCGGTCAACATCACGCGCAAAGCAGCTGGCGCCCGTTCCTTGGCCTGCTGTAAAAATTCCACCCCCGTCATCTCGGGCATGCGTTGGTCGGAAAAAATCAGCGCAACACGATCAATCTCAAACTCTGATAAAAGTTGCAGAGCTTCCGCTCCGGAAGAAGCGATCTCAACCTCGCACTCCTCGTCCATCAATAACCGTCGCAACGCCCTTAAAATACTTGTCTCGTCATCGACACATAAGACGATGGGGCAGGACTCTTCCACCGTATCCGTTTGCTCAGAATCAACCATAGGATCTTTTTCCTTTTACTTGAATCTGTCAATTAAACAAAAGAGACAGCAGCAAAAACAACTCAGAATTCATACAAAAAACGAACTGAACAGGACACGAGCACGCGGTTAAAAAACAACCTGTAGCCCCGAATGGCGCAAAAAGCAGCAAAAACGGGACGGTCCCCGCACAGGGGCTGTCCCAGGCTTTTGCGGTGCAAACCGCCACCGTTCCATGGCCCGTAAACATTTGGGACAGCCCCAGGTAGGGCTTGGGACAGTCCCGAGTTTACGACAGAATTGCTTAAACGAGCGCCATGACCTGTAGCCCCCACAAATAGGCGACCAACATCAAGAACAAATTTTCAAGTGCTTGCTGCTTTAAGCACGACGGAAATCCCATTTTCAATAGACTGCGAGACAACACGGGCTTCGGTCCTTCATCAAGCGGATGGCTTCAGCCATGCGCCCTTTTACGACGCTGCCTAAACAGGTCACACAGCTCACGCGCAAAAGCACATTCGCACAGGTCATGGCGTGACTCTAATTTTCTCTTTTCGCGGCAGGAACGGGGACATTTCTCATCATAATCCCGATTTTGATCACAAACCGTTCCACGATGTAGATCAAGAAAATCAGCTAGCTCCAGTGCCAAGGTTGAGTGACAACCCTCTTTTTGGTGGGTGAAAAAGAACAGGCCATACTCCAATTTGGCAAAATCTGCTTTGTAGCCATTCAGCTGCAAATGCAAATCTGCTAAAAAATCATCCCGCGTCTGCCATATTTCCTGACAACAGGGACAAATTTTAAACGGAACCCGCATTATCACCTTCCCTCGACAACAGCACCTCTCAAGATAAATCTGAAGATGTTGAGGTCACATGATCTTTTGTCCGAGAACTGCGTTTGACAATTTTCGAAAAACACTCACACAACAATCGCGAGCGTTTCTCCATCAATCAACTGATGCAACTCTTATTTTATCATAAAAAAAAATCAATCCATTCAAAGTTCCATTAAAACATCACCAGCAGTCATCAACGGAACCAAGGCAGGCAAAAGATTAAAGCTCTTCTGGCGCATGACAGCAGCCAATCCGTCAGTAAATTGACGACCGATGTTTTTGTCTTGGAACTGCGATGGTATCCCTTCCTTGAGGTGGGACACAATGATTCTGGAGACCCTAAAAAGGGGAGAACTTACCAAAAGTGTAATTTTGAGGTGAAAACGGGGAAATGATCCGCAACAGGAGGTTGCGGAAAAGGGGTTAGAGATGGACGCCTGCCCAAACAACACGCCCGACAATGTCAAGAATTGGCAGGGATTCGCTGCGGACAATTTGATCTTCATAGCGAGGATTGTCTGTTTTGACATGAATATCCCCATTCACCATTTTTTGCAAACGGCGAACGATCACTTTTTCGTCTTGGCGTAAGGCAAAAATAGCATCTGCAGACAAGTCTGATTGATTCATATCAACCAGAACCAAGCTGCCGGCAGCAAAAGTCGGAGCCATACTGTCTCCGGTGATACGTACCGAGAGCAGTTTGTCCACTTCAAACCCCTGATCAACAACCCAGTTCTGGAAAAAATCCATAAAGGTTTTGAAGGAAGACAAGTTTGCGTAATCTCGGACAATACACGCGGGGCTAGTGTCATCACAGACGCCGCTGGGGCAATCTTCAACAAAAGGTTGGCAGGGTTTTTCGCCCCCCAGCAACAGCCACTGCGGACACACGTGCAATTGTTGACACATCGCGGCCAAAAAGCCGGCATCCGGCAGACTGATCCCTTTCTCATAGCGCCCAAGAGTACTCTTACTGACACCAAAGCTTTGCGCAAAGTCAGGAAGTTTCTCTTTGCCGCGCAAAAAACGCAGCCGTTCTCCAATCGTTTTCAAAACGCCCTCCGTTGTCAAGTGCTCTATCAACGCGAAATCGTCGACCCGCCCCAACACGTAACGGGCCACCCACCTTTTCGCATTAAAGAAACCACTTGGCATCATGAACTTAGACATCTTCATTGTCAACCATAACGGTCTTATTTATATCGCATTTTAACTTTCTATGACGATGAATTTAAACCACGGCGGGGTGAGAAGGCCGACTATAAAAGCACGTTCCTCAATGTCTATTATTCATATAACCATTTATAATCACCTAATAAAACAGATATAAATTAACGCCAACAGCCGAACAGACTCAAGACATTAGACATTATAATAAAACAATGAAAGCAACAGTTCGCTGTTTGCTTCACTTTCGTAAACAGGTTATGACTCCTATTAGAAAAACTGTTCCAATAAGAAGCAGCGGTTGTATCGCCCTATTGCATAGGCTTTTCTAATATCAAACTTGACATATGTCATTTCTGGGCTATCATAAGCACAAGACTTTCAAAAATGAGGCACAAGCTCCATTACTGCCTATTTTTGTCATATTTTCTGTTGACTCTTTTATGATGAACAGCGCTGCTATGACTAAAACACCTTTGCAAAAATTACTGTCCCTCCGCCGCATCAGTGCGACCCAGATTGCCAACGACACCGGCCTGGGCTATCACGCAGTACAAAAAACCATTAAAAATCAAAGACATAGTTCAAGGATCCGCAGTGCTATCGCCAAATACCTCGATCTTGACTATGACTATCTGTGGGGAGAGCAAGCGGCTGCCTATCTCAAGGAGCTGATCCGCAGTGAGATTGATAAGAAGACAGCGACAACTGCGCACCACCTCACCCAGAAATTTCTCGATTAGCTGTTGCGATAAATGTTGACAGGTACGCATATGTCAGCCCTGTCAACATTTGTCGCAAACCATTAAAAACCAGACACGGTCCGACATTTTCACCCGTCGAACGGCATTAATGTTATGATGTGACCTTATTTCACTTGTGCGTGAGAAAAGGTATGAACCGCGTCAGTTGTCCTGATTGTGACCTCATCATTGAATTGCCGGCGCTTCGCGATGGCCAGCGTGCATTCTGTCCCCGGTGCAACCACCTGTTGACGCATCGGGCACACCGTGCTCTGGAGCGTTCAGCAGCCTTCGCCATGGCCGCGCTGATTTTTCTGGTCCTGGCTAACCTCTATCCGTTCCTCTCCTTTGAAGCCAGTGGTCGTGAACAAGTCATGACACTGCTGCAAAGCGCTCAGGAGTTGTATAAGACCGGCAGCCAGGTTCTGAGTTTTTTCGTTCTGGCATTCATTATCATCTTTCCCGGACTGATCCTCATCAGCCAGCTTCTTGTCCTGATGCCGATTGTGCTCAAAAAACGCCCGGTGATCGGTTGCCGGCTGTGGGCTCGTTTCATTTTTACCTTGGGGCCATGGAGCATGGCTGAAGTCTTCATTCTCGGTGTTCTGGCCAGCCTGACTAAGATCGCCAGCATAGCCACCATTGTGCTCGGGCTGTCGTTCTGGGCCTACGTGGCTTTTGCCTTGTGCTTTCTTATCGCCGTGACACGGCTCGACCGCTACCAGTTCTGGCGCATCATCCTGCCTTTTCCTTCACCGCAGGCTATCAGTGGCCAGACAGCAGCCACACAGGGGCTGGCCTATTGCCACATCTGCACACTGACCAGCCCGGAACATCTCAACCAATGCCCGCGCTGCGGTGCTACGCTGCATTACCGCACCCCTCAAAGCCTGCAACGCACGCTGGCCTGTCTGATCACGGCGGTGATCCTCTACCTGCCGGCCAATGTGCTGCCGGTCACCCACACCGACCAGTTCGGCAACAACACCGACAGCACCATTATCGGCAGCGCCATCATGATGTGGCAGCACGGCAGTTACCCGGTATCCCTGATCATCTTTATTGCCAGCATCCTGATCCCCTTGGCCAAACTGCTGGGCTTGTTCTGGCTGTGCTGGAGCGTTAACCGCCCCAACAGCCCATTGCCGCGCCAACGGACCTCGCTGTACCGCATCACAGAATTTGTCGGCCGCTGGTCCATGGTCGATGTGTTTGTGGTCGCCATTCTCGTCGCTCTGGTTCAGCTCGGCGGCATTTTATCCATTCGCCCCGGTCCGGCAGCACTGGCCTTTTCCGGGGTTGTCATCATTACCATGTTTGCTGCGGAGTCTTTTGACCCCCGGCTGATCTGGGATAAATTTGAGGAGAGTTCCCGTGACTGAAACGCAGGCTGTCATCTCTCAAAAAAAACGTTTCTCCATGGTGTGGATTGTCCCCATTGTCGCCGGGCTTCTCGGCGGTTGGATGGCTGTGCATAATTTCCAAACCCGTGGCCCACTGATCACCATTGAGTTTGTCAGCGCCGAAGGCATTGAGGCAGGAAAAACCCACATCAAAGCGTTAAGTGTTGATATTGGCCTGGTGAAAAGTGTCATGTTGAACAAGAAACGTGATGGCGTCCTTGTCACCGCCCAAATTCAAAAACAAAGCAGCGATCTGCTGCGTGACGACAGTCAATTCTGGGTGGTTCGCCCACGCATTGGCGCCAGCGGCATTTCCGGACTGAGCACCCTGCTCAGTGGAGCCTATATCGAACTCTCCCCCGGCAGCGGCGCCCCAGGCCATGATCATTTTAAAGGTCTGAACGAACCGCCCCTGACACCGGCTAACACACCGGGGTTACATGTGACCCTAGTCGGCACCGACCAAACCTCACTCAACTCCGGCGAACCGGTGCTGTATCGTGGTTTTGAGGTGGGTCGCGTTGAAAAAACCGCCTTTGACACCACTAAACGCCAGGTGCGTTTTTCCCTATTTATCAACGCCCCCTATGATGACCTGATTACCGAAAATACCCGGTTCTGGAATGCCAGCGGCATTGCCGTTAAAATGGATGCCCAAGGGGTCCGCCTCAACAGTGAATCCGTCGAATCGCTGTTGATCGGCGGGGTCTCGTTTGCCTTGCCGGAAAACCTTCCCCCCGGTGGCGCGGTGGAAGACGGCCAGGAGTTTCTCCTTTACCCCGACAAAGAGAGCATCAACCACACCAGCTACAAACACACCGCAGACTATCTGCTGCTGTTTGACAGTTCGG
The DNA here is from genome assembly GCF_963678835.1 of uncultured Desulfuromonas sp. NCBI lineage: Bacteria > Pseudomonadati > Thermodesulfobacteriota > Desulfuromonadia > Desulfuromonadales > Desulfuromonadaceae > Desulfuromonas > uncultured Desulfuromonas sp. Next base: position 3,539,297 of record NZ_OY787469.1, read on the forward strand.
TTCGTGGCTTGCTCCCCGGTGCTCCGGTGACCTACCGCGGTCTGGAGATCGGCAAGGTGGTGGGCATTTCTTTTGATTACCTGCCGGAGGAGAATCTCTACCTGGACAACGACTACAAAAGGGTTCCGGTTCTTATCCGTCTGACACCGGCGGCGCTCACCGGCAATGATACCCCGCAAACCATCGCAGCTATGCAACAACGCCTTGAAGACAGCATCGCCAAAGGGTTGCGCGCCACGCTGAAAACGGGCAATCTGCTGACCGGCAGCTTGTATATCTCACTGGATTTTCTTGATCATCCTCCGCAGGCAGAACTGCAACACATCGCTGGCTATGTTGTGCTGCCAACCCTGTCGGGCGGCTTTGACCAGATCCAGAATAAAATTACCCAGTTGCTCGATACCATCAACAACCTGCCGTTAAAAGAAACCGTCCTCAGTGCCGACAACACCCTGAAAAGTATCGGTTCGGCAGCGACTCAAGCCAACCAGGTCCTTGCAGAGCTGGATCAACTTCTCGGCAACGAGAGCACCCAGAACCTCCCGGCTGATCTGCGAAACACTCTGCAGAACCTGCGGCACAACCTCAGTGGCCTGGCAGGTGATTTCTCATCAGGCTCACCGTTCTATCGCAAGCTCAATGGCAACCTCGACCAGTTGCAGAAAACATTGCACAGTGTCGATCAGCTCAGTGTTCAACTGGCCACCCAACCCAGTGAATTGCTCTTTTCCGATCCTCTGCCAGAGGATCCCTTGGCAGGAGATAACTTATGAGATGTGCATCCTTTTATTTAACGGCTGTCACGACTCTGGCCCTGTTACTCGTTGCCGGTTGCAGCACACCGACAACACCGAAAAGCCACTACTACCTCATCGCACCGGACTATCAGGCATCAGCCGCTCTCTCGCCACCTGCCACCATCAGTGTCGAATGCGCGCCCTACTTAAGCCAGGGAGGCCTTGTGGTTGAAAACGGCGACCAGACGATTGTCACGGCGCATTACCACCGCTGGGCCGAACCGCTGCCAGCCATGATCTCCCGCTATCTCCAGCGTCAGTTGCAAAGCAACTTGCGCCCAGAGGCTACCCCGCCCGCCATCACCCTGTTGATTGACCGTTTTCATCGCCTCAATGACGGTACTGTGGTTTATAGTGGACAATGGTGGGTCCAAGGCGAAACACCTCAGGCATTCCGTTATCAGGAGCACCCGGCCTCCGCCGATTACGACAGCACCGTCGCCAGCCTGCACCACCTGCTCGATAAGCAGGCGATGACCCTGGTCATGACACTGGCTCCCGACACACTGGCTAAAACGGAGACGCCATGAACGAAGAAACACCGCCATTGCTGCCACGGCTGCTAACCACGAATGCGCTGCGCGCCAACCTTAGCAAACACATGCAGCTCAACCAGATGGCCGACTCCAAGGCATCAATGATCCTTACCGTCTCATCGCTGGTTATCACCATTACCCTGACCCAATACGACCAACTGCATCTCTCAACGGTGCTGATCCTTGCCGGGGCCGGCTTACTGGCCATTCTGTTTTCTATTCTGGCCATCATTCCGCCGCTACATGCCAGCGGACAGACCAACCTGTTTTACTTTCGCTCGTTCTCCGAACTCAGCGAAGAGGAGTTCAGTACCCGTTTCAAACAGATCATTGCCGACAAAGACGCTCTGTACGATGCCTACCTGCATGAAATCTATTACCTCGGCAAACATCGTCTAACCCGTAAATATGGTCTGATTCGCGATGGTTTGTGGTGCCTGTTGGGGGGACTCATCGGTGCGACACTCAGTGCCGTGATCCATCGCTTGCCCATGTGACACAAATATTTTATCGTGTTAACCATTGGGGATATGGGAAAACAAGCAATTCCATCAAAAAAATGAAAAAATGTCTAAAAAACTTGGTGAAAAATGCTAGAATAAAATTTACGCTCTAATGTTTTTCTAAAAAACATTAGAGAACAATCTCTTAAGAATTCAGCCAGGAGTCCATGCATGGGGGATTCAATCAGCAACCATATCCGTAAAGTGCGCGAAATCTCTGCACCACCAGAGCAGTTTGGCCAACTGTTGCAGATGATCGGCGACGACAACAGCGATCTCACAGAGCTGGTTACCCTGCTTGAACTCCATCCGTTTATTACCGCCCGCCTGCTACAGTGCGCCAACTCGGCCTATTTTCGTCAAGCCGGAGAGATCGATAACGTCCGCGATGCGGTTATCCGAGTTCTCGGTTTATCGCTCACCCGCAGCCTGACTCTGGCATTTCTGGTTTCCGACAGTTTCGACCTCAACAAGGTCAGCAATTTTGACGGCCATCGACATTGGTTTGTCGCCCTGGTCACCGCAACCATGGCCCGCGAAATGGCTCCGAGGCTCAAGAATCCGCTAGACCAGGCCCCGGCATTGTACAGTGCCGGTATGCTGCACAACCTCGGCGTTGCCGCTCTGGCCCATTGCTTTCCGGAACAGATGAATCAGGCTCTGATGACAGACACCGTCAGTCTGTCGGAGAAAACCCGCCGTCTGTTTCACCTCGACCACTATCAGGCGGGTGCCCTGTTGATCCGGAGCTGGAACCTACCCAAGACCATTGTCGAACCGATTCTCCATCTGCGTAATCCCAATCTCCACGGGCCATCAGGATCGGCAGTCCAACTGATCCGCCTGTGCAGCAACCTGGCTAACCTGCTCTATAAAAAAGAATTCCACACCTTGAGAAATTATTCGGTCCCTCCCTCGTTCATGTCACGTATCTCTTTGGAAGAAAGTATCTTTTTCATTGAAGGACAGTGTCGCACTCTCGATGAGATCAGCCGGATGATGTCCCGATAAGAATTGCACCACCCTGCCACGACAAGAAAAGGCCCCGACGTTGAATTCTCAACGTCGGGGCCTTTTTCCTGTTACACGGACGCACACGTCTGCCACAACGAGTTACATGCTTTCAATCTATCACGCCACCCGACCGTGCCAAATCCATCTCGGCTCCTGCAGCGCTTTTCGCTTCTGTTATACTTTGAATCGGCCAAGTCAAGGCAATCAACGCACACATCAGGGAGATCATCATGCACATCGCCGTTGCCAAAGAGATCAAAAACAATGAATACCGGGTCGCCATGACCGCAGAAGGCGTGGCACGCCTGACCGGACAAGGTCACCATGTCAGTGTCGAGCAAAATGCCGGAACCGGCAGCGGTATCAGCGACAGCGATTATCTTAATGCCGGTGCCCATATTGCATTCGACCGCGCGAAGCTGTTTCAACAAGCCGACCTGATTGTCAAAGTCAAGGAGCCGCAGCCCGAAGAACTCCCTCTGCTTCAGGCAGGCCAAACACTCTTCACCTATCTGCACCTCGCGGCGCTACCCGATCTGACCCGCCAACTGCTCGACAGCGGCGTCACCGCCATCGGCTATGAAACCGTCACCGCGCCCCATGGCAACCTGCCGTTGCTCCATCCCATGAGTCTGATTGCCGGACGCATGGCCGTGCAGACCGGCGCATCTCTATTGGAAAAAGCCCATGGCGGACAAGGTATTCTACTCAGCGGCGCTCCCGGAGCCGGTCGCGGACGGGTGGTCATTCTCGGTGCCGGAACCGTTGGAGAAAATACGGTTGAAATCGCAGTTGGCATGGGGGCGGAAGTGGTTGTGCTCAACCGAAGCGCCCGTCGTCTCGAACAGCTCGAACAGCGCTACGCCAGCCGCATCACCACCCATCTTCTCAGTGAAAAAGCTCTCCACGAGCAAACCCGTCAGGCCGACCTGCTCATTGGTGCCGTGCTGGTTCCCGGAGCCAAAGCCCCGCAATTGGTCAGCCGCGACATGGTGGCCGCCATGAAGCCGGGCAGCGTCATCGTCGATGTCGCCATTGATCAGGGCGGCTGCATTGAGACCATTCGCCCCACCAGTCACGCCAATCCCACGTACATCGCGCACGACGTTATCCATTACGCCGTCACCAATATCCCCGGAGCCGTGTCACGCACCAGCACTCTGGCCCTCACCGGCCGAACGCTGGCATTCATTGAGCAACTGGCCGCCCATGGCACCGAACAAGCCTGTCGGCGCAACCCCCATCTGGCTAATGGGGTTAACGTTCACGATGGAATCCTGTACAATCGTCAGGTTGCCGAAGCCCACAGCCTTAAATCCGCACCGCTGGCATCCTGGCTTGCCACGCCGCACTCATAATCAGGAGCATCAATGACCATCACATTTTACCGAACAGCCCTGTGCCCACGCTGTTTTTTGGCCAAACGAGCCTTAGACAAGATCGTCGCCGACACAGACATCACCGTTGAAACCGTCGAAGTGGCCACCACAGCTCTCTCCAGCTGGCGCAACGGAATCCGTATGATTCCGGCCTTAAAAATTGGTGATGAGATTCTCAGCGGCGTATTGCTCGACGAACAACGCATTCGCAAATTTATTGACCAGCAGAAGAAGGACGCATCCGCCTAAAGTATTAGCGGTTGTTATGGGCAAAGCCATTGCCGTCGAAAGACCAATCGCTAAAGGCAAACATAAAAGGGTGTTTTAACGTACGGAAAAACCATTGATTGCGATGGTTGAACCCGACAACGCGGCTCATCGTTGAAAAATCGAGTTGCCAGCCATCCTCACAGCGTTCAAAAAAATACGGCGACCACTGGCGCTGATCCAAAGAGAAGCGCACCACCGCCAACGGCCCCTGTTCAAACACTTCCGCCTGCGCCAGACTTCTTTCCAGATCACGCCGTTCATTATTCTGCTGGGCATCCGTCACCAGCCAGCTGGCAAAAAACTCGCGAGTTGCCGGCGTGTACAATGTTAATTCTGCATCTTTGACATGCTCTTCAAGAATCTGCCGATAACATTCCAACGCTGCCAACGGCGTTGGTTGGGGCACAAAACGACTGCGAACCGACTCTGACATCGGACCGCTAAATTCAGGAGACAGCGGCTTGTTGATAGGAACGGCCGTCACCGCCCCGCCCCCACCGGAATAGCGCCCTGCCATGCCATGTATCGGCACCACCTCATTTTCCGGCTGTTCAGCAACCAGCAACTCCAGACTGGCCTCAATCCCGTCACCAACCCGGTTCGCGGCAAAAAATGGGGCCATCTGATCATGCTCAATCCGCGCCACAACCACATCACTAAACACCCCTTCGAGGTCATAACCGATTTCAACGCGCACCTGCTCAGACACCGGATCAACCATCAGCACCACACCGCGGGCGCCACCGGCCAGTTGCCCAACGTGGTGTTCCTCCATCCAGCGCAACGCCGCAGCATCAATATCCACCGGCGTCTGTTTCAGGGTTACCACCTGAAGTTGAACGCCATGATGCTCCAACATCGAATGCGCCAATCCCTCAATACGTTGTGTCGCCTGCGCTGACAACAAACCGGCCTGATCGACAACAGCACGTTCATCAACTGTTGACCGCTCACAGCCACAGGCAAAAAACAACAACACAAACACAGCGAGAAGGCTAGAGGTCTTCACCCCCATCATCGTCATCAGATTCATCTTCAGGCTCTTGCTGGTCAAGATCGGTATTATCCTCTTGCGCGTTTGTCTCATCAGTCGCCTCAACAGTCTCGTCTTCATCCTCCGCCATCACCTCAGGCTCTTCAGTCGTCATGCCCTGATCGCTCATGGACGACGCGCCACTGGCAGCCTCCTCCTGGGAAGGTTTTGGATCTGGGTAAGAACGATCCTCGAAATTCTTCACATTGGCAGAAGAACCGGGATGACGATCGCTGTAATGGATCACCCCTTTACCATCCACCCATTTATACAACGGTCCGGCAACAATCATAGCCGGGAACAGACACACCAAACACAAGCAAACCACAACACAACGCATGGCTTCCTCCATCGTCCAAAGATTGATGCCTAAAAAACCGTTCACTTTTATCAATAAATACTCGAAAACAATCCAAAAGACCAGCGCTGTTATGGCAGTTATAATCAGAGACGATAACGTGCAGCTCTTCCCTCGACAATTACCTATCTACGCGAAGACAACCAAAAAGAAAGCGCCGTTGACAAGCATGTCAACGGCGCGTCGTTTCAAAACGGGGCACATCACACTACAACGCACACTCCTCCTGTTCAGGTTCGGGATAAGGCTGCGGATCACACAACAATTCCGGATTCACAGCCACCTTACGGCATTTGCCACAAATATAGCGAAGATTGTTGGGAAAATTCTGACAGCTTTCCGGTGGTTTCAGACTCGCCGTCCCACACCAATCACGCCGGCACCCTTTGCCAAGAGGTTGACACAAACGATCCACATCCAATGATACCGCGCCACAGCGGGCACACATAAACGCCTGGGTATCATCCGGAACCGGAATGCATTTCGAAAGATCTTCCATGCGATCATGCTTTTCTTGCGTCATAGACAACTCCTTTAAAAGATTTGGAATGTAAGATGATTTCTTACAAGTTTAGCATGAACGAAGGGAATGACGAGTTTAGAGCTTCCTAGTTTCTAAACTGCCTATACGGCAGTGAACCCAAAAACAACCAAGTACAGGGTGGTATAGATTTTCTAAACTGCCTATACGGCAGTGAACTTTAAACGTTTTAATCGTATACTTTGTGTTCTTTTCTAAACTGCCTATACGGCAGTGAACGGCAAGCGGCTCCTTCCCGGCCTCCATGTGTTTTTCTAAACTGCCTATACGGCAGTGAACTCTCTGCTTCCGTCCGTACTTGGGAACGGTCTTTTCTAAACTGCCTATACGGCAGTGAACGGCAAGTGGTTCTTTCCCGGCCGTCATGTGTTTTTCTAAACTGCCTATACGGCAGTGAACGTCAGAGACGACCTAGCCCTGTGCCACAAATGTTTCTAAACTGCCTATACGGCAGTGAACATTTTACCGACGAACGCCGCAAGGCCATTCGTTTTCTAAACTGCCTATACGGCAGTGAACAAACACGCCAGCAGGAACAGGCGGCAACGCTTTTTCTAAACTGCCTATACGGCAGTGAACTACAGTAATCATTTTCTAACTATTCGATTATAAAAGAGCTTTTCTTGTCTTGGCCAATAAAGGGTCTAAAAAGACCGACCAACTATTTCTTTAAAAACAAGAACTTACGATTACGGCTAAAAAAAGGGTTAAAAATACGGCACCGTAGTCACACTACTGAGCCCATAGCTATTAAAGACGCCACCATTGGCAACAGCCACTTCTTTTTGCTCAATAAAAAGCGGAAACTTTTGACCACTTGACTGGCTTTGTAACTGAAAAAAGGGCTGCTTTAAATCTTTTCTTTTTGCTAAAAGATTATTTGCCTCCTCTTCAGTCATGGAACCTCTCCGAACCGCCCTTCTGAGGCGAGCCGCCGTCATTTTCGGCTGTACTCGTTGCACAAGTAAATACTTTCCAGTTTCTGGAACAGGCTGGACAGGCGAAACAGAGGTGTAGTCTCTAAGTCCCTTCAGCCAGTTGCTTTGCATCAATGTTTCCAGCAAAACCAACCCGCCGTGCAGGCGGATAAGATCACCTGGGATGTTCCCGGCTCTTGGAAAACTGACACCGACTGCACCATTCCCAAGGGTAACTAACGCCCTGTGCAGCTTTGAATACACGGCACTGATCAGAGTCGTTTCTTTAAATTCGGAATCGGGCAGCACTTTTATTTCAACAAAATAATCCATAAAGCCCCTCCTTAGTCCGCTTTACCAAAAACTCCGCCGCGGATGAGCGTGGCAATGACGTAGTGCTGTTGCTCCACATCCGGCGCCTTGTCTTTAATGATCCAGTTATCGAGAAGATTGTAGAAATCCATCTTGTCTTTGGGCTGACGGTAGGCTTTTCCGCGATTAGTCACGGAACCGTAAGGTTCAACAGCAATGGGACCGATTTCGTCGGCTTCTGGATACCAGGTGTCGATGGTGCGCAAAGCATTGCCAATTTTCTGCGAATGGATGGCTGCGGTGTTCTGAACTTTATAAAGAACCTTGCTTTTATCTGATTTCCCCTTATCCAGAATCAGCTCTTGTGACGGAAACACCTCTTGCCCCTGCCCGAGGCGGACAAAAGCATCAACCCGCACAAAAGCAAATCCGTCACCACTCAATCCCTGTTCGATGACCTGACTCAAAGCAGCCAGATCACCTGTCGAGGCGGAAAAATTACGCAGACTGAAGTTTTCGCAATCAAAGCGCCAAGTCTGCTCTTTGTGAGACACCACAATTTCAATAGCTTCGGCACCGACACGGTTGCGCCACAGGAAACGTCCGTTAGCGATATTTTCAGCGTAACGGTTGGCCAGTTCCTTGAAACCCTGCAGCTCTGTGTAGGTGCTTATTTTTTCCGCCAAAGCCTGCTGGTACTCGGGATTGTTGCAGGAGGAAGGAATCAACCCGCTGATAATGCGGAGGGTAAAGCTCACCTTAAGGGTATCGGCATCAAAAGGCAAAGCAGCGACATCGACGCGTTGCAGGTTGGCTTTTTGGATTTCAGCATCGAGTTTAGCCGGATCATTGCCAATAGTGGCTTTCATACGGTTTGATATCGTGCCGCGTACATCCTTCTGCTCTATCGTAATCGCCTGCCATAGTTCAGCTTTATTCCGGTTACCCCAATTGCCGGAGAACATCAAAGCATCGGAAGGGTTCAGTCTGCGATCAAAAGCTAGGACGGATGCGGTTTGCAGATTGGCCATGGTTTTTCTCCTTTTTGAAGAATGTTGTCAGTTGATTTCAACAGGAATCTGATAAGTGTTTTGGCACAGATACCAATCCTCTTTGTGCAGGTAGTGCCAAAAGATATGACGAATATCCTTAACTCGGTGTGGGCTGAGCCACTGGCCGATTGAATAGGTCGATTCCGCAAAGCGAAAAGGAGTCTGGCTATCGCGCGTATGGGTCACCTCGCCCGCCTCGTAGAGCGGAGAAATAGCTTTATAGCCGGTCATGATCGGCACCAGCCAACCCTGCCCCGGTTTATCCACGCGTACCCACTCGGCAGGCGTATCCGAATCTGGCGTTACCTTTTCCTCACTCTGTGTCTGGGCGCTGTATTTGAGAGCGGAGAAATCGAGCCAGGCATCCAGCAGTTCTGCGCCCGGTTGCTGTTGGCAGAGAACATCGAAATGCTCCTGCAACAGCTCCCGACGCTCCACCAACAAAAAGCCGGGCAGCAGGCTGAGCATCAGGCGGCGAAAAACTTTTTCCCGCTGTTCCGGAATATCTGACAATGGCACATACTGAACCCGCCCCATGTCCAATATTGTTCCGCCAGCCAGGCGCATGGTGAGAATTTTGTCGCTAAGCTGCTGTTCAAACAGGCGTTGGTCCTGCTGATCATCGTCGGTATCGAAATCAATGGCATTGATGCTGAAGTCGCATTCAATCACCAGTGAAATATCAAGGTGAACGCGCCCCTCTTCGTTGAATGGTGCGGTTTTCCCTTCTTTAGTGAGAGGGTTACGGGTGAGAGCGAAAACATATTCCCCATAACCGGAAGGTTGACAGGCCTGCACCTCATGTTGATGGCAAATGACAGCACAACCGCCAAGCGTCACCCGGTGCTGTTCCTGCACAAACCGGGACAAAGCATGGCTGAAACCGAGAAAATGGGTGATAGCGGGAAAGCCCCAAGTCAGGCCGGAGATGGCATTGGCATTCTGCACCTGCAGATGTTTGAGAACGAGAAGCGCCTTCATACCTCCACCTCCAGATCCTCTTTGAGCAGAGCCAGTTTTCGCTTGAGCAGCCTGGTCCACTCATGATGGGTTTTGTCATCGGGAAAAAGTTTTTTCGACTTGTCACCAATTTTATGATTGAGCCAGGAGGCAAACTGTTGTGCGATTTCCGGCTGCCAGTCATTCTGTTCCCGCTCCAGCCTGAAATCGGCATCCTCAGCGCCACGGTACGGATCCAGCCAGAGCTGTTCCGCCCTGCTCAATTCGCAATCGCGACTCCAGCCCGCCTGTTCTTTCATACCTTGAATTTCGGCGGCAAAAAGCAACAGAGTATCGATCAGTTCATCCACCAGCTCACCGCGAAAATCCCGCCGTTCCTTGATACTGGGCTGTTCATAAATTCTTTCCAGATACGACTTTAAGAAATCCGCCGTTTTTCGGCACCGGCGGGTATAACCGGCCCAGAAAGACCTCTTTCCGGTTACGGGAGGTTTGACTTGATGCTGCCAAACCGGGGGCTGGCACGAGAGGAAAAACCCGCGTCCATAGCGAGTGGTATTTAATTTGGAGATATTCTGAGGCTTGGTGCCGCCAAAGCTCTGCTGTGCAACATTGGGATAAAAGGCAACCGTGGCAGGATGAAACAATCCCTTTTTACGTGCTTTCCGGGCGGCTTTGGCCTCATCGGAATAGGCGGCATGGGTCAAACGCAGGTAAAGCGCCTGACTCAAAGAGGTGGCATAAAGTGGACTGAGCAGATGATAGCCTTCCGCAACCGGAAAATAGATCTGCTTTGAAAGCTGGCCGGAAGCGAGTTCACTGCTCTGCAATGCCAGGCTGAATCCCTGCAGCCACTCCTGATATTGTTCCTCGCTATTGGCTAGAGCTTTTAGGGTTGCACTGTGCCCAGTGGCAATCTCATCCAGCAGAGAACCACCGTCACTTTGCAGTTGAAGAAGCCCGGCAACATCCAGCGCCGCAGCATTGCCGACTACATCAAGTTCCAGCTTTTTGAGAGACGAGGAGGTCAAGTAGCTTTCCGTTGGCCTTTCTTTCTCCTCCCGGCTCAGAATCCCCATGCTGCGGGTATCAGAATGGGTGAATTTGGGCGCGTGAGTGACGAGATTGATCTGCTTGGCCCGCTTGGCCGCGTCGGTCAGCCAGGTATTCCACTGATATTTCTGCTCTAGCTGCTCACGTTCTTCAGCGAGCTGCGGAGCAAGGCCAAGCCAGTCGTCCGGTGACGCCGTGCCCTTTTGCTTTTCGGCTTTCTTGTCAAAATCCTCCAACTTATCCGTGGCGCGTTTGTCGATGTAGGCTTTGATTTTTTCTTGTAGTCGAGTCATGTAGCCCTCCTTTCTCATTTAGGTAAAGGGTAACTCTTGCCTTCAATACAAGTCAACACCTAAAATAACTATTTATTTATATCAAAAAAAACGCCTAGTTTTACTAGCTGAAAAAAGCTATAAAAAGGCAACTGTCGCAAGGCAGCTTAGAAATAAAAGAACTATTTAGTTCTTTCACTGCCGAACAGGCAGGCTGTAATCAGTAGTCGGCAAAGGCTCCCAAGGTTTGATGGAAGCACCATGTTTTTTCTGATTCCCTCAGCCGCATCTCGGTAAAACAGCGGGAGCACTGCGCCAGATCCATCCCTTCATGCTCTGCGAGTTCGGCGAGTAGTTCGCTGAGCTCGCAGGGAATCCACGGACTCACCCGCTCCGCCAGATTCAGCTCAATCCGCTTAAATCGGTTTTCCGCCGTAATCAGGCGTCCATCCTCCGTCACCAGATTAAACTGCGGCTCGTCACTTTCGTCTTCCTGAAAGAGAATAAACAACTCTTCGGGGGCAGATTGGCGGAAAGGGGTCTGGCGCTGAATCTCAAAACACCAGGTCGGGTTGTGTTCCCACCACAGGGAGGCGCTGAACGGTGTTTCGGGATGGCCGAAAAGTTGCGCCTGTAGATGGCAATGCTCCAGATCCGCCAGATTGGATGACGGGTGCAGCGGTTGACGTGGCAGGATACGTGGAATGGCGCTGATCTCTTCATACTGCTCGGGCAATAACAGTTCATGCAGGTCATGTGTGGTCAGCTTGAAGGTCTTCGATTCAAATCCCGGCTTTTTATAAGCAACCTCTGAACCGCGTAAGGCGCGCATGTTGCGGCTGAAAATCAGGAGATTCGGTACGGCTGGAGCCATGTGCCGATGGCGCTGGATGCGCCCTGCCAGTTGAATAAGGGAACGCATGGAACTGGGTTCGGCAATGGCCCAATCGTAATCATGATCGCGCCCCACCTCGGTAACCGCCGTCCCTAAAACAACAAAGATATGATGCTGTTCCGGATAACGGTCCAATGCGTTGCGGATGCTCGGATTCTCCCACAGAGATTGTGGATTGTTGCGATCCAGGGCTTTATCCAGAACCTCCTCCATCCGCGAACGCACCAGCAAGGGAAATTGACTATGATACACACAGAAATGCAATCGAACATCTTCCGGAGGCTCCAGACTGAGTAGAGCCTGTGCCACTGCCACCAAAGGATTGATGTTGGCCATACGCACCAAGCCGAGAGAAACCGTCTTTTGTGTGGCAGGATCAGTCTGATGATGCTGATGATGAAGGGCTGTGATCTGAGTGTGCAGCAGTGCGGCAACAGCGGTTACCACATCTTCACTTTTTGTCGAGGGTGCGGTGATCGGCAGCAATGCACCACGGCGCAAAGCTTGATTGTAACGTTGTAGCTTGGCAACCCGCTTGCGAATAAATGTTTTGTGGTCCGCAGCAAAGGCTTCCGGTTGGTGATGGTCCGCCTGCTGGGTGCCGAATTCATCGAACCAAGCACAGCTTACCGGCAACTCTAACCCCGGTTCACCACAGGTGTGATTGTAGGCCTTGCGACCAGCGCAATAAGCTGCAAACAGAGCCTGAACCAGTGACGGCGGCAAGGTAGCGGAAGACAGCAGCACCCGTGAACCCAGCATCCCGGCCCAATTGGCCAGACGGCACAACGCCGGAAGATCTTCCAGACCGAAATCGTCCGGTTCGTCCAACACCAAATCTGAGGTAAGCAGGCGCAGCATAGGCGCAATCTGCTTGCCGCCGCGTCCACCTTCGGTGGCGGGCATCAGATAATCAATGGTGCTGACAAGTACCGGCGCGCTCACCAACTGTTGCAACTTGGGCGAACGCTGAAGCCACTCTTTGAGTACACTGTCCTCCAGGCTACCCTCATACACTAGGTGCTGCCCGTCATCGAGAACCGCAGCTGAGGATTCACTACCGTTGTGCTCACCGGGTTCGTCCGATTGCTGCTTTTCATGCAGGGCTTTCACCGCCTGTGAACCGACGAGAACGGCCAAGTCTTCCTCATTGAGGTGCAGCTTCTGTCGAAAATCATCGCCGGTCTGCAATGTCAGTGTACGTAAACCAAGGGCGACATTGAACCGGCAGCCCTTCTTTTCATTGGCCAATCCGTACATGACGCGGGCATTAGCCAAAGTTTTACCGCAGCCGGTGGACGCCATATTAATACCGAAAAAGCCCTGTGCCTCCGTGCGTTGCCCAATACTGCGAGCGAGATCATAGGCTTTATCCTGCCAGGAGAAACGTGGGTTCCTGCATCTCTTTTTCAACGCTTTGAGTCGGGTGATAGCTGGCAGACTGCGCTGCAGGTTGGGCAATCGTCTGGCCAGCAAAAACGCATTGTGCCCCACACCAATATTATGCTCGTCCAGCTTTTGTTTGGGCTGACCAGTCTTGCGGTCGGTATTAGCGACGGGGTCATAAGCACGATCTTGCCATAACAGTGTGGGCTCTGCTGCCGAGTAACTATGATCGCTGAGCATAAGAACCAGGCGGGCAAGATGGCAGGTAAATCGATCCTCCAACCAATCACCGCCAAACAGGGCGTGATGTTTTAAGGCCCGTTTGGCAAAGCTATGCGCCTTGGCGCACCAGCGCTGACTAGAGAGAGGTGTTTTTTGAGAGAAATCCCACAGTGCGTTCCAATCTTTATCGCGCCAGTCGTCATTGTAGATTTGCGGAGAATTCCACCCCGCCTTAAACTGCTTGCCACAGATCCAGCCGTCCACCTCGTCTGCAAGAGTGACGCTATTCTGTTGCTTTGGCAATTGGGGCAAGCGGTGGTGGCAGACAATAAGCCAGGCAACCGTCAGAGCAATAGGGCGATTCAACACCGCTTTAAAAGGATTTTTGGAGGCTGTGGCCGTATCTTTTACGAACCGGGAAAGCAGAACGCTTTCGAACTCCGGGGTAATCTCTTGCAGTCGTTCAAGCCATAGCTGATCGGCATCCTCTCCGATAAAGGCAAGAAACAGACGCAGACTCAACCATTCGTGGCGAACCGGTTCACTGCCTTTGCCAGTATAATCCGGCTGCAGTTTGTACTGAAACAGAACCGTTGCCTTGCCGAAATCATGGAACAAACCAGCAATGGCCGCCAATAGCGCTATCACTTCTGCTGTTCGCCACGGGTTCTCATCCTGACTGCGCAGGACATTGCGTGTCGTGATATTAGTCGGCACCGCGCCCTCAGCGTTGAAGCGGCTCTGATCACCGACAATCCACAGCAGTTCGCTGTGATCCTTACCGCGTATCCAGTGGCAAGCAACAGCGGTATTTTTGCGCGCACGTTTCTTGAGCATTTTACGCAGTGTTGCCAGGCCTTCCCAGGTGATGGGGGTCTGCCAGGTGCGATCACCCCGCCGTTCGGCAAATTGATCGAGAATGCGGCGCGTCTCTTTCAGGGCGTTTTTACTACATTGGGAAATCAACAGGACATTCATGGTGTCACCGCCCCACAGTCGCGGCAATCTTTTTGAGACAGTCGATCATGAAATCCAGAGAGCCCGAGCGGGTCAAGGCCTCTATGCAGTTGCGCCGAAACTCCTGTTCTTCATCACCCCGCGCAGCGGAGATAAAGGCTTGGGGAAGAATCACCGCATCTTTCACCAGATCGGCCACGTCAAACACCAGGCCGCCACGCCGTGTTTTACCATGCAGCACGGCCAGTCCGTGCGGCAATCCCAGCACCCAGGTAGCCGTAGCCCCCATGCCGTAGGCAAGATAGTTGCCGTGGTCGAGAAAACGGTTGGCCGGATCAGTGCCGGTGCCGCGTTTGCAGCGGACAAAATCGCCGTAATCCACGGCATTCACCGCCAGCTTGAACAGCTGTTTTGTCAGGCGTGCTTCCTCAACCAGCAGGGCATTGACGTCCGTTGCCTTTTCAATACGTAAGCGGCTCGCATTCAGCAACGTTTTGAAAGGTTCAGCCTCAATCACAAAACCACATTCAGCCAGTCGTCTGTTTTGCAGCCAGCCTTTTTCCAGCCGTTCCAACCGCACGAGCTGAATCATCTTAGCCGCCTGTAGCCGCTTTTCATCGTCAAACCAGAATTGCACCCAGGCTTGCAGGTATTCCGTGGGGCGGTATTCGCTTTGCGGAGAAAACCACAGGATATCGGTGTCACGCTCGGTTGCCGTGAAAAGCGGTGTGCCACCGCCACCGCAAAATCCGACCAACACCCCAGCCTTGGCCAGTTCACGCATGGCGGCCTGGGTGATGGACGTTCCGGTTCCAAGAAGAAGAGACGTGGTGTTGGCGATGGGGATGTTCCAGTACAGCGAGTTTTTCCCTTCATCGGTGACATATTCCACCCGCCCGCCATTGACCAGCACTCGGCAATGCTCCAGATAGTAAAGATTGGCGCGCTTTGAATGTAAAATAGTCTTCAAATCCGACGGTGAGATATCGTCCATAACTTCCCTCCTAAAAATCACATAACAATAACTCATAGTTACATTCGCAACAGGCTACGCTCCACTTCTTTAATCTTCAACACTTCTAATCCTATTCCCGCACCCAACACCCCAGCAGCACACCGATCACCAGCCAGGTCAGCAGTTGCACGGCAGTTTTATTGTCGGTGCGCTGATACCAATGAGGCCAGCGGCGCAGCCAGCGGGAAACGGTGGTGTGGTTTTCCAACACCGTGGGCAGCTGCCAGCCCTGGCTGTCGGCCAGCCAGTAGACGGGGATCAGCATCAGCCACAGGGACAATCCGAGCAGAAACATGGCGAGCACGACCACCAGACCGTAGCTCAAGGCCATGACACCGCCGAGGGGCAGTCCCAGCAGCAGGGCTCCGTAGATACCGGATGTGTAGCCGCACCAGACGGTGCCGGCGACAATCATCAGCGCCAGGTAGCGGGGTAACCAGGCTTCGAGGGCATCAAAGAAGGCGACCACCTGGGCGAGCAGGGTTTCGCAGAGCCAGCTCAGGGCGGTCAAGGTCACGGGGGCATGGGTGGCAACGGTGGTGTTCATGAGCATTCTCCTGTCGTGGCGTCAACCCGGATTTTTCACAAAAATCGTCGCGAGAGGCCGGAAAGGGCCGTGGCTGCAAGGCACGCGGAGTAAAACGCTCGTAGGCATACTTACAGTCTGCCGAGAACGTTTTTCAAGCGTAACGCAGCAGACATCGTCCTTGCCGGATTCGCAGCAGGTCTCTTGTGAGAAATGCGGGTTCAGTTCATCGTTGAAATAAACGATAAACCGCTGCCGTGACAAAAGATGTCACCCCAAGGCATTTTTTTTGATGTGATGTGAAAAAAATTGGGGGAGAGAATTTAATGACTGAACCACGGAGATACTGAGACACGGAGAGAGTCCAAATCAGGACCTTTTATTTAGCCTCACGATAAGGACCTCGATAAGTTCGGATGAAACCTTAAAAACAAAACAGTTAGCCACGGACAAAAGCGGACAACTGCGGACAAAGAAACATGTTCCCTTGTCAGTTCCTCAATCTTAGACTTGCTCTTTATTGTGGACCTTAGCCGATTTGATCGTGAGGGCATCGTGAAGTTAATTCTTGTTTGGCCTCAAGATAAAAGCCTCGATAAATTCGGATAAAACCTAAATCAGAATTTTTTCTGCCACGGACAAAAGCGGACAACTGCGGACAAAGAAACATGTTCCCTTGTCAGTTCTCAATCTTAGCCTTGCTCTTTATTGTGGACCTTATCCGATTTGATCGTGAGGGCATCGCGAAGCTAATTCCAAGTCCGATCTTGTCTGCTTTTGTCCGTGGCTAAAAAACAGCTTTTGCCTTTCCTCCGGGCCCCCGTGACTCCGGGGTCAAAAAATCAGCGATAAACAGCGCTCATCCGTGCAATCTCCTCGGCCACCTGCTGACGCAGATCTTCGGGCGATACCACTTCCACCTCAGCGCCGTGCTCGAGGATCTTCATGACGATTTCCCTGTAATCGGCCACGGGGATGGTCAACTCCAGGCGGCCATCGTCGCGTAGAACCTGCTGCTGACCATCGCACCAGTGTTGCTCTCGCACAAACGGCGCACGCCGGGCGCTGAAGCGTAGGGTGACTGGCTGATGGTGCTGATCCTGAAAAATACCGCACGCGCCCTGAATTTTATGCTGCCAGGTTTCTGGATCACGGTAGTCAAAGGGTGTATCGGTGAGGTGCATCTGGCTGATGCGTGACAACTGGAAGGTGCGCCAATCCTGCTGCTCTTCACACCAGCTAATCAGATACCAACTGCCGCTGTAATGTTGCAGATGGTAGGGATGCACCATGCGGCTGCTCGCTTGCGGACGGGTCGGACTCTGGTAGCTGAAATAGACCTTGCGCCGGGTCAGCACCGCCTCACCGAGTTGCTGAAAGATGGTCTCATCCACCGGAATGTAATGACTCCAATTGGCGGAAAAACAGTGGTCAAGATGTTCACGGTCAATCCCGCATTGCTCCAGATTGGTGAGCATCTTTTCGCACAGAGCGTTGAGTTCACCACTAAGCGGCGACGCCCCGCCGCTGTCGAGCATGCGGCGCAGAATGAGCATAGCCATGATCTCCTGATGGGAGAACCGCGTCCAGGTCAGGCTGTAGCTGGCGTCGCTGTAGCGATACCCGCGCCGGGTGGCGTTGTATTCCAGCGGGGCACCAATCTGGTTGGTCAGGGCGTCGATATCACGCTTGGCCGTGCGCTCGCTGATCTCAAACTGGCGTGCCAGCTTGGGTGCGTTGGGATAGTTGCCCTGGCGGATCTGATGGTCAAACCAGAAAAAGCGTTCAATACGGGACAGCATGGTGGCCTTTCTTTCAGCTCAATAATTTGGGTAAAACGTTAACCACGGTGGCACTGAGACACGGAGAAAACCAGATCAGAACCTTTTGTTTCGCCTCACGATAAAGGCCTCGATCAATTCGGATAAAACCTCAGGCAAAATCTTTTTTTTAGCCACGGACAAAAGCGGACAACTGCGGACAAAAAACTTTCTGTTGTCAGTATCTCAAACTTGCTTTTGCTTTTTATCGAGACTCTTATCAGATTTTATCGCAAGGGTATCGCGAAGCTAAAACCTACTTCTTTCGCCTCACGATAAGGGCCTCGATAAATTTGGATAAAATCTCAAGCAAAATCTTTTTTTAGCCACGGACAAAAGCGGACAACTGCGGACAAAAAACTTTCTGTTGTCAGTATCTCAAACTTGCTTTTGCTTTTTATCGAGACTCTTATCAGATTTTATCGCGAGGGTATCGCGAAGCTAAAACCTACCTCTTTCGCCTCACGATAAAGGCCTCGATAAATTCGGATAAAATCTCAAAACAAACTCACAAGAAAAATCCCAGATGTTGCCCCTGACGTAAAAAAGAGATTCTGCCCTTCTCCGTGTCTCTGTGACTCCGTGGTTAAAACGATCTTTCACCTTTGCCCATCATCGTGGATCTTATCAGATCTTATCTTGAGGGCATCGCGAAGCTAAACGTATTTTTGGCCTTATCGTCTGCCCTTGTCCGACTTTGTCTGTGGCAAAAAAGAACTTATCGCGCATCACGCACCAGAGCTACCTGAATCGTCTTCTGCGCGGCGCGGCCGTGATCATCGACCACGCGCAACACCACCGCCCCTGGACGCGCCTGCCACAGGAACGGCTCATCAGCGGCGCAACTGCCAAGATAGCCGTCATCGGCAAACCAGTACAGCGTTTGCACATCGCCATCGGTAATGGCCGTCAGGGCGATGGTTTCCTCATCGAGGCGATCACTGCGCAACTGGTAGGTAACTCCGGCCAGCGGCGCGGTGATGCGTGGCGCGGCACCGGACTGGGCCACCTCCTGCAAACTGCAGCCGGGTTCAAATGGCGGCGGCACGGCCAAGGCCACCCCGGCAAGGCGGAAAATGCGTAACAGGTCGGAGGGCCAGAATTCGTAGACGTTCATTTCAGTGCGCCCCGCTTCAGCGCGGCAGGCACGCAGGCCGGTGTTGCGATCAACCGCCACCTGACGGTGCAACTGCGATACTTGAATCGGCGATACGCCGGGGATAAACCAGGTCGGCACCGTATGCGGCGTCAACGGATTGGGCAACGCTCCGTCTTCGCGACACACCGCAACCTTGCGCAGATTGAGCAGGCCGGGCTTGAGACGCTCCGTCGCCGTCCAGCCCTGGCCGTGGCCCAGCGCTTCGAACAGATCAAACAGCAACGGCCCGGCGGCCTGACGCCCGATCAGCGCCGGATTGCCGTGGCCATCGAAATGCCCCAGCCACACGGCAATCACGTACGGGCCGGACACGCCCACCGCCCAGGCATCGCGAAAGGCGAACGAGGTGCCGGTCTTCCACGCCACCTCGACACCGCCGCCCACCTGCCCCAGCAGTTCCGGGCGCTGCGACGGCGGATTATCGCGCAAGATATCCAGCACCAGAAACGACGCTTCCGGGCTGAGTAAATTCTTGCCCCTGTGTTGCGGTTGTTCCATCAGGCTGCGCAGCGGCTTGAATTCACCACCATTGGCCAACAACGCGTACAGGCGCACCAGTTCCACCATGGTCACTTCCGCGCCGCCCAGCGACAACGCCAGCCCGTAATAATCAGCAGCGCGCAACCCCTCGACTCCAGCCTGCTGCAGCCAACCGTGCAGCCCCGGCTCAGTCAATCGGGCTTGCAGCACCGTGGCCGGCACGTTGCGGCTGAGGATCAGGGCGTCACGAGCAAACACCGGGCCGAGAAATTTCTGGTCGTAGTTTTCCGGGCTGAACCCGGCAAAACGGTGCGGTGAATCCTTGAGCATGGTCAGCGGATGGATCAGCCCTTGGTCCATGGCCAGCCCGTAGACAAACGGTTTGAGGGTTGAGCCGGGGGAGCGCTTGGCAGTGGTGCCGTTGACCTGCCCGTCAATGCCGTCATCCCAGAAATCCGCGGAGCCGAGCATCGCCTCCACGGCCATGGTGGCACTGTTGACCACCAGCACAGCGGCGTTATCAAGTCCGGCAGGCGCGCGCCGTTCGAGATAGGCGGCGGTCAGATGTTCGACGGTGTTCTGCACATCACGGTTGAGAGTGGTGTTGACTGCGCCATGGCGCAGGGTGGGGAGCTGCTGATCGAGCCAAGTAATAAAATGTGGTGCGGCGAACGGCAACTGCTGGGGAGAGCGAAATTGCGGCGGCAAATCGAAGAACACCTGCTGACTGACGGCGTCGGGATGGAACTGACACCAGCGTTGGAACAGATGGCTGCGTGCCTCCAGTAGATGAGACAGGCCTTGGGTGGTAGTCGGCGAACGTTTGACCGGGTTTTGCGGGATGACACTGAGGCTCAGCGCCTCGGGCAGGGTCAGGGCGTTGGCGTGCTTGTCGAAATA
Source organism: uncultured Desulfuromonas sp. (assembly GCF_963678835.1). Lineage (NCBI taxonomy): Bacteria > Pseudomonadati > Thermodesulfobacteriota > Desulfuromonadia > Desulfuromonadales > Desulfuromonadaceae > Desulfuromonas > uncultured Desulfuromonas sp. Next base: position 3,559,654 of record NZ_OY787469.1, read on the forward strand.
GATCAGACTGGCCGCCTCCACCCCTTCAATGTTGCCGCCGTAGCTGGCCAGATTGAGATAGGCCTGAAAGATGTCGTCCTTGGAATAGTGACGGGTCAACTGCACGGCGCGGGCAATCTGCACCAGCTTGCCCCACAAATTGCGGGTATCGAGACGCCAGCGCAGCCGCGCCACCTGCATGGTGATGGTCGACGCCCCCACCCGCCGCTCACGAGTCACGTAGGTGGTCCAGGCCGCGCGCAACAGCGCCAACGGATCGACGCCGGGATGCTGGTAGTAATCGCGATCTTCGTAGAGCAAGGTCGCTTGACGCAGGGATGCCGCCACCTCGTCCAGATCGACATGCAGCCGATAGCGATCATCATCGGCCAGGGTCAGGCGCAGCAGCCGCCCCCCACAATCAAAATAGGCACGCGACTCGCTCTGGTAGCGGCTCAATGCCGGTTTTGGCACCAGCGCATAACCCAAGGCCGTGACCAGCAACAATCCGGTCACGGCCCATAACCAGCGCCTCCGGCTCATGGCGTGGCAACCACCTCAACACGACCCGGCAGCGCCGAGGCATGCACGCTGCGGTCATACATCGATTCGGCATACAGGGCGGGAACAACAAAATTCCCCGCCGCCGTCGCCTTGGCGCGATAAGGCAGGGTTCGCACCCGGGTGTCGAAGCGACCGTAAAACACCAGCCGATCCTCGCGCACATCCACATAATCGGCGCGCCAGCCCACGGCGGTGCGCGGCACGGAATCGCGCAGCACCTCAAAGCCGCCGGGGAGCAGATCGATCACGGCAATGTTGTCACGGGCACGGCCCAGAGCGCGGATGGTCAGCTCGACCGTGACCTCCTGGCCCTGCTGCAGTGTGGTGACGGCGTTGCCGTCGTCATCCACCATGCGCCGCTGCACCTCAAGGCCTTCGCGCACCACCTCCGTCGGCAAGGTGCTGTCAAAACCGGCCTGGGACAGCAGGGCAAACAGCCGCTGGTGGGAGCGCACCAGCACCTCATGAGCGGTCAGCGGCACGTCGGCGGTAGCAAACGGCTTCAAGGCCACGTCCAACGGCTGCTCCTCCGTCTCTTTGGCCAGCAGACGAATTCGCCCATCCTCCCCCTGCGGGTTGGTCAGGGTGGAATAGGCGCCAAGGGCGAGAATGGTGTACGAGGCGGACAAAGTATTGTAGCGGCCACGGAACACCGGATCGATCAGACGCAGCACACGGTCGCCATCGACCTGACGCGCCCGCTGCGGGAAATGCCGACACAGCAGATAGAGATACTGGGCATCACGGGTCAGCGGCGACTGGAAGGTGACGAAATCTTCTGTCTTACTCTCGCTGAGTCGATAGCCATCGATGAGCTGTTCCGCCTCATTCTGTTTGCGCAGCAATTGATAGGCCGCCGCCACATAAGCGGCGGTGATGTCCTGATGCCAGTCGACTTTTTTCCCGTCCAGCGTCGTCTGCACATCCACCAGCGCATTGGTGGTCACCTGGCCCATGCGGGTCAGCAGATAGATGGCGTAGGCGCGCAACCGCGAGTCGGCCAGATCGCTCGTGGATTGGTAGGCGATCTGGCGCAGATAATCCTCCCCACGCGCCAGCATGTCGCGCGGTACGGTAAAGCCAAATTGACGTGTCTCAAGAAGAAAGTGCATCACGTACAACGACGGGAACGGTGCCGCTTCACGACCACCGGGCCAGAAGGTAAACGCCCCATCACTGCGCTGGCGTTGACGCAACCGCGAGATCAGCACATCGATCCGTTTTTGCAACGCGTCACGCTCGCCGACCAACTGCGGATAGGCCAGCAGGCCGATGGACGGGAACATCTGACTGACCACCTGTTCGGTGCAGCCATGGGGGAAATGATCAAGATAATGGCTCAGGCCATCCACCAGCACCAGCGGACTGACACTGGCCGCCACCTTCTGCTCAGCCAGCGGCGTCAGCAAGGCGCGTGTCACCGGCAGATCAATGCGGCCATCATCGCCACTCCGGCAGTGCATGGTGGTACGGTACGGCACCGCCGGACGCAGGCTGATGCCGCTGCGGCGACGACTCCGTTCATCTCCCGCCGTGGCGGTAAAGATCAGTTGCGCCGCTTCGGGCTGCTCCCCGGCCTGCACCTGGAAGCGCGCCACTTGTTCGCTGCCTTCATCGATGGTCAGCGTCTGTGTGGTCGATCCTTTGATCTGCAACGGACCAACGCTTTCAACGCTCAACGTCACCGGCAAGGCGTCCCCCGAACCTTCCAGCACATTGGCCACACCAACACTCACCTCAAAGGTGTCGCCGGGAGCGGCCTGAGTCAACACACTCGGTGTCAGCACAAACGGCCCGCGCACTACGGTCTCCTGTTGGGCCACGCCCAGCGCCTGTTCGCTGACGGCCACCGCCATCACCCGCAGGTTGCCGGAGAAGCTGTCCGGCAGGTCAAAGTTGACCGTGGTAGCGTCCGGCCCGGCATCGACAATGCCCGACCAGAATACCGCCGCCTTTTCCACCTGACGGGTAAACGGATTGAGATTGGCGGCCAGCGCCTTCATCCGTTCGGCGGCAAAACCGCCGCCACTGGCCGACACCTCTTTGACCAGAGCGAATTCCGGCAGAATCAAATCGAGAATCTGCAGGGTCTCCACCTCAAGGGCGCATTTTTTGAGGAAATGATCCAACGGCTGCGGCGTGGTGTAGCCCGCCACCTGAAGAATGCCTTCATCGACGGCAAACACCACCAGCCGCGACGGCTTGGACACGGTGACCGCCACCGGCAGGGCTTTGCCCGGACGAGCCAGCTCCGGCACCGTCACATCGACCTGCAATTCACGGCGACTGCGGTCAATGGTAAACGGCTGCACCGCGTAGCTTAACGGGCTGGTAAAGATCTCTTTGGACGCCGCATCACGCACAAAGGCGACGTTGACATAGGCGTTGCCCTCCAGATCTTTCGGGACCGTGATCGTCTGTAGAGTACTGGTGGTGTCGGTTTTAAACCACTTGAAGGCATGAACCTGGTCACTTTCGATGGTGATCAGCCCGGCACCGCGATAGGGTGCGGTGATGCTCATCTCAATGGTGTCACCGGCCCGGTAATCTTTGCGATCCAGCGCCAGTTTCAACTCGGCGTTGCGCTCCAACTCACCGGTAAGATTGCCATGACCAACCACGGTGAACGGCACGCGGGCCAGTTTTAACCCGGCATCATCGACAATTTCGAGAATGTAGTCTCCCGGCGTCGCGGTCGGCAGTGGATAGTTTTGTGCTCCGGCCTGTAACGTCAGCGCTGTGGCCTCTCCGGGTTTTTCCCGTTTCACACTCTGGTATTTAAACGTGCCGTTGGGCTGCTTCACCAGCGTCGACAGGGTTTCCACGGTGATCAGTCGCACCTGAAGATGATCTGCGGCCACCGGGGTCAGTTCGCTATTCAGCGCGATCAATTCCAGGCTGCGCGGCTTATCTTTGTGGATATAATTGAGCGCACCGTCACTCTTGTAACCGAGCAGTGTGGTACAGGGTGAAATCAGGGTGCGATTCTGCGCCGTGACACTGCGCCCGCCACCCGGCTCAAAGCCTTCCACGGTCAGGGTCAGTTGATAGGTGCCGCGGGCAAAGCGCTGCAGCGGTAATTCAAAGCGGGCCACGCCGTCGTTATCGGTGGTGAGGCTGTCCAGAGGTTCATTCACGGACAACGCTGCCTGCTCCGGGTCATAATAGGGATCGGTAAACACAAACCCTTGATAGTCGCGGAAACTGAACCGCGCCGGTGTCACCTGCAAGCGCCCGGTCACCTTACGCTGCTGCGCGGCGGTGCCGAACAGATTGCGCAGATGCACTTCGGCGGTCAGCGCCGACGCCGTACTCCAGCCTTTGCTCGGCACATCGAGCAGGCGACTTTCGATTTTCAGGGTGTCGGGCTGGAACTCCTCAATGCGGAAATTGCCGGAACCGATCATGCGGTCGCGGTATTTGCCGTCGCGCACCAGATACAGGGCCACCTGATAGGTGCCGGTTTCCGAGGTCGGCTGCGAGGCAAACTCTTCATCGAAAAAACCCATCGCCGGCAGCATCAGCCGTTGCGACCACACCTCGTTGCCACGCGGCGAACGCACTGCCACTTCCAGGGGCATCCCCTCGACATTGCCGAGCTGGTTATCCTTGACGATAAACCCGAGATGCGCCGTGTCGCCGGGACGGTAAATACCACGGTCAGTAAACACAAAGGCATTGAGATTGTCGCGGCGGTGCTGGTTGGAACGCACCCCGCCGACATTGAACGACGAGTAATTGAGCTGGCGCTGATAACGGGCAAACGGAATAAACGACAAATCACCACCCGACTCCACCACATAGGCGGTGGGCTGCTGCGATTCTTCAAAGCCTTTGGTGCTGGGGAAGCTGACGTTGCCATCGGCGCCGGTGGTGCGCTCAAACAGCGGCACACCGTTACGGCCGAGCAGGCGCACCTTGGCTCCGGCCACCGGCTTGCCGCTACGGATCGACTGAACAAACAGCAGATGGCTGTCATCGGCCTGATCCTTGACCAGCAGACCGAGATCGGTGACCAGAATCACCCGCCGGTCACGGATATGGCCGAGTTGCCGTTTATTAACCGGGTCCCAACCGGTGACGGTGACGAAAAACAGGCCGAACTGATCCTGTCGATCCGGTAGATAGCTGCTGAGATCCACGGCGGCATAATTGGCCTTGGCCGGATGGACCTTTTGCAACGGCAACACCTGCTCGCTCAACGCGGTGATGTTGTTTTCATCAAAATTATAGTTACTGAAATAGCCGTCCTTGATGTCGCCACGACTCTGGCTGACCAGATGGTTGATCTGGTGAGGCAACAGTTTGCCCACCTCCACCTTGACCGCTTGCAGGCCGCGCGCCAGCAGACTGAGCTGATGAGCACCCGAGCGTGACAACATCGCCCCCTCGCCCATAATACTGAGCTCCTGCGGATAATCCGGTGCCCGTAACAGGGTGTCGTAAAACGAGCTGTGAACGAAATCGTTGACCGAGGTCAGCCCTTCACCGATACGCAGATAGAGCTGGCAGTCTTGATCCACATCAATGACAAAATTGTAGAGTTTAGAGGCCGGGCGCGGATTGTCGATCATCTCCAGAGTAAGCGGCTGCGATTCCTTGAGCACGGCAGCGGTCACCTGACGCGGGCCACTCCAATAGCGGTTGTTGGCGTTCGGCAGGACGAACACCTGCAGTTTGCCGAGCAGTTCAGCGCGATCAATGTCATCGGTGAACTCCAGGGTGATCACCTGTTGCGGCTCCTGCTGGTCGTTGCGGACGATCTGGCTGCGCGCCTGAGTCACTTTCAGATAACTGTAGCGATCCGGGATGACCACCTTGGCCGCCACATCCTCGGTGCTGGCTGCCCCGCCCGTCGCAGGCGTGACACCGGCCAGAACCTGCAGCTGCATGGTGTTGGTCTCATCCGGCAACGCCAGAGGGACGGAATGAAGGTAGGCCTCACGCTGACGCTTGTCAAAGCTGAGTTCATACGCCACCGGTTGCAACGCGGTTTGCGCCGAGGCACCGGACGGGCGCATACCGAGGCGGATATGTTCACGTAAACTCTGCTCATCCACCGGATAGGAAAAGCGCAGAGTGGCCACCACTTTGCGCACCGAGGACTGCTGCGGGTCCTGATAAAAAGTCATGGATGCCGGGGTAACGGTCAATGTCGGTGTGGTAAAGGTGACGCGAGGTTCAGCCAAACGGGTTTCGGCACTGAAAATACTCGCATCGAACTCGGCGGTCATCTCCGTTCCGGCGGGCCACGGTTCCTCCGGGGTAAACGCCAACGTGGCATCACCACGCCATTGCCACTGGCCGCGCAGGGCGGGTGTCAAACGAACACCCTGTTCCACCGGCTGATTGACCAGATCAATGCGCGCGACAGAGGGATATCCATCGGGAATCGGCTGGGAAGAGCGCTGCTGATCATCATAAACAAAATCAATCACCAGCGGATCAGGTGTGGCCAGATCATCGTTGGCCATAATGCCGGGGCCATCCGCCCGCGCCACCACCTGCAACGGTTGCGGCAGTTGGGCATAATAGAAGCCGCCGCCGACCACAGCGCCAATCACCAGCAACGCCAACAGCAGACGGAGATAAAAACGACCCGGCTTTTCGCGACGCTGAAGATTGACCACGGCCAACCATGGCGGTGCCTGCCAGCTTAACGATCCGATAAGTCCCGCCAAACAACGTCGCAACAACCTGAACAATGCCTTCACACGCCACCTCCGGTCCACAGGTATGAGTTTTCTGCAAGAGTCTCGTATCTTACCGATATAACTCGATTGTCATATTAAACCTACAACGTTACATCCCTGTGGTTGAAACACAAGTTTTTTTAACAAGGCCTCCAGTCTATCGCGCATTCCAATCGTTTAAATCAGCCGGGATGATCACGAGCCACGTGATATCAATCACAACCTATTTGATAAAGACTTTCATTTTCCAGTTGACAGGGAATGGTTGTTCTTTTAGTTTATGAAAACGAATTTCAATTTCCCATCCATGGGACACCGTCATTTGTCTGGAGAGCCAAACACGCTATGGAATCATCACTGCGCACCCTCAACGTCAATGAAAAAGCCCGTATCACCCACCTATCCGCCTCAGGAGAAATGGCCCGCCGTCTACGCGACATGGGGCTGGTTCCCGGCACCGTGCTGCAAGTCACCGGCCACGCCCCGCTGAAAGATCCTGTCGCGCTTCGCTTGCGCGATCTTACTCTCACCTTGCGCAACAACGAAGCCGACTGCATCATGATCGAACGATTGGAGAACAACGGATGACTCACTCTGCCACCATTGCCCTGGCCGGCAACCCCAACTCCGGCAAAACCACCCTGTTCAACGCCATCACCGGCGCGCGTCAGCATGTCGGTAACTATCCCGGCATCACCGTTGACCGCAAGGAAGGCTCCCTCAAGCTCAACGACACCCGTGTCAACATCGTCGACCTGCCGGGCTGCTATTCGCTGTCGGCCTATTCTCAAGAAGAGCTGGTCGCCCGCAAGGTGCTGTTGGATGAGCGGCCGGATATCGTCGTCGATATCGTCGATGCGACCAAGCTGGAGCGCCACCTGTATCTGGCCATCCAGTTTTTCGAACTGGGCATCCCGGTAATGCTCGCCCTCAACATGATGGACGAAGCCGGCAAAAAAGGGCTGCACATCGACACCAAAAAGCTCTCCCAACAGCTCAAATGCCCGGTGGTGGAAACCGTGGCCCGCTCCGGCGAAGGCAAGCAGGAGCTACTGGAACAAGCTCTGCGCTATGCGGCCGAACGCGGCGGAGGCTGGAAGCCGCTGGAGATCTCCTACGGTGTCGATCTGGATATCGCTCTCAATGCCATGGTGGAAAAAATTGAAGAGAACCGTTTCATGACCACTCGCTATCCGGCCCGCTGGGTGGCATTGAAATATCTGGAAAACGATGAAGAAATTGTCACCGCCGGACGCAGTATCGGCAGCGTGGCCTTCGAACTGGAACAGATCGTCCACGAAGTGGATGCCCACTGTCGCGCCACCCTCAACACCACCCCGGAAGCCTTGATCGCCGACTACCGTTACGGTCTGATCCATTCCATCCTGAGCCAGGGCATCATCGAACGTCCCCAACAGGACCGTCGTGAACTCACCGACAAGCTCGATACGATCCTTACCAACCGGGTGCTCGGCCCGTTGATCATGTTTGGCGTACTTTACGCCATGTTCCAGATCACCTTCGTGGTCGGCGAGATTCCCATGGGCTGGCTGGAAGGCTTTTTCGGCTGGCTCGGTGCTACTGCGACCGCCGTGATTCCAGAGGGCATGCTGCAATCACTGATCGTTTCCGGCGTCATCGACGGCGTCGGCGGCGTCATGGGCTTTGTACCGTTGATCGCCATCATGTTCCTGATGATCGCCTTTCTCGAAGATTCCGGCTACATGGCGCGCGTCGCCTACATGCTCGACCGCGTGTTGCGCATGTTCGGTCTGCATGGCTGCTCGGCCATGCCGTTTATCATCTCCGGCGGCATTATGGGCGGCTGCGCCGTTCCCGGAGTTATGGCCACCCGCACCCTGCGCAGCCCCAAGGAGAAACTGGCCACCCTGATCACCGCCCCGTTCATGCCGTGCGGTGCCAAGCTGCCGGTGTTCCTGCTGCTCATCGCCGCCTTTTTCAGTGAAAACGAAGCGCAGATCATGTTCTCCATCACTCTGGGCGCCTGGGCCATGGCCCTGCTGGTCTCTAAATTACTGCGCTCAACCATCATCAAGGGCGAACCGACGCCGTTCGTCATGGAACTACCGCCCTACCGTCTGCCGACCCTGCGCGGCGTACTGATTCACACCTGGGAACGGGTGTGGCAATACATCCGCAAGGCCGGGACCGTTATTCTGGCCGTGTCCATTTTGCTGTGGGCGGCCATGACCTTTCCGCAATTGCCGGATAGCCAGGTCAACGCCTTTAATCAGCAACGCATTGCCGTCGCCACCCATGTGATGGATATGGAACAACGCGCCAACCAGTTCAATGAAATTGACAATCTGGAAGCCCAGGCCACCCTGCACTATTCCTTCGCCGGGCAGATCGGCAGCTTCTTTGAACCGGTCAGCCAGTGGGCCGGTTTTGATTGGCGCACCAACATCGCTCTGGTTGGTGGTTTTGCCGCCAAAGAGGTGATTGTCTCGACGTTTGGAACGGCCTACTCGCTCGGAGAGGTCGATCCTGAGGATGCCGCGCCCTTGTCGCATCAGATCGCCACCGATCCGACCTGGAACAAGTACACGGCCATCTCGCTGATCATCTTCGTCCTGCTCTATGCCCCCTGCTTTGTCACCGTGGTGACCATGGCCAAGGAATCATCGTGGGGATGGGCGCTGTTTTCTACGGTGTTCAATACTGCGCTGGGCTTCGGTATGGCGGTAGCGGTTTATCAGGTCGGCACCCGGTTCTTGACTTAAAGGAGGACAGACTATGACTTGGGATTTTTTTTTAACGCTTTGCGTTATCGTTATTGCCGCCGTTTATCTGATTCGTACCTTGCGCCGCCAGAAGAATAGCAGTGGTGGATGTTCATGCGGTTCGGGGGGATCGTGTTGTGGTGGGGGACAGGAGTCTGGTGGCTGCTGCCAGGGGCAGCACCATTAATCTGAAACAGCAAGGGAGAGTTGGAACCGTCAGCTCTCCCTTTTTTTATCAAGGTCAAGGTCAAGATCGCCGGGTTTCGTCCCGGCAACCGACAATGGGTCTGTTTCCGTGATGCTTCACAGATCCGGCTCGCCGCCCTTTAGGTCGGCGAATCGTGCAACTCATCATCTTTGGCGTAAAATGTTGATAATAGACTTACGCCTCACTCTATTTCTTTCGTGATACCGATCAAACGGGTGGGCAGTGCCCACCCTTGCCTGGGTCTGTCATTTAGCAACCAAGCCCTCCCGTTCAGCAGCACCGAACGCAATGAACGTCACCGCGATGGTTGTCGGCAACCTGTTTGAGCGGTAGCGAGTTTTGCCGACATCGCGGTGTAAGAGAATGGAGTGAGGGAACCCGAAGGGTGCAATGACGGGAGTCGATTTTGCGGTACTTTTGTCGACGCAAAAGTGCCCCGACGTGCGGGCGCGGAAGCCCGCGTCACGTGGGTACCACCATCGCAAACGGATGAAGTTTGCCAGAGCGATCAGTTCCGAATGACGAACCACTGAAGATCAAAGTCAGGGTCGCCGGGTCTCGTCCCGGCAGCCGACATCCTTTTGACTGGCCGCTCAAAAGGATGCAAAAACCGGCTGAACACCTCCTGAACCTGGATTAACCTATGCTGTGTCTGCTTCCGTTATGCTTCACTGATCCGGCTCGTCGCCCTTTAGGTCGACGAATCGTGCAACTCATCGTCTGTGGCGTAAAACGGTGATAATAATCTTAAGTCGCGCTCTATCTCTGGTGTGGTACCGATCAAGCGGGCGGGACGGTGCCCGCCCTGCAGTGGTGTGTTCTTTTGCAGCCAAGCCCTCCCGTTCAGCAGCACCGAACGCAATGAACGTCAACGCGATGGTTGTCGGCAACCTGTTTGAGGACGGATGCTGACTGGGCGAATTTTGCCGACATTGCGGTGTAAGTGAATGGAGAGAGGGAACCCGAAGGGGGGCAATGGGGTTGTTATGAATCAGATGAACGAGAGGTGTTGCGTGAGATTTTTTGCGTCAGCAAGGCAGAGGGAGGAGCTATAGTCGGTCTATGGCGACGACCGATAACGCCGCTGACGTTAAAAAAGATCCGCAACAACTCCGTGAAGGCTGATTGATGACAACCCCTTGGGAGTCGATTTTGCGGTACTTTTGTCGACGCAAAAGTGCCCCGACGTGCGGGCGCGGAAGCCCGCGTCACGTGGGTACCACCATCGCAAACGGATGAAGTTTGCCAGAGCGATCAGTTCCGAATGACGAACCACTGAAGATCAAAGTCAGGGTCGCCGGGTCTCGTCCCGGCAGCCGACATCCTTTTGACTGGCCGCTCAAAAGTATGCAAAAACCAGCTTGAACACCTCCTGACCCTCAGAGCAACCGACAATGGGTCTGTTTCCGTTATGCTTCACTGATCCGGCTCGCCGCCCTTTAGGTCGGCGAATCGTGCAACTCATCGTCTGTGGCGTAAAACGTTGATAACAAGTTGACGCCTTCCTCTATTTCTTCCGTGGCACCGATCAAACGGGCGGGACGGTGCCCGCCCTACAGTCGTGTGTTATTTAGCACCCTGCCCTTCCAGTCAGCAGCACCCAACGTAATGACCATCACAGGGCAAACTCGGAGCGCGCGAAGGCCACGTCATGTGCGTACCCCAAAATACAAAAAGGTGGAGTTCGCCAAAGCAAACCCCACCCCCATTTACGAATCTATTTCGTCTAACTAATCAACTGTTCCAAAGCTACTTCTTGGCAATCACCCACACCGCATGCACGATACCGGGAATATAGCCAAACAGGGTCAACAGAATGTTGATCCAGAACGGCCAGCCGATGCCAACCTGAAGGAACACGCCTAACGGCGGCAGCAGAATCGCGCAAAGAATTCGAACAAGATCCATCATTTGTGCTCCCTTGTTATTCGTGGTCCTGATGTTCTTCGAGAGTTTCTTTTACATCCTCTTTGACCTCGACAGCACTTTCTTTGACCGTTTCGACAGCCTCATCGACCATTTCTCCGGCCTTTTCAAAAACACCTTCCGGGTTGACCGTTTCTTCGACCGCTTCACTGGTCTGCTCAATGGTTTCATCAATTTTTTTGCCCGCCTGTTCAGCCGGTCCTTCCTTTTCACAGCCGGTCACAGTCAAACAAAAAACGGTTGCCATAACGACAAAAAAGCCAATGGTCGGGTTCATCATAGGGTCTCTTCTCCTCAAAATGTGATTGCCAAAACACTGCCTCGACAGGAAAAGCCGGCAGCAGGCTTACATTGCGGCAATCGGTGGTAGACTTATTTCTGAACCGGCAGGCCATCCCCCTTCGGGACGAGCTGCTTACGTTATAACATAACAGGATTGTTGCTCATTGTGTCAAGAACAACCTGTTCAGGAGTCCTTATGTCCCAGCCCGGCAGCGAACTGTTTTTTGCGGTACGCCCCAAACTGATCGGTCATTATTTCGGTCAGTTCTGCTTGATTATGGCTGCCCTTAACCTGGTCACGCTGGTCGTCTCGCTGTTGACCGCCCCGGATTGGCGCATCTCGCTGAGCTATGCCCTGATCATTCTCGGTCTGCTGCTGGCCTGGCTTGTATTGAAACGGCTGCGCGTCTCGCAACGGATGCAGATGAACGAAGCCATGGTGCTGGCTGCGCTGGTGTTTCTGGTGGTGCCGTTTATCATGACCATCCCGCTGTTGGTATCCGACATCCCGTTTATGGACGCGTTGTTTGAAACCGTGTCCGCTGTTACGACCACCGGCCTCAGCACCCTGCCCGGCATGGAGGGCAAACCGCTGATTTTCACCTTTTCCCGCGCTTGGATGCAATGGTACGGCGGTTTGGGCATTGTGGTCTTCTCCCTGGCGCTGGTGGTACGCCCCGGCCTGTCCGCCCTGCGCCTGGCGGCCATGGATGAACCGGATGATCTGGTCGGCGGGACTCGTGCCCATGCCCGGCGGGTGGTGATTGTTTATGGTGTGCTGACTCTCTCAGGTATTCTCCTGTGGCTGGTGCTGGGCGGATCACTGCGCGACGGCGTGCTTTACATCCTCTCCGCCGTGTCGACCGGCGGCTTCGCCCCCACCTCGGGCAGCTTTGCCGACCTGCCTCATGTGCGGTTGGCATGGGTGGTCACATTGGTCACGCTGGCCGGTTCCCTGCCGCTGGCTCTGTATCATCAGACCTGGCGCAACGGCTTGCGACCATTGCTCGACAATGTGGAAATACGTTTACTGGCGACCTTGCTGCTGGTGTTCACGGCTCTGGTCACTGTGTCAATGTGGAGTGACGGCACACCCTGGTCCACCGCTCTGCATCATGCCTCGTTGATGGTGTGTTCCGCTCAGACAACGGCGGGATTTTCCAGCCTTGATCCGGCCACACTCGATCCCGGCTCCAAACTGCTGCTGATCCTGTCCATGCTTGTCGGCGGCGGTGTCGGTTCAACCGCCGGTGGCTTCAAACTGCTGCGGCTGCTGGTGCTATTGACCCTGATCCGCCATTTCGTTCGCACCATGAGTGTGCCACCCAATACGGTATTGCGGCAAAAAATCGGCAAGAAGATTCTGGAACAGGATGACGTGCAGGATGCGCTGATGATCATTCTGCTGTTTATCGGTGCCGTGCTGCTGTCGTGGCTGCCGTTTGTCGCCTACGGCTACGATCCGCTCAATGCCTTGTTTGATGTGGTATCAGCCACAGCTACCGTTGGCCTGTCCACCGGCATCATCGGGGCAGAGCTGCCCAACCCGCTCAAAGGGATTCTGTGTGTCGATATGTTCCTCGGCCGTCTGGAATGCGTGGCCTGGCTGATTTTCTTTTACCACCGGACCTGGTTCGGTAGAAAGCGAGAGAACTGATGCGAATCGTCTTTGTCGGTGCCGGAGAACTCACCGTGGAAACCGCCGCATTGCTCATTGCACGCAAACATGAGGTGGTCATTATTGAAGAGGACAAGGAACGCATTGAGGAGTTGACGGAAACTCTGGACTGCAGCTTTCTCCACGGCGACGGCAGTCGTCCCAACATTCTCAGCGAAGCCGGACCGGAGCATGCCGACTACCTGTTCTGCCTGACGGAGAACGACCAGTACAACATCATTGCCGCGCTGGTGGGGCGCTCGCTGGGCTACGGTCACGTGGTGATACAGATTCACAATGTCGACTATCTCAACATCTGCCGCGAGCTGCGCCTGGAACACACGGTCACACCGTCCAAAACCATCAGCCGCTATCTGGCCGATACCGTGTCCGGCGTCGATGTCGTCGAGCTATCGTCGATGATCAAATACGAAGCCCGCTGCATGATGGTGCAGATTACAGAACACACTAAAGGCAAGATCGCCGATTTTGCCCTGCCCAAAGAGGCACGCATCATCGGTATTTACCGCGACGACCAGTTTCTGATTGCCGACCCGGAAGTGACCCTCAAAGACAAGGACGAGGCGCTGATCCTCACCCACAGCAAACATCTGGCGGAACTGACGGAACAGTTTTCTGAAAAACCGGAAGAACCGAAAGAGTCGTAATACACGCCAGCGCGTCGGCAAAAAGACCGTTCGACTTTTCCTCTGAGGTTTGATTGAATCGGGCCAAACAAAATAATTCAAAAAAACTCTGGAGACAAAGAGATGTCCGATAAATTGCAGCTGTTATTTCTCTGTACCGGCAATTCCTGCCGCAGTCAGATGGCCGAAGGCTGGACCCGCCATCTCAAAGGCGATGTGATTGACGTCTACTCCGCCGGGATTGAAACCCACGGCCTCAACCCCAACGCCGTTAAAGTGATGGCTGAAGCCGGTGTGGATATTTCCGGCCACCGCTCCCAGCATATCGATGAATTCAAAGAGATCGCCATTGATGTCGTGGTCACCGTGTGCGGTCATGCTCACGAAACGTGCCCCTACTTTCCCGCCAACTGCAAAGTGGTCCATGTCGGTTTTGACGATCCGCCGCAGATGGCCAGAGAGTTGGCCGAACAAGGCGCCACGGAAGAACAGCAGCTCGACTGCTACCGTGCCGTGCGCGATCAGATCAAAGCGTTTGTCGAAACCCTGCCGGGATCCATCATGGAGTAACACCGACCATGCCCCCTACGACTCCACAGCGATTGATCGCCATCGGCGATCTGCATGGTCAACGCGACATGCTGCGCCGCTTGCTCAATGTCGTCCAGCCGACCGCTGCCGACAGGCTGGTGTTCCTCGGTGACTATATTGATCGCGGCCCGGACAGTTGCGGGCTGCTCTCCTATCTCATCGCCCTGCAACAACGCTTTCCCGGCACGGTGTTTCTGCGTGGCAACCATGATCAGATGTTGCTTGATGCGCTGGTCGAGGTTGGCCTGCGCCATGATGTACGCCTGCGCGAAATCTGCTCACGCTATCAGGAAGATGTCGGCTCCTTTTCCGATGTCGATATTTTCTACAGCAACGGTGGCCGGGCCACGTTGGCCAGTTACGAAACCACGAAACTCAGCGATATCCCCCAAGAACACGTCGCCTTTCTGGAGAACACCCGGCTGTGGTGGCGATATGATCCGTTTGTCTTTGTCCATGCCGGACTTCAGCCCGGCATCCCGGTGGAGAAGCAATCGATCTTTACCCTGCTGTGGGCGCGCAACTTGCCGCCGAGTGACGATGGCATTATTCAGGTGGTTGGGCATAGTCCGACAGCAACCAACTGGCCGACGTTTGATAAGGGGCGTTACGCGATGGATACCGGGGCTGGGCATCATCGGGTTTTGACGGCTTGTGATGTATTGACGCAGCAGGTTTGGCAGGTTTCGTAAGCGACGATTGTTCTTCGCCCCAATAATTCAGCAGCACCGCTCTTAAGAACTTCATCCGTTCACATCACTTGGTACGCACGTGACGTGGGCTTCCGCGCCCACACGTCAGGCCACATTTTGCGTCGACAAAAGTGGCGCAAAATCGACTCCCGACCATTGCGCCCTACGGGTTCCCTCACTCCATTCGCTTACGCTGAGATGTCGGCAAAAACTCGGCCTGTGTACCACAGTCCTCAAACAGTTTGCCGACGACCATCACAGCGACGCTCTTTCCGTTCGGCGCTGCTGAACGGGAGAATTGTGGTGCTAAATAACAGACCGCCAGAGGGTGGGCACCGCCCCACCCGTTTGATCGGTGCCACGAAAAAAATAGAGCACGGCGTAAGTCTATTATCAGCGTTTTACGCCAAAGGTGATGCGTTGCAGGATTTGCCGAGCTGACAGACGGCTGAAAACCATCTGTGGAGGCCATGGACGGGCGACCACCATCTTTGATGGTGTAAGCAAGACGGAAATCGCATTTTCGGCTTGCGTTTATTGGGAAACACAGGACGTGTTTATCCAATATTCTCTTTGTTGAGGCAAGCCGAATCCGTAAAGCAAAACGGAAATGGACGCATTGTCGGTTAATCTAGACATAATGGCTGACAGTTAGAAACAAAAAAGGACCTGCCCCTTGCAAACGTGGGTTATGTTGAAATTTTAATAACCCCAACACAGAGCCAAAACCAAGGAGGCAGGTCTTGAAAAATTCTAGCATGTTTATCGGATTGGACGTCCATAAAAAATCTATTGAGATAGCCATTGCCGAGGACGGTCGCACTGGCGAAGTTCGCCGATACGGTGAAATTGCCGGTGACTTGTCTGCTCTGGACAAGGTGGTTAGGAAACTTATTTCAAAAGGAGCTGAACTGCACTTTGTCTACGAAGCCGGTCCTTGCGGCTATGAGATTTACCGCCACCTGACAGCTCAGGGATTCGATTGCCAGGTGGTGGCCCCCTCAAAGATTCCAAGGAAAAGCGGCGAGCGGATAAAAAATGACCGCCGGGATGCGCAGATGCTTGCCCGCCTGCATCGGGCCGGTGAACTGTCCGGCGTCTTTGTCCCTGCGGCGGAAGATGAAGCGATGCGGGATCTCACCCGCTCGAGAGAAGATGCCAAAATAACGCAGAAAAAAGCCAAGCAGCGCATTCTGGCTTTCCTGCTTCGGCATGGGTTCAGATACAACGGACGAACTCCTTGGAGTCAGGCCCATATGCGGTGGATCGCTGAGATTAAAATGCCCCATCCCGCTCAGCAAATCGCTCTTCAGGAATATGTCGACACATTAACTGAGAGCACGTGCCGGGTGAAACGCCTTACGGATCAGATTCAGCAACTTTTGCCGCAATGGCGTATGTTTGAGGTCACCAAGGCCTATCAGTCACTACGCGGTGTCTCTTTAATTGTTGCTGCGACCACAGTTGCGGAAATCGGCGACCTGACACGTTTTGATAGTCCCGTTGAACTGATGTCCTATCTTGGTCTGGTTCCATCGGAACACTCCAGTGGCGAGAAGACGAAACGAGGCGCCATCACCAAGACAGGTAATGGCCATGTGCGCCGGGTTCTTGTGGAAGCAGCCTGGGCTTACCGCCTTCCTGCCCGCATCAGTCGGGTGTTACATAAACGCCAAGAAGGTTTATCACAAGAGATTTGCGCTATTTCCTGGAAAGCCCAACTCCGGCTCTGTGCCCGCTACAAATACATGCTGGAACGGGGAAAATGCAAGCAGGTGATTGTAACGGCCATCGCCCGGGAACTCTGTGCCTTCATGTGGGCCATCGCCCATGAGGTTGACATTCCGGAAGTGGTATAACAAAGGTCAGAAAAAACACTCCAAAATAGGCAGGAGAAAGCATAACGCACAAGAACATACATTCCATGGCAGTTGAAGGGGCGCAACCACGGTCAGGAGAATCCTCGTGAGCACTATTGGATAAGGCCTTTGGCCGAACTCACGATACTAGACAGAGGCAGCTCCGCGACGAAGACAAGTCTGGCGGTATCCAACCCGCGAATATCAGTCTGATGAGCCGTCGCAACAACGGTTCCGCCCCTGCAAGTGCCATGGAACATAAACAGAATAAAACCGCTGAATCAGTTGGGCAGGCAAAGAATATTCTTCTTGACAACTGTCAGCCATATCAGTGCTCTGTCAATGCTAAAAATTCGAGTGTATGGCACAGCATCGTGCCGTTCTCACAAGGCGCGAAATCGCCGAAGTGGCCACTCCACTTCAAGATTTTGCACCGCAGTGAGAATGGTACGAGGCGAAGCCAGACCCGAAAATTTAGTGTTGTCAGAGCACTAGGTTCAGGAGAAGTTCAAGCTGGTTTTTGCATACTTTTGAGCGGCCAGTCAAAAGTATGTCGGCTGCAGGGACGAACCCCGGCGACCTTGAACTTTGATCCTGAGCTTCAGTAGTCCGTCATTCAGAACTGGCCGCGCTGGAAACTTTATCCGTTCGGCGCTGCAATTCATGAGGTCTGGGCGATGTCCTTTATCATCCTCATAAATACTAAACACAGTGAACGGCATGACATCGACGTTGAAGAATGCTAAAACTATTTAAACCCCATCAGCCCGCCTACCTTCCTGAAAGGACGCCATCATGGTGCAACGCTTGTGCTTCCTGCTTATTCTGCTTCTGCCCACCCTGAGCTTTGGTTACGACGCTGACTCCACCTGCGTGCGCTGCCATGGCGACGAAATCCAAATGACCGCCCTGGGTGCTCCGGCTCTGTATCTCGACCCGCAAGCCGTGGATGACGAAGTCAACATGGGCGGCATGCCCACTTGTGTCGACTGCCATCAGGGCGACAACACTACGTTGGATAAAGAAGCCGCCCATCAGGGCGTGCTCAAGCCATTTTTGATGGCTGTGGGTGGCACCTACAAAGGCGAGGCCATGGATCGGCAACAGATCGGCATCACGCCGCTGGAGCCGCAGGGCCGAGACTTTGACGCCATGATTCCCAAACCGGACAAAGCCTCGCTGAAACAGGCCAAGGCCGGAAAGATTCTCGGCATCTACTATCACGACCGCGATCCGCAGACCTTTGCCTATGCACCGGAAGTCGCCCGCGCCACCTGCGGCCAATGTCATGACGACGAGGTCACCGCCTACAACAGCTCCACCAAGGGGTTGCTCAAGCACCAACGCGCTTTCCGCACTTTCAGCGAAGACCTGCCCGGCCCGCAGAACTGCGGCCCGTGGTTCGGCGATAATCACGAAGCCCTGGCCCGTGAATGTGCCGTACCGTTTGATGTCGCGCAAAACAACGCTTCAGCGCGCCAGTGCAGCAAATGCCACGCCGGATGCAACGATTGCCATTATCAAGCCTACAAAGGGCAAGGCCGTCACCGCTTCGGCCCGCCCGAAGCGCCGTCCTGCTATGGCGGCGGACGCGCCAGCCTGTGTCATGCCGGGCCGATGGATCGACGCCGTGGCGCTGGATACATGCGCGGCGAATACGCCTTTCCGTCCGACCTGCCCGTAGGCGTGCATGTGCAGAACGGTGTCGACTGTATCGACTGCCATCAGATCGACAATCACCAGTTCGGCCACCTGGCCAGCGACTCAGCGCGTAACTCCTGCCAACAGTGTCATGAAGAGATTGTCGCCGCCGTCGCCCAATCCAGCCACAGCAATGTCGATTGCAGCGCCTGCCACGTGCAGACCGTCGGCGCGTATCAGTTCACCTTCTGGGGGCCGGGCGTGGTCGCCGGGGTGGAAACGCCCTTCACCAAGCACAAGGAATATTACGGCACCCGTTCCCTGCCGACGCTGATCAAAAACGCCGCCGGGCGCTGGATTCCGGTCAAGCCCTACCCCATGGCCGCGCTCAATCAGACCAAAGATATCGCCCCCACCGGCCTGAAATTCCGCGCCATCCCGCAACGCACCATCAAAGGGGATACGCGCATCGGCGAACCCGAAACCTTCACCATTGCCCGCGAGCAGACCGACGTCAACGACGCCTTTATCGTCAACGGCACCCGCAACGACCTACCGCATAACAACAAGGCTCTGTTATGGATTCAAATGGACAAAATGAGCCACGCCCTCGGACAGGCCCGCACCTGCGATAGCTGCCACACCAGCCACGCCCAGGTGGCCGAGTCCCGCTACACCTACGCTAACAACAAGGAGGTGCAGCAGCCGTTCACCGGCAGCTACTCTATCGTTGCCGATACCGACGGGATGCGCTTTGAAAACATGAAAACCAGCACCATCGTCCCAACGGCCAAACGGCAGATTGCCGACTTTGCGCCATTCACCCATTTCCCCGAGGGCTGGAATGTCAAAGGGATTGATTTTTCCATTCCGTTCCGTCCCCAGAAAGTGGCAAAGGCGACCACAGAGCTGGAGGAATTTCTTGCTGAGTTGGATGGGGTGAAAGATCAGGATGTAGAGATGATCCGTGCTGTAGCTTGGCACAATTTAGAGATGGCAAAAAAAATGCTGTCTGAGAAGAAGTGAATGATATCTTTGAACAGAAAAGCGGGACCGATATCGGTCCCGCTTAATTTTACCAATTACCATGATACGTCAACCGTAGATCTGACCCCTTAGATATAGACCCCTTAGATTATATTTGACCATAAAAGCGGGGTCGCTACTGGCCCCGCTTCACATTATCAAATAAAGTATACTGTTTGAATGCATAAGTGAAAAAAGCGGAAGCCTCCAAATGGCGTACAGTTCATAATGATGAACGTGTGGGGTCGAACAAATCGCCCCAAGTCAGACCCAACAAGGAGGCTTCCATGGAAAGTATTTATTACATCGGTTTGGACGTCCACAAAAAAAGCATCGCTTACTGCATTAAAACCGAGAGCGGGAAGCTCGTAAGAAAAGGGACGATCAAGGCGCAACGCGAATCATTGAGGCAATGGCTGCAGGAGTTGCCAGCTCCGTGGATAGGCGCGCTGGAAGCAACGATCTTCACCGGTTGGATCTACGACTTTCTCAAGCCGCATGCTCTTGAAAAGTAAAAGGGGTCATAAAAGGGGTCAAGTCTACGGTTGAGCAATTTCCAGTTCCCGACACACCCGCTCAAAACAGTCAAAGGGGTCAAATCTACTGTTGCCCACACCTTGTTACGCTTTGGCAATGATTCTTTGCTGCACGTAAGTGACAGGCTGCTCAGTAAGTTTCAGCAGACTATCTCCGGTGTATGACGTGCAGGCCGAAACGCAAGCAATCACCAAGCCGATTAAGACGGTGCGAAGGACAAACGGCATTTTTCTCCCATGGATAAGAAAGCAGCATTTGTGAAACCCTGCTCATCCTACACACTTGGAAATTAATGAACAATCTTGATTCCGCCCTAATTACACGTGCTCCCAAAGAGGAACACTTCCCATAGTTCTATCGATAAAAAGCAAAAACCCCGGCCAATTCGACCGGGAAACTAGGAAACTAGGAAACTAGGAAACTAGGAAACTAGGAAACTAGGAAACTAGGAAACTAGGAAACTAGGAAACTAGGAAACTAGGAAACTAGGAAACTAGGAAACTAGGAAACTAGGAAACTAGGAAACTAGGAAACTAGGAAACTAGGAAACTAGGAAACTTGTCTTGGTTCAGCGTGAATTGGAGAATTGCCTCGTTTGAGTTAGACTACTCGAACGGAGAAATTCACCATGCGAAAAAAACGTAAAAATTACACGGCTCAAGAGAAAGTTGCCATTCTCAAGCGCCACCTTGTTGATCAAACACCGGTCTCAAACCTGTGTGATGAATATCAGCTTCAGCCCACGGTTTTTTACCGCTGGCAGAAGGAGTTTTTCGAGAATGGTGCCGCCGCTTTTGAAAAAGACAACTCCCGCCAGAAAAAGGCTGAAGAGAAACGCATTGCCCAGCTCGAAGCGAAGCTGCAAACCAAGAACGAGGTTCTCTCGGAATTGCTGGAGGAACACGTTCAGTTAAAAAAGGAACTTGGGGAACTCTGAAAGCGTCTTGGGTCCCCCATGATATTCGTGATGCCGTGGTTGACTTCGTCAAGCGCTGGACAAAGCGCACCGGCATTGCAGTGACGCGTATCATCGGCTGGCTGGGCCTGGCTGTCAGCAAATTCTACTACTGGCAGCAGCGCTATGGCAAAGTCAACGAGCACAACGCCCTGATCCCCCGCGATTTCTGGCTGGAAAAGTGGGAGAAGCAGGCGATCATCAAATTCTATCAGCACACGCCTCAGGAGGGCTACCGCCGCCTGACGTTCATGATGCTCGATCAGGATATTGTTGCCGTCAGCCCCAGCAGCGTCTATCGTGTTCTAAGTACCGCCGGACTACTCAGGCGCTGGAACGGCAAACAATCAAAAAAAGGGACCGGTTTTGTCCAGCCGCTCAGGCCCCATGAACATTGGCATATTGATATTTCCTACATCAATATCCGAGGCACCTTTTATTATCTGTGCTGCCTGCTGGACGGCTGTAGCCGCTACATCGTCCACTGGGAGTTGCGCGAGGCGATGACTGAGGCAGATGTGGAAATTATTTTGCAGCGGGCCCGGGAAAAGTATCCCGCCGCCACACCGAGGATTATTTCCGACAATGGCCCTCAATTCATCGCCAAGGACTTCAAAGAGTTTATCCGGGTAGCAGGCATGACGCATGTGCGGACATCGCCTTTCTACCCACAAAGCAATGGCAAGTTGGAACGTTTCCACGCTACCATTAAGCAGGAATGCATTCGCCCGAAGGTTCCGCTGTCGCTTGATGAAGCCAGAAAGCAAGTTGCGGACTACATCCGCTATTACAACGACGAACGACTGCACAGTGCGCTGGGCTACGTGGCTCCCAAAATCAAACTCGAAGGCCGGGAAAAACAAATATTCAAAGAACGAGACAGCAAGCTCGAAGCAGCACGAGAAGCACGAAAGCAAAAACGGCGGCTGGAAAAACTCCGGCCCGCCCAACACCATAGCGTCCCGGAAAGGGAAACTTTTAACCCACTAACTCAACAGGGCTGTTTTTCCAATTCCGACTGAGGCAAAACATATCGGCAGTGTTGAGATCAGCAACTCCTTTCAACAAATCAACAAAGAGCTCAGTGCAATCACGGAACCGTCAAAAACAGAACTGCTGTTTTTGATGTACAAACCAGACCTGTGGTACAAGCTGGCGGAAGGACAGGACAAACTGTATACCGTCTCGCCACTGAACCCTGATTATGTTATCGAAAACCAGAATGCTTTAGCTTATGACCATTTGGGTGGAACCGTACAAACCTCGTCATTACTTGATCCGTTGCAACTAAAACTGAAACGACGCTCAAATCTCAATAACCACATGCGAGCAGGAAATGACTTCTCCTTCGTGGTTCATTATTCCAACCAACTCTATTCTGTCATTTTTCATTCCATCCGTAATGTTTCCGGTCAACACGCCGCCTATGTCGTGGCCTTTACCCCAGAACCATATTTAAGATCACTTCTGTTGAATTCAATCATACAGTTTTGTGTTGCCGTGATTCTGTTTATGGTGATCTTTCATTACCGCATCGGCATGACCCGCTCGAGAAAAAAGCAGGAACAAACGAGTGACTTTCTCATGACGCTGTCAGACAACATGGGTCAGGGAATGTACGCTACCGACAAAGAGGGTAAGTTGACGTATATCAATCATGAAGCAGAAAGAATTCTCGGTCTTAGAGGTGACGAGCCCCTCAACAAAAGTGCCCACGACCTGTTTCATGTGGATGACAGTAGCCACGAGCAGGGCTGCTTTATTTTGAACGCCATCATCGAAGGCGCCACCTGCCGACAAGAAATAGCTTTTTTTCGTGATCGAGCGAATAAGGAGTTTCCGGTTGAATTAACCTGCACACCGATTTTTACGGAAGGGGAAATTGTCGGCACCATTACCCTGTTTCACGACATCACCCAACGGCTGGAAAACCAGCAGGAACTCATTGAGGCAAAAAAACAATTGGAGCAAGCCAATCGCCATCTGAGTGAATTGGCCCGAGTCGATGCCTTAACCGGCATTGCCAACCGGCGTGAATTTGACCATACCCTGTCCAGTTTATGGAAAAGCGCATACCGCAAAAAGGAACGGCTCGCCATCCTCATGATCGACATTGACCATTTCAAAGCCTATAACGACCAATACGGCCATCAGAAAGGGGACACCTGCCTGCAACAGGTCGTGCAAGCGATTTGTCAATCTTGTCTACGTCCTGAAGATTTTGTTGCTCGCTACGGCGGCGAGGAATTTATTGTACTCTTACCTCAGACCGCCCATGATGATGCCGTTCACGTTGCCATGCGGGTACAACACAAAGTTGCAGCAATGGCAATTGACCACCCGAAATCACCCACAAAGCCGGTTATTACGTTAAGTATCGGCGTATGTTGCATGGTTCCACATGACCTGAGTTCAGAGCAACAATTTATTGATTGCGCAGATCGTCGTCTCTACGTGGCTAAAAACAGTGGCCGTAATCAAATTTGCGATCAGGATTGAGGGTCAAACTGAGGCAGGATATGATGTAACTCAACCACCGGACCAAAAACCAGCACAGCCGGACGCGTGGCAGAGTGAGCTGCTTGCGGCAGTTGGCTAAGGGTTGTGATTACCGTTTTCTGCTCAGGGCGCGATGCATTGGAGATAATTGCCACCGGCAACTGTGGGTCCACCCCCTGCTCCAGAGCAAGTGCTGAAATCTGCTCGGAAAAACTCAATCCCATCAACACCACCGTCGTATGGTAATCGAGTTTCAATAAGGGAAGCCAGGCGCTGTTAATACGGCTGCCGGACAGATGAGCTGAAACAATCGACAGATTCGCCGCATAGCCACGGGCCGTCAAAGGAATACCCGCAGAAGCTGGCCCGACCAGCGCAGAACTGATCCCCGCCACCACACTGACACGAATTCCGTGTTCGGCCAGATAGCGCGCCTCTTCAGCACCACGCCCGAAGATATAAGGATCACCACTTTTCAACCGGGCGACATGACGTCCCTGGCGTGCATAATCGAGAATCAGGTCATTAATTTGCTCCTGTTTAAAGCTATGTGCCCCCTTCTTTTTACCGACGTAAACTTTTTCCGTCTCTGGTGGGATCAGAGCAAGAATTTCATCGGAAATCAGATGGTCATACAAGACAACATCCATCTCCTGCAAACACTGATAAGCCTGCAGTGTCAATAAGCGAACATCGCCTGGGCCACAGCCAATCAAGAACACTTGAGCCAGTTGTTCCCGTATTTCAGCACGGGTTTTGTCCGAAATAGAACAAAGGGGTCAAATCTGCCTTTGACTAACCTTGTCTGGCTAGTCCGTGATCCTTGTTAAATCTCAAAACTAGTGCTCTGTCAATGCTAAAAATTCGAGTGTATGGCACAGCATCGTGCCGTTCTCACAAGGCGCGAAATCGCCGAAGTGGCCACTCCACTTCAAGATTTTGCAACGCAGTGAGAATGGTACGAGGCGAAGCCAGACCCGAAAATTTAGTGTTGTCAGAGCACTAGCGCCATTCGGGAATGTCCTTTCACCCTCTTTTGAATTCACCATTATTCAGTTAAATGGCCATGCAGGTCAAAAGAGAGCTGCCGGTGATGTTTAATCGACAACAGGTACAGGTCGTCGTTGCGGATTGAGTAGAGGAGCAAAAAATCTCCATGAATCAACTCGCGTAGTTGCATCTCCTCACCAAAGCGTTGCCGTATTCCCTCAATTCGCAGCAGAACAGCTTGCGATCTGGGCGGGTGGCGAAAGTAATCCGCACCCGATTCGGAAAAACGCTCCAGCATCGGGAGGATCTGCCCGAAAAGATCGTCTAGTGCTCTGTCACTGCTAAAAATTCGGATAGATAGTGTCGATATGTCCTTCAAGTTTTTTTTGAAGGAGAAACCATGGTCAAAAAATATATCGTCCGCCTGTCGGATCAAGAACGTCAACACTTAGAGGAAGTCGTCAAGCGTCTAAAAGGGTCGTCACAGAAGGTACGGCGAGCAAACATTCTTCTTAAAGCGAATGTAGATGGAGCCAATTGGAACGATGCCAAAATCGCCGAAGCCCTGTCTTGTCGTACCCGGACAGTTGAAAATCTCAGGAAAAGATTTGTTCTGGAGGGCTTTGATTCAGTGCTGAATCGTAAAAGGCGCGAAACACCGCCCATCGCAAAGAAACTTGATGGCAAACAGGAAGCTGAAATCATCGCCTTACGTTTGGGGCCGGCTCCCTGCGGCTTTGCCAACTGGTCGTTACGCCTGTTAGCTGATCGAGTCGTGGAACTTGGAATCGTTGAATCGATCAGCTATGAAACGTTACGTAGGACGTTAAAAAGGGGGGCATGACTCCGCGTAAAATACAATACTGGGTCATCCCGCCAAATGTTGATGCTGAGTTTACGGCCGCGATGGAGGATGTCCTCGATGTTTATGCACAGCCCTACGATGAGGCCTACCCCGTCATCTGTATGGATGAACAGCCTGTTCAATTGACCCGAGAAACGCGCACACCGATTGCCGCGACCAAAGAGCATCCGCGACGCGTGGATTATGAATATGAACGGGCCGGAACCGCCTGTATCTTCATGTTTACAGAGCCATTATCCGGTTGGCGTAACGTGACAGCTCGTCCGCATCGAACCAAAGTCGACTGGGCTTTGGAAATGGAAGAGCTGCTGCGAACGCGCTATGCCAAAGCCCGGAAGGTTATTGTGGTGTGTGATAACCTCAACACCCATACACGCGGAGCATTTTATGAAGCTTTTGAACCCGAAAAAGCCCGCGAACTGGTAAAACGCGTCGAGTTTCACTATACACCCAAACATGGCAGCTGGTTGAATATCGCGGAGAACGAACTGAGTTCAATGACTCGCCAGTGTCTGTCGGGACGCAGAATCGAAAGCATAGAGATGCTACGCAAAGAAACTGCGGCTTGGGCCAGCGCAAGCAACAAGAAACAACGCGGCGTTGACTGGCAGTTTACAATTGACAACGCTCGCAACAAATTGAAGTCGCTCTACCCGAAAATTAAGATGTGACACAGCACTAGGTAAAAAGCAATAGATCCCATAAACAGTATGAGCAATGCGTAGTTTCTAACAACCTGATACATAATTTCAGCATCATTCCTGCCGTCATTTTTGTCAGCCTTGCCCTTAAATTATCCCTGAGTTGTCGTTATTTTTCTTTTTTCTGCGCTGCGTCCGTCCCAACTTTAACCAGTTCTGGAGCTATTTTGGCGATTTCTCCTAGAACGTTTCCCCAAGGGGCTTTTGCATCAGTTGGCATGTTTGTAAAAGCGTTTATTTGGTCATGGTTCCAATTGAAGGCTCTCTCTATTTCATCAATTGTAACATTGCCTCCTGTCAAGTGTATATAAAGCCGGCCTTGACGCAAAGAGTGACGTTTAGAAAGAAGCCGTTCCCGTTGGTCAAGGCAAGCTCTTGCAATGCGCGATAAAGCAACAGCGGTTAATACGATGAATCCATAAGCAGTGAAAGCAAGAACAAACTTTGTGAGAAGATCAATCCATAATATGTCCGTAGGTAAACTTAGAATTGTATCTATTTCATATTTGTCCATCCGTTGCCAGGAAAGATAAATGCCGGTAAGAAACAAGACAGCGGCAGCTGAATACATTGAAAATCCCCACCACTTATATCCCTTTGCTCTCTCCTCTAAGTGGTATTGGGCTTTTTCCACAAAAAGGTCTGCTGTAGACAAACGGTAAGTAACCGCTGTGTGGATATGTTTGTTGAGGTTCCCTGACCCTATTAGATCTTCAGTTTTTTTATTTTTATCATTATCTCTAAATTGCAGAATAACGGATACTTCTTTGCTATTTTCTTTTATAAAGCTTCTATTGTTCGCATTCTGCATTAACGTTTTGCGTTCTTGAAGTCTTGTCTCTATCTCTTTTGCGTCTACTTTTCCCATCTTGTCCCTTCCTTTCGTTGCTGTTTTTATACAATGCAATGTACGGCAACTTATTTTTGGTATTTTATCAGTTACCAGTTTTGTAAGTAGTCTGTCAGATGAAGCCGAAAGTGTTCACAGGGAAACTAGTGCTGTGTCACCGCTAAAGATTCGGATAGATTATGCCGATACGTCCTCCAAAATCTTTTTGGAGGAGAAACCATGGTCAAAAAATATATCGTTCGCCTGTCGGATCAAGAACGTCAACACTTAGAGGAAATCGTCAAGCGTCTAAAAGGGTCGTCACAGAAGGTACGGCGAGCCAACATTCTTCTTAAAGCGAATGTAGACGGAGCCCATTGGAACGATGCCAAAATCGCCGAAGCCCTGTCTTGCCGTACCCGCACAGTTGAAAATCTCAGAAAAAGATTTGTTCTGGAGGGCTTTGATTCAGTGCTGAATCGTAAAAAACGCGAAACACCGCCCATTGCAAAGAAACTTGACGGGAAACAGGAAGCTGAAATCATCGCGTTACGTTTGGGGCCGGCTCCCAGCGGCTTTGCCAACTGGTCGTTACGCCTTTTAGCTGAGCGCGTCGTGGAGCTTGGAATCGTTGAATCGATCAGCCATGAAACGTTACGCAGAACGTTAAAAAGGGGGGCATGACACCGCGTAAAATACAATACTGGGTCATCCCGCCACATGTTGATGCTGAGTTTACGGCCGCGATGGAGGATGTCCTCGATGTTTATGCCCAGCCCTACGATGAGGCCTACCCCGTCATCTGTATGGATGAACAGCCTGTTCAATTGA
The DNA here is from genome assembly GCF_963678835.1 of uncultured Desulfuromonas sp. Lineage (NCBI taxonomy): Bacteria > Pseudomonadati > Thermodesulfobacteriota > Desulfuromonadia > Desulfuromonadales > Desulfuromonadaceae > Desulfuromonas > uncultured Desulfuromonas sp. Next base: position 3,587,370 of record NZ_OY787469.1, read on the forward strand.
CCCGGGAAACACGCACACCGATTGCCGCGACCAAAGAGCATCCGCGACGCGTGGATTATGAATATGAACGGGCCGGAACTGCCTGTATTTTCATGTTTACAGAGCCATTATCCGGTTGGCGTAACGTGACAGCTCGTCCGCATCGAACCAAAGTCGACTGGGCTTTGGAAATGGAAGAGCTGCTGCGAACGCGCTATGCCAAAGCCCGGAAGGTTATTGTGGTGTGTGATAACCTCAACACCCATACACGCGGAGCATTTTATGAAGCTTTTGAACCCGAAAAAGCCCGCGAACTGGTAAAACGCGTCGAGTTTCACTATACACCCAAACATGGCAGCTGGTTGAATATCGCGGAGAACGAACTGAGTTCAATGACTCGCCAGTGTCTGTCGGGACGCAGAATCGAAAGCATAGAGATGCTACGCAAAGAAACTGCGGCTTGGGCCAGCGCAAGCAACAAGAAACAACGCGGCGTTGACTGGCAGTTTACAATTGACAACGCTCGCAACAAATTGAAGTCGCTCTACCCGAAAATTAAGATGTGACACAGCACTAGGGACATCCATGATAAGTAAAGTCAAGGGGAAAACGGAGGTTTCCCTTTACCTCACGGGCCTGCTCCCTGTGGCGACTTTGTTTTTCTCTACCCTGGAAAAATAGGGACACTCCCGAATGGCACTAGTTTAAGCCTGTGTAGCACGATATTGGTTACGATGTAAGGACAAAGGGGTCATAAGGACAAAGGGGTCAAATCTGCCTTTGACTAACCTTGCCTGGCTAGTCCGTGATCCTTGTTAAATCTCAAAACTAGCGCCATTCGGGAATGTCCTTTCACCCTCTTTTGAATTCACCATTATTCAGTTAAATGGCCATGCAGGTCAAAAGAGAGCTGCCGGTGATGTTTAATCGACAACAGGTACAGGTCGTCGTTGCGGATTGAGTAGAGGAGCAAAAAATCTCCATGAATCAACTCGCGTAGTTGCATCTCCTCACCAAAGCGTTGCCGTATTCCCTCAATCCGCAGCAGAACAGCTTGCGATCTGGGCGGGTGGCGAAAGTAATCCGCACCCGATTCGGAAAAACGCTCCAGCATCGGGAGGATCTGCCCGAAAAGATCGTCTAGTAGCGTCTCGAACTGACCGGGGGCGTCGATTTCTACCAGAAAATCTTCGATATCTTCCAGGTTTCGCCTGAAATTATGGGTGACGTGCTGGTTCACCGCGACCCGTCACGCCCGTAGGCGGCTTTCAGTTCGGCAACACTCATCAAGTTGCCGTTTTCAATATCGTTCAGCCCGGCCTCTGCTTCATCCAGCAAGCGCAGATGAAGACTCTGCCGTTCGAGCTGATGATAATAATCCAAGCGCTCGGCATCAATCATGGCGACATAGGCTTTGCCGTTGCGCGTGATGATTTTTTCCCGCCCGGTGCATACTTCCTCGGCCAGCGCAGTGAAACGGGCTCGAACCTCTTTCAACGGAACAATGTCTTTACTCGATAACGACATCCACATCTCCAGTTCGGTTGATAATAAATTTTTGGTGAGCACAGACTTTTCGCCGAACGGTGGTACGGCGTCAGGACCTAAATGATTAATGGATAGTTTAAGCGATTGAGTAACTCATTGTCAAAAAGGTTTGCGAAGCGTAAAGAACAACAAAGGGGTCTTTTTATGACCAACCTTACCTGTCAGTGTAAACAAAAGGTCAAGTCGTCCTTTGACCACCCTTACCTTCAGGAGGGAGTAAGACCTTGAATGACAGCGTTTCAGCCAGAAATTGCCTGGGAAAATGCCATTCAGGACACTATTCCCCAAAGAAAACCGCTAAAGCAGCCTTTTTCCTTTATCACCCACATGCCTTTGTAAATCCATGCTGTCATGCAGCACGCGCAAGACATCGATACAGTGGTGATCATTATCGATCTGAAAGACAACAAAATGCCTTCCACACCGCCCCTGTCGCGCCACATGCAGCGTTAACAGGTCCGGCTGAATATCATCCCGCGCTCTCACGTCCTGAAGAGTGGGACCTTCAAATAAAGCGGTCAGCGAAAGCGTTAACGTTTCGGAATACATATCGACCTGCTGCGAGCCAAACTGATCCGCCATCCATTTCAGGATGGCGACAATGTCTTGCTCCGCCTGTTGAGCGACGCGCACATGCCAGGCGGACATCAGCGTGAAGCCGTGGTTTGTTCAGTCAATTTTGCAAGATGAGTGCGCAGAGCGTCGGCATCTTCGAAGGTTGTTGAACGACCTTCCTGAATATCAGCCACACCGACGGCCACAGCCTCGCGCAACACCTGCAGGCGGTCAGATGCCTCCTGTTCGCGTTGTTGAATCAGGCGCAAACCGTCACGCAAGACTTCACTGGCGTTTTGGTAGCGTCCGGATGTGACCAAATGTTCGACGAATTGGGCCTGGGTGTCCGTCAGCACCACATTTCGGGTCGGCATAATTACCTCCATAACAAAAGCCTTTGGCATATTATGTCAAAAACAGCCCGTAGCAATAAGAAAGAGAATAACGCGAGCCTTGCTTTCAGTGTAAATGGGGAGAAAAAAGGGGCAGGGTAGAATGGCGCTAGTTTAAAGAGAAAAAGCAGCAAAACCGGGACGGTCCCCGCACGGGGGCTGTCCCAGGCTTTTGCGGTGCAAACCACCAGCGTTCCATCGCCCGCAAACATCTGGGACAGCCCCAGATAGGGCTTGGGACAGTCCCGAGTTTGCTACGAAAGTGCTTAAGCTAGCGCCATTCGGGGCAGGGTACTTTTCCTTTCTCGCCAGCCTCCCCTTTATTCCTCTCGGCGCAAGGATACGGAGGCAAGGCGCTGGACGAAGTCTGCGCCGCGATTCCTCGGGAACGCCTTGAATAAGCCGCCAATTTGGAGCAGCAGCGGAAAAATGGTCGGTTTGATTTGCGGGTTAGTGGCTTAGGCAACTTCCACCTCCCTGATTCCTGGCTCCTGATCAAAAAGCTCTTTAAAGAATTGAAAGCAATTGTCGGAGACAGTCTTCTTGTTTTGACCAAGTACCTTATCTTTTAAGCTGCGATGTTTGTGAACCTGAAAGACCCATTCGATTTCTGATGTTGGATCGTCACCTTTCTCAAAAAAGGCACAGGCTCCGATCAAATAATTGTTGCCCTCATATTCGAGTTCACTAAACCAGCCCCAATCCTCTGCGTCTGGCTCCGTGATATCCATCTTGGCTTCAAGCTTTTCCCTCAGCCATTCCAGGAGAGATCGTCCATATATTGGATTTATAGGATTCTCCTTTTCCTTCGAGACATCGAACATCGATGTTTTGAAATGGATTGCCTCGTTCATTGTTTTCCTTTGCAACGTACCGAAAGCAGAAGAAAAGAGATCGCGAAGATCGGAGTCAGGTCTTGAATGACGACATTCCATCCAGATATTGCTTGAAAACATGCAAATCTATTCCCCATTCTCAATCTGGCTAAATTCTGTCTCTTCACGAAACAGCGGCTTTATGAGAATGTTATCAATATGTCCCCACGACGTTTTCCGTTTTCGCGTATTGAAAGCATGCACATTGCGCGCATGTGAGATTTCCACTCCTTTAATCGCATAAATCAGGCTGTTCCCGGCATGACTGATCTCCGTCTTTCCTTTCGAAATAATTAGACTGCCATGGCCGATACTGCCATCGTGGCTGATATCAACATCGCCCCCGCAGACAATGACATTGTTGCCACTATGCGAGATGTGCAGTGGGCCGGATGAAATAATGATGGAGTTTGCTGCGTAGGCAATCGTGGTGTTTTGACCGGCAACCACAAGTTGGTTATCTACCCGCGTCAACGTGAGCGGCTCATTGTCGCGAATCACGCTGAGCGGTGAAATCGTTTCGAAAGCCGCTTTCCTCTTTGTTGAAATCTCCAGCCTGTCGAGGATATCAGCCACGCCTTGCTGCGCTTTGGCAATAATCCTCTGCTGTTTGTAGGTGACGGGCTGCTCGCTAAGTTTGATCAGATTGTCTCCGGTGTAGGTCGTGCAGGCCGAAACGGAAGCAATCACAATGGCGAAGACAATGATTCGGAAGATAAGAGTCATTTTTATCCCTTGAAGTGGACAAAGCAGGCGTTGTGAAACGTTGTTCATCTTATACCGTTGAGAATTAATGAACAATCGTGGTTCCGCTCAGATTCGTAATCCGGGCAAGGCGAAGAGAATTCATATTGAGGCTTACAATGTCATGATGGCCAGGAAACTATTGGCTGGGAAAAGCAGGTCTTTAAAAACAAAAAAGCCGGACCATTGGCGGCCCCGCTTTTATTGTATTGATTCAGAGGAGAGGTGAATACAATCAGGCGTCCCGATCCTGTAGAAACAACGCACTAAACAGGTCATAGCTGGTTTGCGCCTGAGTTTGCGTGTAATTCGAACGAAGGGGTTGCGTGGAAAAGGTCTCCCCGTCGGCAACTTGTTGCTGATAGTCACCATTGGTCGGGGCTTGTGCACCGTCAAAAGTGACTACTTCGAGGCCCGGATAACGCTGACTCAATTGATCGGCCAGGCGTTCGGTCAGATATTCCGCAGCGTCACGGCCCGTTAAGCCCAAGTTGGTGATATCGTCCCAGATCGCTCCCGTGTTCATCCCATCGGCATTGCTTTCCATGCGGCTCCAGCCATTTTCCAGCACGTTGCCGATAATTTTACCGTTTACTTGAAACACGGCAAGCAGCTCGATTTGATTCTGGCGGGCAATCTGCGCGGCCCTTTCCTCGGCAGTGGGCTCAGCAGGCAATTCAATTTGAGATAAGGTGTCATCAAACTTGATGATGCTGTCAGCATTATTCAACGGGGTCATTCCCGCGACGGAATAGCGCGTAACAGGCTGTGATGAGGCGGCAACTGAAGACATGGCTGGCTCCTTCATTTGAATTTAAATCAATCGTGGACTGTCTACTTTTCGGCTTTTTGCGTTATTTCCTTTAACAAGCACAGAAAAATAATAGACATAAAAGCGCTCTTCGGTCTGCGTCAGCCCGTTTGCCACTCCGCCCCTGACAGGGTGTTGAAAAAGTTCTATCCGAGGGCTTTTCATGCTGGCGACCATTCCCCCGACTCAACACATGGTAATAATGGCCATCAGCAAGTCCTCGTCACCCTTGGCATTTACGCCCCCTTTTAAAAAGCAGCCTGTCCCGAATGACATTAGTACTTCAGCATAATTGAAATTGGCTATTGCAGGAGCGGCTTCAGCCGCGAATTCCCATCATGATAAGGATCAATGACCAGGACAATTCGCGAATAAATTCGCTCCTACAGAGGGTCACTGCGATGACATAAAAATTTCGGGTCTGGCTTCGCCTCGCACCATTCTCTCTGCGTTGCAAAATCTTGAAGTGGAGTGGCCACTTCGGCGATTTCTCGCCTTGTGTGAACAGTACGATGCTGTGCCATTCACTCGGATTTTCAGCATTGACAGAGGACTAAGTTTAAGCGATTCCGTAGTAAATTCGGGATGATCCAAGCCCTATCTGGGGCTGCCCCAGATGTTTGCGGTCCTTGGAACGGTGGTGATTTTTGCTGCTTTTTCCTTTTAAGCGAGCGCCATTTCTGCCTGTCCCTTTTATCGGTACGTCTTTTGGCTGGAGCTGCGCTGTCAGGGAGGTTTCACACTCGGATCGTTCGATTTCGGCCCTGTTGTTTTGCTCTGTAGAGTGCCTTGTCGGCGCGGCTGAGGACGGCGGTCCATTCACTGTCAGTATCGGAATATTGCGCGACGCCAAAACTGGATGAAAAAGTCAGCGCCGAGCCATCGTCGGTGGAAATAATGGTGGACAGTGTTGTCTCTCTGAGATGTTCTGCGACGATCATGCCCTTTTCTGAATCCGTATCAGGTAACAGAATGACGAATTCTTCGCCGCCAAAGCGAGCCACAACGTCTTGCTTGCGAACATTATTGCGCAAAATGTCTGCAAAAAATTTTAGTACCTCATCTCCCACCTGATGTCCATGGTGATCGTTGACCCATTTGAAGTGATCCAGGTCAGACATAATGATGGTGAAGGTTGACTTGCTCCGGCAGGTTCGGCTGTATTCGACAGCACAATATTCTTCAAAGGTTCTGCGGTTGTAGAGTTGAGTCAACGAATCGGTTCGGGCCATTTTAATCAGCGCGTGTTGCTGCCTCTCGGTGGCGATCAATATCGTTGCGTAGGTGGTTAAAACAACGATAAATTCAGAGGTCGCAACGCTCAGCGTACTGACCCAACCGGTTTTCATAAAATCATATAGCGGCACTTGAAAAACAGTCCACAACGCCCTGAACAGATGAAAGATGGCGACCAGAAAGAACATAATGGCGACAATCCTTATGGCGGTGCGACCACTTTCTTGTCTGTACTTTGACAGACCGAATGCAGCAATTAAACAAAGTGCGGAAAAAAGACTTGAAAAGGCGAAAATGCGGACGTTGATGTTGGGAACGTGAAATTTATAATAGTAGAGCAATCCCGCCAGAAGAGCGGCCAACAGGGGGCTCAGGTAGCGCTCCAAAGGCCATGAGATATCAAGAAACCGCAACAACCCCCGGAAGATCATGATAACGGCGATATAAACGGCCAGATTGGCAACCATAACCGAGGTAAAATCATTGATGACATGGCGCAAGGCAATCAATAAATATCCCACGCCAAGCAACAGTTGCCCCATGGCGATGGAACGGATACCGACGAAGGCCGCATGCCGTTTGGTATAGAGAAGCAGGCTCACGCCAAAAATAAAGCTAAAAAGCACTTGATTGAAACAGAGTGAACGAAGATCGAGTTGCATCAGGTGATGGCCTACTACAGAGTCAATACGTGATTAATGATACAAAAAAAGTGGCACATCCTAACATCAAGTTAAGCAAAGCGTCCCAAAAATTTCTCTTATGGGGCCAGCTCGCAGAGAGTACCGAATGGCGCGAGTTTAAGCAATTCTGTAGTAAACTCGGGACTCAAGCCCTACCTGGGGCTGTCCCGTTTTTGCTGCTCTTCCCCTTAAACCCTTAAACCCTTAAACCAGTACTCGAACACACTCAATTTTATCATCTGAGTGAGGACCTGTAGGAGCGAATTTATTCGCGAATTGTTCTGGTTATTGCTCCTTATCATGATGGAAATTCGCGGCTGAAGCCGCTCCGACAATAAACATTTTCAAATATGCTGACGCCCTAGCGCCATTCCAGAGAGTCCCTAAATTGACACATGTCGAGATACGCGCATACAACAAATTCCCGTTTCAGCCTCCGACCGTATTTAGAAATACCGTACGCTCGTTTGACACCTCTTTCGCAAATGCGGATAATAGCGCCTCGCAACGCACAACGACTCTCATCCAAGGCATAATCCATGGCTCAGCCCCGCACCTACGTCACTGATTTTCACATCCACTCTCACTACTCACGCGCCACCAGCAAGCAACTGACGCCGGAATATCTGGCCTACTGGGCACGCATCAAAGGGGTGCATGTGGTCGGCAGCGGCGACATTACCCATCCGGGTTGGCTGGCCGAACTGAAGGAAAAGCTGGAACCAGCGGAGGAAGGGTTATTTCGCCTTAAACCGCACTACGCCGAAGTGCCGGAGGCTTTGGATTTCCCGGCGCCGGACGGCGAGGTGCGGTTCATGCTCACTGGCGAAATCAGCAACATCTACAAAAAAGCCGGTCAGGTGCGCAAGGTGCACAATGTCATCTGCCTGCCGGACTTTGCCGGCGCCGAGACGCTGCAAACCAAGCTGGACAAGATTGGCAACATCACCTCGGACGGGCGACCGATCCTTGGCCTTGATTCGAAAGAGTTGTTTGATCTATGCCTGAACGTGTGCGAACGCACCATGTTCATTCCGGCGCATATCTGGACGCCGTGGTTCTCGGCGCTGGGCGCCAAGTCGGGCTTTGACAATTTGACGGAATGCTACGAGGAGCTGACCCCACTGCTGGCGGCGGTGGAGATGGGCCTGTCCACCGACCCGGCCATCAACTGGATGTGTTCGTTTCTCGACGACTTCACGTTGCTGGCCAACTCCGATGCCCATTCACCGGAAAAGCTGGGGCGCAATGCCAACCTGCTGGCCACGGACCTGAGTTACACAGCGCTGCGCGAGGCGGTGATTAAGGGCGACGACGGCTTTGTCGGCACCATTTCGTTTTTCCCCCAGGAGGGCAAATACCATTTTGACGGCCATCGCAAGTGCGGGGTGTGTTTTGATCCGGTGGAGACCTTTCGTCACAACGGCCTGTGTCCGGTGTGCGGCAAGCCGCTGACCGTGGGTGTGGCCAACCGGGTGGTGCAGCTCTCCGACCGCAGCGACATTTTACAGCGGCCGAACCGCAAACCGTTTCATTCGCTGATCCCGCTCAAGGAACTGCTCGGCGAGCTGATGGGTGTCGGCCCCGCCAGCAAGAAGGTGGCCGAGGTCTACCGGACGCAGATCCGCCAGTGGGGACCGGAGTTGTCCATTCTCATGGACCTGCCGCTCGACATCATCGAACAGCAGAGCGACGCCCTGTTTGCCGAGGCGATTCGCCGCATGCGCGCCGGGGAGATTCTCATCGACGAAGGCTACGATGGCGAATACGGCCGCATCCGCGTATTCGGCGACGGCGAAAAGGAGCGCTTTACCCACCAGGAGAGTTTATTCGAGACCTTATCTGCTCCGGCAAAAGGAGCCAAGCGTGCGTTGCTGACGTTTGATCTGGAGGAATACCGCCGTCTGTTGGAAGAAAAAGCGCATGAAAAAGACCGGGGCGAAGCGAACGCGGAGCCAACACCCGCCAGCGCCACGGCCGAGGCAACGTCCTCATCGTCCCCAGCCTCTCAATTTACCTTCAACGATGCCCAGTGCGCTGCGATCAACCATGACCACGGCCCGGCGCTGATTTTGGCCGGTCCCGGCACGGGTAAAACGCGGGTGCTGGTCAATCGTATCCAACGCCTGATTGGCAGCGGCACGGCTCCAGCCGACCGCATCCTCGCCATCACGTTTACCAACAAGGCCGCCCAGGAGATGCGCGAACGGCTGGCCGCTCTGATGGGTGGCGCGGCTCAACCCGTGACCGTGGCCACCTTCCATGCTCTCGGTTTGCAGATCATCCGCGACCAGATGGAGCGCAGCGGTCGCAGTGAAAATTTCGCTCTGATCGACGAGGACGAAAAAATGCTGATCGCCCGCCACCATCTCGGCTGGGAAAAAGAAACGATTCATCAGCGGCTGACTGAGATCAGCGCTATTAAGCAACGACTGGTGGACGACGAGGAGGAACCGGAATGGTTCGCCGACTGGCAACAGGCGTTGCAGGAGCTGAATCTGTTCGACCTCGACGATCTGCTGGCCGTACCGTTGCAGTTGCTCGAAGCGGACCCGCAGCTGACCGCGCATTACCGACAGCAGTTTTCCTGGCTGCTGGTGGATGAATATCAAGACGTCAACCGCGCTCAATATGCGCTGATCCGCCTGCTGGCGCCGACCAGCGACGCCAATCTGTTTGCCATCGGCGATCCGAATCAAGCCATTTACGGCTTTCGCGGCGCGGACATCCGTTACATCCGCCAGTTCAGCGCCGATTATCCGCAGGCCGCTGTGTTCCACCTCAACCAGAGCTACCGCTGCCCCGATCCGATCCTGCGTGCCTCCGGCGACGTGCTGCACGCGCCGGACAGTCCAAAAGCCGGGCTGCTGTGCGGCGTGCCGTCGCCGATCAAGACCGCCATCAACCACTATCCCAGCGACAAAGCCGAGGCCGAAGGGCTGGCCCGCACCATCGAACAGCTGATCGGCGGGGTGAGTTTTTTCTCCATCGATTCCGCCGTGACCAGCGGCGAAGTCGGCGACATTGGCGGCTTGGCAGAGGTCGCCATTTTGTGTCGTCTCGGCCGTCAGATGGAGGCGATCACAAAAGCCCTGCGCGACCACCACATCCCCTACCGCATCGTCGGCGAAGTGCCGTTTTTTCGCCGGGAGCCGGTTAAATCCCTCCTGCTGCAATGCCGCGCCGCGCATAATCCGGGCAATCCGTTTTTGCATCAGCAGATGCTGACACAGTTCGCCATCAGCACCGAGCAGTTGCAGCAGTGGGCGCAGCTGGCTACCTCCCAAGAACTGGTCGCAGCCGTGGCCGCCCATAACGACACAGGGCTGATCGACCATCCGGCCCTGCGCCGCCTGCTTGATCTGTGCGACGCGTTCCCCGCGCCGCACACTTTCCTCGACTATCTGGCCCTGGGCGCGGTAGCCGATGACTACAGCGCAAAAAGCGAGGCGGTGTCGCTGATGACCCTGCACGCCTCTAAAGGTCTGGAATTCGATGCCGTGTTCATCCCCGGCTGTGAGCAGGGTTTGCTGCCCTATGGGTTGTTTGAGTCGCAGACCAGTGATGTGGATGAAGAGCAGCGCCTGCTCTACGTCGGCATGACCCGCGCCAAGAAGAAGTTGTTTCTGTCCCACGCTGACCGCCGGTTCCTGCTCGGCAAGGAGTATCAGCTGGCGCGCAGCCCGTTTCTTGACCGTATTGAACGGGAGCTGCTGGAGCAGGTGCGCCACGAGGCGAAGAAACGCCCGGCGGCACCGGAGGCGGAGCAGTTGTCGCTGTTGTGAAACGGTACAAGAAAGGCGTTCACCACCAAGGCACTGAGACACGGAGAAAGATCAAAATCTTTTTTTGCCACGGACACACCAGACAAAATCAGGACAAGTCAAAGACCCTTAAACTTTTTATCTAAAATTCGCTTCTCGATAACCTCACGATCAAATCGGATAAGATCCACGATAAAGATCAAAAGTCTTTTTGCTCTTCTGTCCAGCCCCTGTCTGATCTGTCCGTGGCCAATAGGGGTTTCTCCGTGCCTCAGTGTCTCTGTGGTTCACAGGGGCTAACGGTTTCATCCGATCTTATCGAGGCCTTTATCGCGAGGCTAAACAAAAACCAGCGTAACGATCAGACACTGCCCCCGCCGCCGGACACCCCTTCCCCATCGGGCAATTCATGCGCGGGCTTCATGCTTTTGCGACCGTAAATCAGCCAGTAAAGCACCGGAATGACGATCAGGGTAAACGCCGTCGAGGCGAACACGCCGAAAATGATCGACCACGCCAGCCCGGAGAAGATCGGGTCGAGGGTGATGATCCAGTTGCCGAGCAGCGCCGCTCCGGCGGTGAGCAGGATCGGCCGCAGGCGCACGGCACCGCTTTCGACCAGGGCTTCCTTGAGCGGCAGCCCGCGCTTTTCGGCGTGCTGAATAAAATCAATGAGGATGATCGAGTTGCGCACCACGATCCCGGCCAGGGCGATCATGCCGATCATGGCCGTGGCGGTGAAGAAAATCGGCGTATCGTAGCCACCCACTGGGGTGTTGGCGAGGATGTTGAGCAGCCAGAAACCGGGCATGATGCCGATCATGGTCAACGGAATGGCGCACATGATGATCAGCGGCATGCCGTAAGAGCCGGTCTCGATCAGCAACAGCATGTAGATCAGCAGCAGTGCCACGCCGAAGGCAATGCCCAGGTCGCGGAACACGTCGAGGGTGATCTTCCATTCACCTTCGCCGCTCCACACCACGGAGGTGCCGGACGGCAACGGCTGGTCGTCAAAGTGGTTGGACAAGTTGAGGATGGCATTGACCGGGCTTTTGCCGGCCATTTCGCCGAAGACATAGGCCACCCGTTCGAGATTCTTGTGGTAGATGGTCGGCGACAGCGCGTGCTCTTCAAAATGACCGAGTTCGGACAGCCGCACCAGATTGCCCTGCTGACCGCGCAGTTGCAGATTTTCCAGGGCAGTCGGCGACGAGCGTTGATCGCGCGGCAGGCGCAGCTTAATGCCGAGCGGATGGCGTTCGCTGTCGCTGTGCAGGGTGCCGACGATGCCGCCGTTCAACGCCAGGCGCAGGCTTTGGGCCACTTCGGCGACGCTGATACCGGCCAAGGCCAGCTTGTCGCGGTCAGGGATAAATTTGAGCTGGCGTTGCGGCGCTTCACGCGGCGTGTCAACATCAACCACCTTGTCTTCAGTGAGCATGCGCTGACGGATCAGTTCGGCGGCATCAAGCTGTTGCTCGTAACTGATGCCGTCTTCAGCGTACACTTCCGCCACCAGGGTGGCGATGACCGGTGGACCGGGCGGCTGCTCGACAATCTGCAACACGGCGCCGTGGCGGTCACTGATGGCGGTCAGATCATCGCGTAACCGCAGGGCGATCAGATGGCTTTGCTGAGCGCGCTCCCCCTTGGCGGCCAGATTGACACGGATATCCGCCAGATTCGGCGACTGGCGCAAATAGTAATGGCGCACCATGCCGTTAAAATCCACGGCGCTGGCCGTGCCGACATAGGCTTCAAAATCGGTCACTTCATTGACCGTGGTCAGATACTCTTCCAGCTCGCGCACCACCGCGTCGGTGTCCTCCAAGGTGGCGCCTTCCGGCAGATCGACCAGCAACTGAAACTCGTTTTTGTTGTCGAACGGCAGCATTTTCAGCGGCACCAGATTGAGCGCGGGCAACGCCAGTGAAATCAAAAACAGCACCATGACGCCGCCGATCAACAGCCACGCCTTGGCGCGCGATTCGAGAAACGGCAGCAACAGACGGCGATACACCTTGTAAATGCGCGTCTCTTCGAGGATGAACTCCTCTTCCTGTTTACCGTACTCACCGCGCAGCACGTGGTAGCTCATCCATGGTGTGACGGTAAAGGCCACCACCAGCGACATCACCATGGTCAGCGGCAGGTTGATGGCCATCGGCCGCATGTAGGGCCCCATCATGCCGGTGATGAACAGCATGGGCAGAAACGACAAAATGACGGCAAGGGTGGCAAGAATCACCGGCGGCCGCACCTCGTCGATGGCGGTCAGCACCGCTTCACGCGGCGATTCCTTCTTCATCTTAAAGTGGCGGTAAATGTTCTCGACATCGACGATGGGATCATCGACCAGCAGCCCCAGAGCCAACACCAAGGCGAACAGGGTGACACGGTTGATGGTGTAGCCGAACCAGTAATTGACCAGCAGAGTGAGCGAATAGATGATCGGAATCGACACAGCAACGATCAGCGCCTCGCGCCAGCCGAGGGCGATCAGCACCAGCGCCAGCACCGTGACGACGGCGATCACCAGATGCATGATCAGCTCATTGACCTTGTGGTTGGCGGTCTCGCCATAATTGCGCGTCACCCGCACCTGCACATCATCCGGAATGATGGTGCCGCGCAGTTCGTCGAGCCGTTCCAGCACCTGGTCGGCCACGGCCACGGCGTTGGTGCCCTTTTTCTTGGCCACGGCAATATGCACGGCTTGGTGCTCGACGCCAAGATCGGCGCCCTTCTCCGCCGGGCCGAAGCGCAGCCGGGTGTAACTGTCGGGTTCGGCAATGCCGTCCGTGACCGTGGCGACATCGCGCAGGTACACCGGCTGCTCGTTGATCACGGCGATCATCAGCCCGCCAAGTTGCTCGGCGTTGCTCAAAAACTCGCCGCTGCGTACCAGAATCTCTTCATTGCGCTGCTGAAAACTGCCGGACGGCAGCTGCACATTGGCAGCCTGCAACGCCCGCTGAATGCTGAGCAGGTCGAGATGACGGGCCGCCAGCGCCGCGGCATCGACCTCAACGCGGATCTGCCGCGCCCGGCCGCCGATAATCTCGGTGCGCGAGGTGTCCTTGACCGCCTGCAGCTGTTCGATCACCTCTTCGGCTATGCGTTGCAGCTGATGGTCGCTGGCCGTGGGTGAATGCAGGGTCAGGTTGAGGATCGGCACGTCATCGACCTCAATCGGCCGAATCACCCAGCTGGTCACCCCCGGCGGCACCACGTCGCCATGGGTGACGATCTTGTTGTGCAGCTTAACCAGCGAGTCGATGCGGTCCTCGCCGACGAAAAAGCGCACCGTGACCACCGCCAGATCATCGCGCGACATGGAGTAGACATACTCCACACCGTCAACCTGCCACAGCAGCTTTTCCAGCCGGGTGGCGACCTGTTTTTCCACTTCGGCGGCACTGGCACCGGGCATCTGGACGAAGACATCGGCCAGCGGCACGACGATCTGCGGCTCCTCTTCGCGCGGGGTCAGGGCCAGGGCGGCAAAACCGGCGATCAGCGAAATCAGGATGAGAATGACCGACAGATTGCCTTCGAGGAAATGATCGACGATGCGGGTGGCGAAGGTATGCTTTTTGGCACTCACGATGGCTGCCTCCAGAGTTTGTGGCTCAACATCCTGTTAAGGCTCCAGTCGCGCACCGTCCACGGCACGCTCTACCTGCTCGCTGACAATGCGGTCACCGGCCTGCAAACCGGAGATGACCTCCCAATTATCCTCAAAGCGGCGGCCGAGTTTGACCAGGCGCAGATGCAGGCGGCCGTCGCGCACGAGGAACACCCCGGTCAGTTGACCGCGCCGGGTTACGGCACGGTCCGGCACCAGCAGCAGCTGCTCGCTCGGCAACTGGTGGTGAGCGCGCACGAACAGGCCGGTGGGCAGATCATCGTGTTCCGCCACCAGTACCAGGGCGTCAAAACTGCGGCTATCCCGATCACTACCGGGCTGAATGCGGCTGACCTCCGCGATAAAATGTTGCTTAAGCGCGGGGATTTCCAAACTCAGCGGCGTGCCGACATCGATCTGGCCACGCAACCGTTCCGGAATGCTCAGGCGAATCTGGCGCTGACCGGAACGTTCGAGGGTGAGCAGCGGCGTTCCCGGCAACACGGTGGAGCCGGGACGCGCCTGCAGGCTTAGCACCTGTCCGGCAAACGGCGCGTGAATCCGGCTAAAGCCGCTCTGCCGCGATGCTGCGGCGCGGGCGGCCGCGGCCTGCTGCAGTCCGGCTTCGGCACCGGCCAATTGCTGGCGGGCGACCTCCAGCTCGGCCGTGACCTGATCGTATTCCTGGGCGGTGATCGCCTCATTGGCCCACAACCGCTGATAGCGTTGCGTGGTCTGCTCGGCCAGGGTCAAACGGGCGCGGGCTGCGGCGGCCTGCGTCTCGGCGGCCCGATACGCGGCTTCGGCGACGGCCAGTTGATCACGCAGCGGATCATCGCTGACGGCAACCAGCAGCTGCCCTTGCGTTACCCGATCGCCTTCACGGACCCGGAAGCTGTCAATCTGCCCGCTGCCACGGGCCACCAGCACCGCCCGATCCAGACTTTCGGTGGTACCGACAAAGCTCTCGCTGGAGGTTTCGACCACGTCGGTCAGAGTCATCACCGGCAGCGCGACACTGCCGCGGTCGAGAAGATCACTGCGGCCCGGCTCAATCGTGTCACCACAGCCGCTCAGCACAAGCAGGCCAACCATCAGGAAAAATCGTTGCCAATTCATCTATTCACCTTTTTCAGGATGCAGGGTGGTCAGCAACCGCCCCTGAAGAAACAGTTGCTCCCCCAGGCTCAGCACTAAACGGGTCTCACTTTGCGCCAGCTCGGCGCGGTGTTGTTCTAATTGGGATTGCAGGCGCAGCAGATCGGCCAGCGGGCTGAGACCGGCCCGGTAGCGTTGCCGCAACAGCCGGGAGCTCTCCTCGGTGGCCGCCAGCGCGGCCCGCACCGCCACCAATTGCCGACGCAGAGTAGCGGTCTGCAAGCGGGCGGTCTCCTGATCCATACGCGCCTGACGCAGGGCCTGCCTCTGGCGGTTGCGCAAGCTCCTCTCTTCCGCTCGGGCCTTAGCCCGCTCGTGGCTGCGGCCAAAGCCGTCAAACAGCACCCAGTTGAGCTGGGCGTTGACCAGCCAACTGTCCGCCCCATCGGAAAATGGATAATCACGATCATGCAGGGTATACGAAGCGCCGGCGGCCAGTTGCGGTTGCCAGTTGGCCGCCGCCTTGCGACTGTTCAGCTCGGCGGCCTCGACTTGCAATTCAAGGGCAGACAGATCGGGGCGCAAGGCATCTGTCGCGGGCGGCGGCTCCGGCAACTGATCCGCGCTCAGCGGTGCGCTGATCGCCACCGGCTGATCGGCACCGACCTGAAGCGCCAACTGCCACTGGGCCATCTCCACGCCATGGGCCGCCGCCATCTGCTGCTGTTGACTTTGCGCCACCTGCGCTTCGGCCCGCAGCCGTTCCGCTTTGAGGCCGGTACCGGCTTGTTCGCGCTCCTGCGCCAGGCGCAGCAGTTCGCGGCTTTCACTCAGGCCGACAGTAGCCCAGTCGCGCTGGGCTTGGGCCAGTTGAATCTGCAGGTAGGCGGTGAGGATATTCAAGGCCAGTTGTTCGCCACTGGCCTGTACGCCCATGGCCGCGGCCTGAGCTTGTTTGTCAGCCGCCAGTTTACTGAAGCGGATGTTTGGATCGTAGAGGCTCTGCCGCAATTGCAGCCGACTTTGAAAATCGCTGCGCGTCGCCGCATTATTGTAATAATCGGCATCGGAGCGCAATTGCAGCCGCTCCTGATTCACGGAGAGAAACAGGCTGGTTCCCGGCTCATCGGTCCACACCAGATTTTCACTGAACGTCAGCTGCGGGAGTTGATAGCTGGCGGCAAGATCGGCGGCGGAACGGGCCGCAGCAGCATCCGCTGCGGCGGCAAGATGGCTGTTGTTTCGCTCCAGGCCGCGTTGCACGGCGGCACTCAGGGTCAGAGTTTCCGCAAGGGCCGTACCGGGGAGCAACAATAAACAGCACAAGACGAACGCATGGCGCATGAAAAAACTCTCCTCAAAAAGTCCACAACAGGAAAATTTACTTTAATCTTCTGCAAATACTATCAAAAATATTCCCCTTAAAGTAGAGACATCAACAAAAAGATGCATCATTTAGCTGCTTAATTTCTTTCTGTTTGCTTATAGATAAAATCGATATTGGAATCTTCCAGGACAGGCTCGAATGGCATGAGTGTAGGCGATCCTGTAGCAAACTCGGGACCGTCCCAAGCCCTATCTGGAGCAGTCCCAGATGTTTGCGGGCGGTGGAACGCTGGCGGTTTGCACCGCAAGCCCCCGTGCGGGGGCAGTCCTGTTTTTGCTGCTTTTCCCCTTTAAAGAGTCGTTGAGAGTGGCCACCTGTAGGAGCGAATTCATTCGCGAACGGCTCTGGTCATTGATCCTTTTCATGAGGGGAATTCGCGGCTGACGCCGCTCCGACAAGAGACAATTTCAATGATGCTGACGTACTGGCGCCGTTCAGGACAGGCTCGGTATCCGGTCGGGAACGGTCCTTCCAGCCCCCAGAACCAGGAAAGCCACCGCGCCACCAATCACCCCACCGAGATGGGTCATCACCACTGGATGACCAATGTCGCCCAGATGCAGGCCATGGAACACAACGCTACCGCTGGCCACTTCCCATATGGTCTTCGCCACTAAAACAGCCAAACATACTCCGCCCACCATGCGGCTATCGCGATTTTGCATCAGTTCCAGACAACTCACGGCCATCAGACCATGGGCCACGCCGGACAGACCGCACAAGCCGTAGGTATAAATCTCCTGCGACACCAGCAACGGCACAACCAGACTGCCAACGGCAGTCCACAACAGATACGTCAAACGCTTTGCTTGCAGTCCCTGATAGAGAAAGAGAAAAGTCAGCCCGTCAATCAACAGATGATAGCCGCTGACATGCACCCACGGCCAGGTGAGCAGACGCCACCACTGGCCGGACGCCACGGCCGTGGCATCAAACATCAGTGCCGTGGCGGGCACGCCGGACCAGAGCAGAGAGGCATTAGCAAGCCCGAGCACGGCAAGCCAGATCAACACAGCGCAAAGCGGGCGGGACGAGGTGGTGATGGCGGAGTTCTTGATCGTTGTATCGACAGCGGACATGACGCTTCTCCTTGAACGATGAGGCCGGGCACGTGCGCGACGTGCCCGGCAGTGGGTCAGAGGACAATGAGATTAACGGTTACGTTTGCGGCGGTTGAGCCAGGCCACCAGTGGCACGGCGATCAGGCTCACCGGGCCGGAACCGTGGCCGATACCGGGTGACGGACGGTTGTTGAAGGTACTGGTCTGTTGAGCCGGAGCCGAGGCATCATCGGTTGAGCGCTGTTGCGGCGCGTTATCGACGCGGTAATTGCGCACCGGTTGCTGACTACGTTGCTGTTGCGCCTGGCGTTCCTTGGCCACGCGGTCGGCATTGCGACGGCTGATCCCTTCTTGCTCGTACACATCGTCGTTAAGCACCAGCATCGAGGTGTAGTCGGTGACCAGGGAGTAATGGACGCCGAGGTCAACAATCTGGCTGGTGAGCTGTTCCGTTTCGCCCAGCTCGCGGACCTCGGCCATCAGCTCGTCAATGCGGGACAGCGCCCATAACCGCTCCAGTTCCGGGTTGTCCGTGGCCACCTCGGGCAACATGGCCGTGCAGCGCCATTCTTTCTCTTCGCCGGAGATGCGCGCTTTCATTGTGATCGTCACCTTGCCGGAGCCGTGGTAGTGACCGAACAGCACCAGTTGCTGACCGAGATAGAGGTTGCCGATGGTGGCCGGAGTCAGGCCGTCGACCTTTTCACCGTCAATCTCAATCCGCACATCATGCATCTTTTCGTAGAGCACTTTCGCTTTGGCCTGAATCAACCGACCCTGGATGTCATCAACATCGGAAATCTGCATGGCAAAGCCACCGGAGTCTTTGGCAAGACGGTCGAGCAGCGGTCGATTGGCGCTGTTGCCGATAACAAAGGTGAACAGGCGCACGTCGTACTCGGTGAGCAATTGCAAAAACTCGCGCTGTTCGGTGCGACCAACATTGGCGACACCGTCGGTGACCAACACAATGGAGGTGGTGCGGTCGTCGTCCAGGCGACGGCAGGCGGTTTCCAACCCGGCAAACAGGTTGGTGCTGCCTCCGGCGGCGATGGTTTTGACACGGTTGATCCATTGGCCGACGGCTTCCGGGGTGGCGGTGACAAAACCACGGGTCAGGTCAGCGGCGGATTGATTAAAGGTGATGATGCGGAAACGGTCGTTGCTGTTGAGTTTGCCCAACGTCTGGCTGACACCGTCGGCCAGGGTGGCGATTTTGTGGCCGTCCATGCTGCCGGACACGTCGAGAACAAAGGTCCAGTCGGTGCCTTCGGTAATCGGCTGCAGATCCGCCGCCGGGGTGACCACCAGCATCATGGTGCCGGTTGCATTGCGGTCAGCTTTGTAGGGGATCAACTCGATGCGCGCCGGGGTGGTGTCGTCCAAACGGTAGAGAAAGACGATATCCTTGTTGAGGCTCGCTCCGGCGGGACGGTCGATGGTGACATCGACAATTTGGTTGTTGCCTTGCTCGCTGCCCTGTTCACTTGCCTCCTCGCCGTCACCATGTGTCGCGCCGCCATACTGCACCACAGCTTCGTTTTCCAGACCGGGCAGGCGCACATCCTTGATGGGAAAAGCGGATTTCAGTTGCAGATGGAAATGAAACGGACCGGACACGCGATCATCCACCGACCAGAACGACAGGCGCTCTTCGTCGGTATTGCCTTCGCGCAGTGGATAAAGGTAGCGGCCGATATTGAGGTCAATTGACATCGGCTGATAGTAGACCAGCCGCACCCGCACATCGGCCTGGGGCGGAATATTGCCGATGCGGGTGTCAAAGCTTTTGAAGTCGTTCTTTTCGGCCAGGGCCACCTGGTTGCCCTGGGCTTTCTGCTGCTCGTAAATCTGGCGGGAACGTTCCTTTTCCACCACTTCGCCGAGAATTTCCCGTTCACCGACCCACATGGACAGCTCGGACAGGCTGGCCTGATGAGGCAACGGAAACGAGTAGAGCCCCTCAATGGCGCTGGCACCGCCGTTGGTGAACACCTGATCTACTTCGGTGCGGACAAAGCCGTTATTGATGGTGACATCGACCCGATGGGCGCTGATAGCCAGAGCGGCATCGTCGTTGGCGCCGACGGGCTTGAGCAGACCGGCGGCCAGTGCCGTGCCGGACAGAAACAAACAGGTGGTGATTGCAATCAATGGAATCAGGGTTTTCTTCAGTAATGATCTCATGACAAGTCTCCTTTACAATAAGTAAGATGACTTTCTCTATCGCAGAAGACGTGCCACTTTTTTGCAATCCACGTAAGACACTGAAACTAAAAGATTCCTATTTACAAACAAAACAATAAAGCCATTCCCGCAAAACAACACTCTGGCATTTTATGTACAATCGATGTACAAAATATGTATGACGACTCAATACAAACTAACCAACGAAGAGCGAGATTTTTTCCTCCAGGTGAGCGAAGCAGCGTTCAGCAATCCGTTCAGCGATGCCCGCGACGGTGCCGACCGCGCCTTGGCCGGTATCAGCGGTAGCGATCGCGACCGGGCTTTGCAGGGCGCTACCAAGGCAATCCGACAACGGCTGAGCGATCTGAACAGCCAGGGTCGCGCCAATCTGGCGCTGTACGACGGTGCAGACCGCCAACTGCTGCTCACCACCATCCTGTTCGATCAGTACCATGCCTACCTCCCCCAGTTTGACGCCCTGATCGTGGAGCAAATTCAGGCCGGGGAGCAACCCTGCGCCGTGCCCTTTTCCGCCGAAGCCCTGGCCCGATTGCACGATTACGGTTGCACCGTCCAGCAGTCACGCCACTACTTCGCCTTTTTCTACCAGTTGCGGCGCGGCTTCTTTTTCATCAACCAGCTGGTCGGCAGCAGCGCGTCGATGCGTACCCTGCGCTGTCGGTTGTGGAACACGATTTTCACCCACGACACCCAGCGCTACGAAGTCACGCTGTGGAATCGCCTGGAGGATTTTTCCACCCTGCTGCTTGGCGAAACCGGCACCGGCAAAGGCGCGGCCGCCGCGGCCATCGGTCGCTCCGGGTTTATTCCGTTTGACGAAAAGAGCGGTCGCTTTGCCGAAAGCTTTACCCGCAACTTCATCGCCATCAACCTGTCGCAGTTTCCCGAAAGCCTCATCGAATCGGAACTGTTCGGCCACAAAAAAGGCGCCTTTACCGGCGCGGTGGACAACCACCAGGGCGTGTTCGCCCGCTGCGTGCCGCACGGTGCCATCTTTCTCGACGAGATCGGCGATGTCAGCGTGCCGGTACAGATCAAGCTGTTGCAGGTGCTGCAAGAGCGGCGCTTCTGCCCAGTGGGCAGCCATGTTGCCCAGAGTTTCCGTGGACGCATTATCGCCGCCACCAACCGCCCCCTCGAAGAGCTGCGCCGTGCCGGCAACTTCCGCGACGATTTCTATTATCGCCTGTGTTCCGATGTGATTGAAGTCCCGACCCTGCGCAAACAACTGGCCGATGATCCCGACTCGTTGCCAGGCTTGTTGGAGCGGCTGATGGTGCGCATTGTCGGCACGGAGGATGGCAAGCTGGCAGAAACCATTCACCGTCAACTGTTGGAAGATTTGCCGCCCAACTACAGCTGGCCGGGCAACGTGCGCGAGCTGGAACAGGCCGTGCGCCGCCTGCTGCTCAACGGCCACTATTATGGCGATCCTTACACCCACACCGGCAGCGGCGACAACCTGCAAACTCTGGCCGACAGCGGCACCATGGATGCCCAACAGCTGCTGTCACGCTACTGCCGCCAGCTTTATGACCGCTTCGGCACCTATGAAGAGGTGGCACGGCGTACCCGATTGGATCGCCGCACGGTGAAGAAATATATTCAAGGGGATTAGCGGGAGGGATTTTTCACCACGGAGGCGCTGAGACATGGAGGAAGGTCAACTTCTTTTTTTGCCACCGACAAAGCAGACAAAAACTGGACCATTCTCTTGGGGCAAAAAAAGCAATTCACTTCACGATGACTTCACGATCAAATCGGATAAAGGCCGCGATGAAAAATAACGCTCTTTTATCTCTGAAAAACTTCCATGCTTTCAAAAAGAAGGTTTTCCTCAAATGGTTTTCTCCGTGCCTCAGTATCTCCGTGGTTCAATGGTTTCAAGGCATGCCCCCCCCAAGCACAAAAACAATCGATGGTATCAACGCCACCGATGTGCTAGAAGACACTGCACTTCAATCCATTATTCCGCCCTCAACGCTTCAAGACAGGACCCGTCGTGAGCCAAACCGATTTTTCTACGCTGAAATTGCAGCCTGCACTGCTTAAAAACCTCCAGTCCATCGGCTACGCGCACATGACGCCGATCCAGGCACAGAGCCTGCCACATATTCTGGCCGGGCGTGATGTCATAGGCCAAGGTAAAACCGGCTCGGGGAAAACCGCCGCCTTCGGACTGGGCCTGCTGCAAAAACTCAACGTCAAACGCTTTCGCGTGCAAGCGCTGGTATTGTGCCCAACACGGGAGTTGGCCGATCAGGTGGCTAAAGAGATTCGCAAGCTGGCGCGCACCATCCACAACATCAAAGTCCTCACGCTGTGCGGCGGCATGCCGTTTGGCCCGCAACTCGGCTCTTTGGAGCACGGCGCTCACATCATCGTCGGCACACCGGGACGCATTGAGGAGCACGTGCGCAAAGGGGCGCTGAAGCTGGACAACCTCACCCTGCTGGTATTGGATGAAGCGGACCGCATGTTGGAAATGGGCTTTCAGGAAGCGCTGGATGCCATCATCGACCAGACCCCGCAAACGCGTCAGACCCTGCTGTTCAGCGCAACGTTTCCGCGCCAGATTGAATCCATTGCAGGGCGGGTGATGAAAACGCCGGTGATGGTGCAGGTGGAAACCACCCACGACAGCGCGGTGATCGCGCAACATTTTTACGAAGTGAGTGATGACATGGCGGATCGTCAACAGGCGCTGCGCCGCTTGCTGCGTTATTACCAACCAACGTCTGCCGTGGTGTTTTGCAATACCAAGCAGGACACCCGCGATGTTGCTGACGACCTGCGCGAACACGGCTTCAGCGCCCTGGCACTGCATGGCGATCTGGAGCAACGCGAGCGGGATCAATCGCTGGTGCGATTCAGCAACGGCAGTGCCTCGATTCTCGTTGCCACCGATGTTGCTGCACGTGGCCTCGATATAGAGGCGTTGGATGCCGTGTTCAACTATCACATTGCCCGCGATACCGAGGTGCATGTCCACCGGATTGGCCGCACGGGTCGGGCAGGCAGTCACGGCATAGCCTGTTCGCTGTACAGTGCCAAAGAGCATTTCAAAGTGGAACGGCTGGCAAAGTTTCTCGATCAATCATTGACCGGTGAACCGCTGCCCGAGCCCTCTGATGAAACACAACCTGTCATGCAACCGGCCATGGCCACCTTGCAGATCGACAGTGGCAAGCGGCAGAAAATCAGGCCGGGCGATATCCTTGGCGCGCTGACCGGAGGCGATGGAATTCGCGGAGACGACGTCGGCAAAATCACTGTTTTCCCCAACTGGGCCTATGTTGCGGTCAAACGCGAGGCAGCAGCGGCCGCGTTAAAAAAACTCTGTAACGGCAAGTTGAAAGGACGCACCATCCGCGCCCGTCGCATTCGCGGTTAGATGACGCTGTGCATCTGCACAGGTCGTACGCGTGGATTGTCATGCGAACTTTTACGCGTCTGGCGGTGTTTTCTGCGGCACAACCTTGCTAGAGTCACAACCATCAAGGCTTGTTGTGGCAGGCAAGTTTTGGTTCTCCTTCTTCCTAGTTGATACACACATAAACAAAGCCGGTTCGGATGCCTCCCCGAACCGGCTTTGTTGCGTCTGATGTTCACTGCACCAAACCACGTCACGCTCTTAATCGCCCCTCACGGAGCATTGCTGATCACAGAATATCTTCCATCGGCATCCACTTCCAGAACGTCATTTTCAGCCGTTTGCCCCAGGGCGCGAAGCGGTCCGGGTTATCCTCGGCGCTGTTCCAGCTGTTGCCGGGAGCCATGTCACGCTCGATCTCCAGCTCCACTTGCTGAGCCAAATGCGGATTATCAATAATCACGCCCACTTCGGTGTTGAGATTGGCTGAACGAGGATCGAGATTAAAGGTGCCGACAAACAACTGTTTGCCGTCGATCACCAGGGTTTTGGCGTGCAGGGCAAACACCGGCGACTTCTCTTTCAGCTTCGGATAGCGCTCCATCAACTGCTGTTGAATGCGCGGATAGGGCTGAAACTCAAACACCTCAATACCCGCATCAAGAAGATCTTCACGTTGATTGCTGTAACCGCTGAACGCTTGCAGGTTATCGGTGGACAGCAGAGAATTGGTACTGATGCGCACCTTGACCCCTTTTTTGATCAGCCCGGCAAACAATTCCAGGCCACCGTCCGGCATTACCAGATAGGGCGACTGGATGGTCACGCTTTTCTGCGCCCGCGCCAGAGCTGCGGCCAGCTGACTGGTGGTACGGCCACCGCCGCCCAGCCCGTTGACTCCGGGATTTTTGCCCGGTTCATCACTGATAAATTGCACTTCACCCCACGCCAGATTATCCATCAACCCGCGAAACTTGAGCGGCAGATCGTCCAACGCCTGTTTCACTTCCGGGGCAAAATTTTCCGGGTTTTGCGCGTAAGCATGCAGATCGGCATAGATGGCTTCTCGCCGTTGTGCATCCGGGGCAAGCTTGGCATTAAGCAAGCTTTCAATCGGCTTGGCCAGATCACTGTTCCAGAACGCGTCAAAACTGCCGGTCATGGTCTGTGCCACCGGACCAAGCAACAGAATGTCGCGATCACGAAAATTGTAGCTCTGGTCAAAATCATAATATTCATCAGCCATGTTGCGCCCGCCGGTGATGGCTACCTGCTGATCGACAATAAACGTCTTGTCATGCATGCGCTGATTGGCCGCACGGAAATTGCTGAAAATATTCCACAGCCTCTGCTGGGTCGAAACGCCGGTTTTGTGCTGCGGATTATAGACGCGAATGGAAATATTGGGATGCGCGGCCAGCGCCAGCAGAAAATCCTCTGGGGCTTGGATCAAAAGATCATCGACAATCACCCGCACCTTCACACCACGCTGCGCCACCCGCAACAGGCTCTCGGTGGCCAGGGTGCCGATATTGTCATCGCTCCAGATGAAATACTGCACGTCGATGGTTTCCGCCGCATGATCCACCAGCCAGGCGCGCGCCAGCAGGGACTCTTCACCTTTGTCTAGGACGTAAGCGCCGCTCTGGTTGGGATGGGCGGACAGTAATGGTGGCAGCAGGTCTTGGAGGTCATTGGCGGATACAGTGGAAGCAGCAACAAAAAGGAAAAAAAGAAAAAAAAGAAATCTCTGCATAGCGGTACGTTTCCAACGGATAAGAAGCAATAAGGTTGAATCTAACAGTCTGCTGAACAAGTCCAATACTGAGGTTTTTCAGCAGACTGCCAAGGGACGTTTTTAACGGGGTATAACCAGTCAGCATAAAATATTCTTAAAACGGATTCTGTATTTCTATCACAAAAAAAGTCATAAATCGGGAGAAAATGAGATCTCCATTTCGACTTTCATCTCATTTAATAAGCATATCTCACCTTTCCGTCATCAAAAACAACAAATAAAAAAGATATCTATTCTCTGAGAAAACAACTCTCTATCGCTATTTTTTAGCCGTTATTCGCATTCTCCGAACGGTGCCGGACAGATTGCTCTCAGCAATCAAATCAATCTTTCTTTCACACATGAGAAAAAGACATTACTTATTGACATTATTTAACAAAATTAAGTAATCTCCGTGACGGAATTCTATCATCACCCCCATTTATCAGAGGAGAGACATATCATGATCTTAACTAACGTCGGTACGGTGCCGGGAAAAACTATTGTCGAACATTTCGGCATCGTGCAAGGCAGTACGGTCCGCGCCAAGCATGTCGGCCGCGACCTGATGGCCGGATTGAAAAATCTGGTCGGCGGCGAGCTGAAAGGCTATACGGAGCTGCTGCAGGATGCGCGTGAAGAAGCCACGCAACGGATGGCGGAACAGGCGCAGCAAATGGGCGGCAACGCCGTGGTCAATATTCGCTTTGCCACTTCGTCGGTCGCTCAAGGGGCGGCGGAGCTGTTTGCTTACGGAACGGCCGTGCGCGTCGAATAGGAGGAACACCCATGGACCTTCTTCTCGAAAATCTCGATCTGGTGATTTTTGTCGTTCTGCTTTGTCTGGGCTACTCCGCCGGAAGCTGGGCCGAAAGAAAACACTACAAAGCCATTGAAACACGGGAGCAGGAGCTGCTTGACATGGCCGTTGTTACGGCGGAAGGGAGCTTTCCGAAAAACAATGTTGCCCAGGCGGTTCTCGTCACCGGCAGTGCGGTCATTTCCATCGACTACTTTAAACGCCTGCTGGCTATTTTGCGCAATATTTTCGGCGGCCGGGTCAAATCCTACGAATCGCTGGTGGATCGCGCCCGACGTGAAGCAATTTTGCGCATGAAGGCCGCCGCCAAGGAGCAAGGCGCGGGCATGATTGTCAATCTTCGCCTGGAAACCTCCGCCATTGGTCGCAATGCCAATCAGAAGAAGCAGATCGGCAGCGTGGAAGCCATTGCCTACGGCACGGCGGTACGTTTTAACCAATCATGAAATTCACACCGAAACAGCTGCCGGGAAACGTCAACGTTTCCCGGACGCATCCTCTCGTTGAATTTTTTTGGCTGGTTTCCGGGATCGTGATCTTGGGCGCGGTGTTTGTCTTCGCCCTCGGCTTTACCACGGATTGGGTGGCGGAAAAGGCTCCGCTCTCCCTTGAGAACTGGATTGGCAACCAGACGCTGAAACATTTCCCCGGCGAGGGGAACCCGGAGCTGAGCCAACGGTTGGACGCCCTTTTGGCGTCGGCAGACTCAGAACCGGGTCTGCAACGGTATTCGTTTCGGATTTTATTGCTTGAAAGCGATGAGGTGAATGCCGCAGCTCTGCCCGGCGGGACGATTGTGATTTTTTCCGGGCTGCTGGAGGAGATCGCTTCGGAAAACGAGCTGATGATGGTGATCGGCCACGAGCTGGGCCATTTTGCCCACCGCGACCACCTGCGCGGACTTGGCCGCGGTCTCGGCATTGCCATGGCCACGGCGATGATTTTTGGACAGGACAGTGGGTTCAGTGACCTGGTCGCCAAAGCGGTTCTGCCGGTCCAGGCCGGGTATTCCCAACGCCAGGAGCGCGCAGCAGACCTTTTTGCGCTGGACCTGTTAGCCCACTATTACGGACACTGCGGCGGTGCCAGCGATTTCTTTGTCCGCCATGCTGCCGAAAGCGGCCCCAAGCTGACCTATTTACTCGCCTCCCACCCTCACCCCCAGGCACGTATTGAAGCCTTGAACCAGATGATTGAGCAAAAGCATTACGCTCTCCAGCCCCCCGAACCGTTGGGTCAGGACCTACGCAAGATCATGGAGTTTGATCAAGCGAAGAACTAGACATAATGGCTGACAGTTAGAAACAAAAAAGGACCTGCCCCTTGCAAACGTGGGTTATGTTGAAAATTTAATAACCCCAACACAGAGCCAAAACCAAGGAGGCAGGTCTTGAAAAATTCTAGCATGTTTATCGGATTGGACGTCCATAAAAAATCTATTGAGATAGCCATTGCCGAGGACGGTCGCACTGGCGAAGTTCGCCGATACGGTGAAATTGCCGGTGACTTGTCTGCTCTGGACAAGGTGGTTAGGAAACTTATTTCAAAAGGAGCTGAACTGCACTTTGTCTACGAAGCCGGTCCTTGCGGCTATGAGATTTACCGCCACCTGACAGCTCAGGGATTCGATTGCCAGGTGGTGGCCCCCTCAAAGATTCCAAAGAAAAGCGGCGAGCGGATAAAAAATGACCGCCGGGATGCGCAGATGCTTGCCCGCCTGCATCGGGCCGGTGAACTGTCCGGCGTCTTTGTCCCTGCGGCGGAAGATGAAGCGATGCGGGATCTCACCCGCTCGAGAGAAGATGCCAAAATAACGCAGAAAAAAGCCAAGCAGCGCATTCTGGCTTTCCTGCTTCGGCATGGGTTCAGATACAACGGACGAACTCCTTGGAGTCAGGCCCATATGCGGTGGATCGCTGAGATTAAAATGCCCCATCCCGCTCAGCAAATCGCTCTTCAGGAATATGTCGACACATTAACTGAGAGCACGTGCCGGGTGAAACGCCTTACGGATCAGATTCAGCAACTTTTGCCGCAATGGCGTATGTTTGAGGTCACCAAGGCCTATCAGTCACTACGCGGTGTCTCTTTAATTGTTGCTGCGACCACAGTTGCGGAAATCGGCGACCTGACACGTTTTGATAGTCCCGTTGAACTGATGTCCTATCTTGGTCTGGTTCCATCGGAACACTCCAGTGGCGAGAAGACGAAACGAGGCGCCATCACCAAGACAGGTAATGGCCATGTGCGCCGGGTTCTTGTGGAAGCAGCCTGGGCTTACCGCCTTCCTGCCCGCATCAGTCGGGTGTTACATAAACGCCAAGAAGGTTTATCACAAGAGATTTGCGCTATTTCCTGGAAAGCCCAACTCCGGCTCTGTGCCCGCTACAAATACATGCTGGAACGGGGAAAATGCAAGCAGGTGATTGTAACGGCCATCGCCCGGGAACTCTGTGCCTTCATGTGGGCCATCGCCCATGAGGTTGACATTCCGGAAGTGGTATAACAAAGGTCAGAAAAAACACTCCAAAATAGGCAGGAGAAAGCATAACGCACAAGAACATACATTCCATGGCAGTTGAAGGGGCGCAACCACGGTCAGGAGAATCCTCGTGAGCACTATTGGATAAGGCCTTTGGCCGAACTCACGATACTAGACAGAGGCAGCTCCGCGACGAAGACAAGTCTGGCGGTATCCAACCCGCGAATATCAGTCTGATGAGCCGTCGCAACAACGGTTCCGCCCCTGCAAGTGCCATGGAACATAAACAGAATAAAACCGCTGAATCAGTTGGGCAGGCAAAGAATATTCTTCTTGACAACTGTCAGCCATATCAGTGCTCGAACACACTCAATTTCATCCTCGGCAAGAGCTTCTGTAGGAGCGAATGTATTCGCGAATTATTCTGGCCATTGGCCCTTTTCATGATGGGAATTCGCGGCTGAAGCCGCTCCTACTATGGACAATTTCAACGGTGCTGACGTACTAGCAGGCGGTTAAAAAACAGCTTGTGGAGCCCTTGGACGGGCGGCCAAAATCAAGGACCGTTTTTTCAAGTCCTTGATTTTGTAAGTAAGGCGGAAATCGCATTCCCAGCTTGTGTCGTTGAAAAGCTCCCGGATGGGACTTTTTCAACATCTTGCCAGGCATTAAGAACGTCATCTTTTCTTAATGCCGCTATCACCCATATCAGAAAACAGCATCAATCCAAAGTCGCCAACGTCCATAAGGGCCTGGGACAGCATCCACTTGAATCAGCGGCAAAACATCGTGCCATAGAAAAACCGCATTTGCTGTTACTGTTTTTTTTGCACCAGCTATTCCCCCCAACCAATTCCCGGGAGCGGTTCTGCCGAAGGTGTCCGGGTAACTATGGTGGAAGAGGATTCCAGGGTAAACCGGCTCAACATGGCGCGCAGTTGCTCGGCCTGACTGCTGAGCTGTTCAGCAGCGGCAGCACTTTCTTCGGCGCTGGCGGTATTCTGCTGAGTGACGGTGTCGATCTGGCCGACGCCGATGTTGATTTGGGAAATTCCCTGAGCCTGCTCCTGGCTGGCAGTGGCGATCTCACCGACAAGGTCGGACACCTTGGTGATCCCCTCTACCATTTCCTGCAATGCTTTGGCAGTCTGGGACGCGATCTGGGTGCCGTTGACGGTTTTTTCAACGGTGCCCTCAATCAACCCTGCCGTTTCGTGCGCAGCTTTGGCACTGCGG
Source organism: uncultured Desulfuromonas sp. (assembly GCF_963678835.1). Lineage (NCBI taxonomy): Bacteria > Pseudomonadati > Thermodesulfobacteriota > Desulfuromonadia > Desulfuromonadales > Desulfuromonadaceae > Desulfuromonas > uncultured Desulfuromonas sp. The sequence goes on from NZ_OY787469.1 coordinate 3,617,033, forward strand.
GCCGCGAGATTACGCACCTCTTCGGCGACAACGGCAAAACCTTTGCCGTGTTGTCCGGCGCGGGCTGCTTCAACGGCAGCATTGAGCGCCAGCAGGTTGGTTTGAAAAGCGATCTCATCAATGGTTTTGATGATTTTACTAATATGTTCACCGGAGGCATTAATATCATCCATGGCCTGGACCATCTGTTCCATGTGTTGGCTACCGGCTCCACCGGCTTTCTGGGCTAAGCGGGTCAACTGGTTGGCGACAGAGGCATTTTCGGCATTGGCGGTAGTCTGGGCTGCATTTTCGTTGAGAGAGGCGGCAATCTCTTCAAGACTGCTGGCCTGCTCTGTTGCCCCCTGAGACAAGGTTTGACTGGTATCGGAAATCTGGTGGCTTCCGGAAGCAATCTGCTCACCAAAGGTACGAATCTGCGCCATGGTCTCATTCATGGCAGCATTCGCCTTGGCAAGAGGCGCGGCAATCACGCCTTCGGCTTTGAAGGTAAAATCACCACTGGCTAGTTTTTCAAAAGCGGTAACGACCTCCTGCTGCAGGTTATCAGCAAATTGATCAACCACGTGCGCCATGTCGCCAATCTCATCTTTGCGGTTAAGATTAAGTCGCTTATCGAGATGGCCGTTCTGCAAGTCGGTCATCATGGAGGACGTAAGAATCAGCGGACGGCTGACACTGTTGGCAAGGAGATAACTGCCGGCAACCGACAAAATCAACATCAATGCGGCAACGGAGATAATCCACGTCAGTTGGGTGGCAACGGCATCGCTGACCAGATTGTGTGATGCGGCGAAGTCATCGGTGTAATAACCGGCGACGATGACCCAATCCCACGGCGCAAAATAGGTAATCGCGGCAACCTTGCTGCGGGCAACATCGCTGCCGGCGTTTTTCCAATTGTAGTCTTCAAAGGCAACGGGAATGTCACCGCGAGAATAGGTAGGTAAAGCCAGGGCTTTATCAACGATTTTACGAATAATCGATTCGCCGTCGGCATCCTTAACATTAAGGATGTTCTCTTTATCGCGTTTGCCGTTTTGAGAAATAATGTAACTGCCCTTCAGGTTCCCTTGCCCGCCCAGCACATAGACATAGCCACTTGCACCAACTTTGATATCAAGGATGCCACGACGCAAGCTGTCGATGTTTTCCTGCTTCACACCAACGTAAAGTATACCGACAACCGAGGTGTGCTGTTTGTTCCAAATCGGTTCATAGGCGGTGATATACCAGTCATTCACGACAAAGGCCCGACCACGATAGGTCTCTCCAGACAGAACTTTGGCAATGACCGAATTTGTTTTGCCATCCGGGTTGACGTGAGGGATGTAAGTCCCAACCGCCCGTTGACCATTTTTTTTCACCACATTTGTGGCGACACGCAACATATCGCCCTGTTCATTCATCCGTTGAAAGATGGTCACGGTACCGCCAACCAACGTCTGTACTTTGTCAACAATGGGAGTCGCGACATCAACTCTGGTATTTTGTCCCAGCCAGGTTTCGCCCACCAGCATGCGCGGGAGCGAAACCTCTTGCGACTGTTTGGTGAACTGGTTAACGGCCTGCCACGACACGGTATCCCCATCAAAAGCAATGCCGCCGAGCGAGGTCAGCGAATCGCGGGCAACATTGAGGCCGGCATCGACCATAACCTGGACAGATTCCTGTGCGGAGCGGCACATGAGGTAGACATCCTGAGAGATACACGCCGCTTCTCTGCGAGCCAGACTGTCAATTTCACCACTGACACGCTGACTGAGGATATTGTTCTGGTAGATGGCGATTCCCAAAACGGAAACAACGGTGATCACCACCAGAGACAATGATGTTAAAATGATTTTTGTTCTGAGTTTCATGCAGTCCCCCCCACAACCCAAAAAAAAGCGCTCACATTATTAATACGCAAAAAATAAATCATAAGGATTAATTTATATCTAATGTTGTTCATGAAACAAGCTTTTTTTAGTTAAATTAGTGCCATTTTTAGACACGAAAAAACGGCCTGATTCACAGGCGGAAATAGCACAGATTGTCGGTTAATAACACAAGGACTGCCGGAACAAAGAACTCTTTTTGTAAAAAAAATTTGCTTGCACTGCGCGATTGCCTATTATTTATCTGAGCGCGGTAATTCAAAACTGCCGCAACGCGATTTCCTGATGAAAATGTCAGGCTGAAAATTCGACCATCGAAAGCCTATCAGCCACTATTCAAGGAGGGGAACATGCCGACAACCAACGAACATCTCAAAGAAGCATTTTCAGGTGAGAGCCAGGCCAACCAGAAATATCGCGCCTTTGCCAAGCAGGCCGAAAAGGAGGGCTTCACCAATATTGCCAAACTGTTTCGCACCACAGCCGAAGCAGAGCGCATTCATGCGGAGGGACACCTCAAGGCACTTGACATGATTGCCAACACGGCGGACAACCTTCAGGCAGCGATTGATGGTGAAACCTATGAGTTTACAGAAATGTACCCGCCAATGCTGGAACAGGCCCTGTTTGACAATCACAAAGCAAAAAGGATGTTCAAATTTGCTGTGGATGCTGAAGAGGTGCATGCCCAAATCTATGCCAAGGCCCTTGAAGCGGTGAAGGCGGGTAAAGATATGGAGGTCAGTGACTTCTACCTCTGCCCGATCTGTGGTTATATCGAGCTGGGGTCAGCGCCCGACGAATGTCCGGTTTGCGGTGCCAAAAGCAAGGTGTTCTGCCAGATTGGCTAGCTCCTAACAGGCTGGGGAAAATTCCCGGATGGACCTTTTTCACCCCTGCTAAAAGCTTGATAGTTATTGCCAGTGAGAGAACCACAAAAAGGTCTCTTGCGGATGACAAACAACCTTAAACAACAAAGGACTTGCCGCTTAGCGTCTAAGTCCTTTGTTGTTTAAGGCGAGAGTGTCGTCAACAAATCGGACTCTCTGCAATGACATCTTAAAAAGATGACAATCAAATGCATAGATTCTTCAAATAGAATATAATACGTTCATCGTATGTAAGAGCTTCACAATTTAACGGAACAACATGTTCACATAATAGGAGTTTCCATGTCTGATTCGCCTGCAAACTGGCATCCCTCAAGTTGGCACCAATTCCCTGCGGCCCAGATGCCGCCCTGGCCCGACCCCGCTGAATACCAGGAGACGATCAAAACGATTTCACAATTTCCCCCTCTGGTGTTCGCAGGCGAAATCCGTGCCCTTAAAGAGATCCTGGCGAAAGCGGCTGAAGGCGAGGCATTTCTTCTTCAGGGCGGAGATTGTGCGGAGAATTTCTCTCAATGCACAGCGCCCTATATTCGTGAAACGCTCAAAGTTTTACTGCAAATGTCGATCATCCTGACCTATGCCGGAAGGAAACCGGTTGCCAAAGTGGGACGGATTGCCGGCCAATTTGCCAAGCCACGTTCATCAAACATGGAAAAGATTGGCGATCTTGAGTTTCCCAGCTTCCGCGGTGACATGGTGAACAGCCCGGAATTTACCGCGGAGGCACGTCGCCCGGATCCTCAGCGACTGATCAAAGGCTACTATGTCGCCTGCGCGACAATGAACCTGCTGCGTGCCTTTACAAAGGGAGGCTATGCCGCACTTCATCGGGTTCACGCCTGGAACAACGATTTTGTTAAAAATTCTCCGATTGGACAAAACTATGAAGTTCTGGCGGAGCAGATCTCCAAGGCGTTGAACTTTTTTGAAACAATCGGCCTCGATGTTGACAGCCCCCGCTTCAACCAGGCCAATGTCTACACATCCCATGAAGCGCTGCTGCTCGGCTACGAAGAGGCATTGACGCGGCGCGATTCGACTACCGGTGAATGGTATGACTGTAGTGCTCACATGATCTGGATTGGAGATCGCACCCGTCAATTAGATGGCGCGCACATTGAATTTTTCCGCGGCGTTCTTAACCCGGTCGGCGTCAAGATAGGCCCCAGTTACAATCTCGACGAGACACTGCGATTGATCGAAATTCTCAACCCTGAAAACGAACCGGGAAGACTGACCCTGATAACTCGTTTTGGTGCCGGTAAAATTGGAGACTATCTACCGCCTTTAGCACGGGCGGTTAAAAACGCCGGGCACAAAGTGGTCTGGTGTTGCGATCCGATGCATGGCAATACCTATGTTGCTGAAAGTGGCCACAAAACCAGAAACTTTGACGACATCATGGGTGAAGTGGGTGATTTCTTCTCGATCCATCGTTCCGAAGGAACCAATCCTGGCGGTGTTCATCTGGAGATGACCGGCGAGAACGTTACGGAGTGTATCGGCGGCGGACGGAAAATTGAGAATGATCATCTCAAGCTGAATTATGCCACCCAGTGCGATCCTCGACTAAACGCAGAACAGAGTCTTGATCTTGCTTTTCATCTGGCACAGCTGGTTCATGGTTAAAGAATAGGTCCGCAGAGAAAGGCGTGGGCCGACAAAGACGCCCCGATGTTTTCAGATTGCAGAGAGAGTTCAACACCGGTCAGCAATTTGTAGGGCAGAGACACACCTTCTTATCCTTGGAGAGGGTATAGCGTTGCTCTATCTGTAAATGCCTCTACGCCCCTGAGATCGGCGATGAAACAAGCGGCACGCTTCGCCGAACTGCGGAACAGTCTGACTTGATTTCATGTTGAACAACAAAGAAAGCGCTACTTCTTCAGGTGATTCATCAGAGTGTTGTAAGAACAGTCAAGAGCTTGGGCCAGTTTGGTGGGTTGAATGGCATCTTTACCACCAAACTGGCTAGCCAGATGGTTAAGATATGCGGAAGGCAGGTTGCTTAACTTGAGTCCGCGTTCTGTCAAATCAGTGAGCGAGGTGACCGGCAGCAGGAAATTATTCCAGTCGTTTTCCGTTGCGGCTGGAGAGCATTTGGCCGCCAATTCGCTGAAAATATCGTCATCCAATAAGACGAAGCGTTTGATCAGCGACGACAGCTCTCGCATATTTCCAGGCCATGCGTAGTTGGAAAGTGCCGCCGTGGCTTCCGGCGTGGCAAGACGCTGCCAAACCAAACGAATCAGGTCCGGCGTCAAAATGGTTTCTTTCTCGGCCTTGAAAGTCTTCGTCCACATGAGCCTGTAGGCGAGATTGCAAGCAACATTGACAACATCACGAGGCTGCAGCTGGCGTAACGGCACAGTAACAAGTTCCACTTCGGCGATGCGGTAATGCAGGTCACTTCTCAGCGTGGTCAGGCGCTGCGGTTGAGCGGCGGAAATGACGCGCACATCCGCCCGGTAGGTCTGATTGCCGCCGAGCCGTGAATAGCTGCCGTCCTGGAGAAATCGCAGCAGCTTGGCCTGGACACGCGGGGTCATCTCCGGCAGCTCATCGAGAAAAACCGTCCCGCCGTGAGCCATTTCAACCAGGCCGATTTTTTTCTTTTTGGCATCGGTAAAAGCTCCCTGCTCATAGCCAAACAGCTCTGCTTCAAGGCGTTCCCCTTCAAAAAAAGCACAGTTCAGAGCCAGAAAGGGCTGGTTGCGGCGCAAGCTGAAGTTGTGTATGTACCACGCCAGGGATTCCTTACCGGTACCCGTTTCTCCGATAATCAGGCTGTTGAGGCCTGAGCGGCCGATTTGAACTGTTCTGTCACGCAACACATCAATCGCATTGGGGTGGTCCCGCCGCTCCTCCGCGTAGTTGCCTCCCGCCATATCCGGCTCGCCCCTTGCGACAAAGTTCAAAGCACGTTGTTGTTCCTCTTCTGTGGGTGACCCGTCACGTAACACTGTAATGAGCTCGGCGTAGATCGTCTGTGGTGTGGTACCGGCGATCAACGCTTCCATCAGGCGATATTGCAGCCAGTGCCGCTCGTTGCGACTCAGGCTGCCGAGCTGCTGGGGGGCCCATGAGGCTCTGTCGCTGTTTTCGTACGGGTTGGTCTCGCAGGGGATTCCCCTGGCTTTAGCCCATTGATGCATTTGCGGGCTGAATGCAGAGCTGGACAGGCGGATCCGTTGCCGGCGTGAGATCGGGTGTTGCTCCAACACGCTTCCCGCTTCCCGAAGTTGACGCGCATCGCTGTGCAGCAGGCAGATCAGCGCTGAGTCCGTGTCGGCAAGCGTGGTGAGCAAGCTGTTGAGCGTCGGGGCAAAATTACCGGTGCGCAGGCTGCCGATTTGGATGGTGTCCTGCGTTTTGCGCGCTTCTTGGGCCGCCCGTGCCACGGAGGGTTCGCGAAAATCGCAAAGCAGGTGGAGTGTTCTTTGTGAGGTCATGTCTGCCCTTTTTGGCTACCAGTCGACGCTGTTTTATCTCAAAAATTATACTTATAATTTCAAATATTGAAAGAATAGAATCACATTGTTTTATCTGTTTAATTTTATGGTGTTCTCTAATTGTTTAGTATTTCTTTGCTTTTTGTCTGTGATGGAAGCTGGCACGAAAAGTGGAATATGTCCAAGATGTTTGATCTTCGAGGCAAGGGTGCGGCTGCCTTTTGTCTTGTAATTTATTGTATTGCTTTTTTATGGAGGTTTCAGTGATTGTGAAATCTAAGCCTGTCAGTTGTTTTTTCATGCAAGTTTTTTTAATCCTGTGCGTCGTGGCCCTGCTTTCTGGTTGTGGTGGTGGCGGCAGTAGTAGCTCTTCCGGGTCTTCTTCAACGCCGAGTTCGTCAGACCAAGATACGACGGAAACACCAACACCGGATTCTCCTGCAGACTCTGATGCGGATATGGACGAAACGGTGGTCATTGAACGCAATGTGGATTTTTTGGCGGACTATCTTTCTGAATTGCAGACAGGTTCGCCGGAATATGAATACGGCTATTATGCCTCTCGGACTATTTTGAACCCGAACCTGTTTGTTTATCTGCAAGCGGATAAGCTGGCCATTAACGATCTGCAGAATCTGGATGGTTCTCTTGAGCTTCTTCAAACATCACACGATGACCTTGATCCGTTTTATATCTACAGTCTGACCTCAGATGACTCTTTCACCTGGTCTGATGTTGATTTGACAAACCGCGAGATTGTCTCTGCCAGAGACATCTATCCGGAAGAATATCCGTATCTTGAACTTTTCGATGATCGGATGCAAACCGCGACACTGACTCTTCGTGCCTCGACGATTACTGAGTTGGAGCTGGTCGAGCTGCTGTAGCTGAAGGCCCATATGCTTCTTGAAAAAGGGCAGGCTGCTGCGCCGTTTACTGATGCGGATTCTATGGCTCTTGTTTACGCTGAAGATGGTCATGCCTATCTCTCTACAGGCACAACGCTGTACAATTCAGAGTTGTCGGCCGTTTCGGTTGCCGACATCAGTAATGTCATTTTCATTACAAACCTGGAAGAAACCTGGTATCCGATTCTTGAAGCCGGTAACGCGTTGACGACCGCTCTTGATTTAACAAAACACTTGATTACGGCTGTTCAGGGTGATTCTCCAGTGGTTTCTATTCCGGCAAATTTGGAAGCACTTCTTGAGAATGTCGTTCATTTGACCCCCATTTCAGACGTGTCAAGCGATGCAATGAATTATCTACTGACCGTTACCTCAGGTCTTGGTCAGAATGTCCTTTTCAGTAATCATGACACGCTGGTTTCGTTTGCTGAGCGTTATGGTGCTGCTGCCGCCTCTTCTCAAGTTTCGGCATTGTCCATGAATGCATTGACGGTCACAATGTTTCATGCGTCGACGCTGAGCCCGATTGCCGATCATCTGTCAACACTTGTTGGTTCTTTGGCATTTACAACTGAATTCCGCTCTCATGTCTCTTCCGGAATGGATCTATGGAGTGCCGTTTATGATCTGAACAATATTGATCGTGGATGGCGACAGGACGTTGGTTCTTGCATCAGCATGTCTCAGTATACTTCAGCCGCCCTTGAGCTCGCTGGGCATCAATGGACCCAGATCACTTCTTGGGTCCATCGGAATGTCTATGATGCTACGACCGGTGCAATCTACAACAATGGTGCTTATTTCGCAGCCGATGGAAATATTTACTTAGAAGAAACTATCGCTCCATCGAATGGCCTGGTTGGTGTGCAGACGAGTGACGGCTGGCGCCTCTTGAACATTTATTACGAAAACGGCACAACCTTCGATTACGTCATTGAGAGAGGCACGTCTGATTTTGCCTATGAAGATGCAATTGAAGAACTTGAGTATCTTTACTCGGTGTCAACGGATAAGCCGTATTTCGCAGTCTATGAAACTGATAGTAGCTATTTTGACGGGACTTATGACGACTCGGACTACTTGAAGCTCGACTGGGACGATGGTCTTGACTTGCTGGATACTGCAAACCTTGGAGATGGGACACTGAAGCGGACGACAGTGACCGTCCCAACACTGTGATCAAAGCTTTTTGCTGATTCATCTGACAACAACTGTACTGTTAGATTGATTTTTTTCTGAAACTGTCAACGTCTTAGGGGGCGTTCTCAATCAGCCTTTATGGACTATCTTGGTTCTTTTCCGCGTCAACAGCGTGACATGTCGTTGCCATAGAATGACGATGGCGGCTCCATGTGCCTTGTTGACACGAAAAATCTCTCAAAATATTCCTCATTCTTCTGATGGAGAACGTCCCCTCGTTAGTACGCAAGGAAACCTCCCGGCTTTGCCGGGAGACCCGAAAAGTTTGACAGTTCCGGGAGTAATTGAAAGCCTCCATTCTGTGAACCGCTCAAAGTTCTCAGAAAAGGAGGCTTTCGATGAACAACATCCAAAGCTTATGTCATTCAGTATGGGACTGCAAGTATCACATCGTTTGGATACCGAAGTGCCGTCGTAAAATACTCTATGGGCGGATACGTCAAGAACTCGGTGAATTGATACGTGAGTTGGCCCGCCAGCGTGAAAGTTTGGTATTGGAAGGACATTTGTGTAGTGACCATATCCATGTATATATCGCAATCCCGCCGAAATATGCGGTTGCTCAGGTTGTCGGATATATCAAAGGGAAAAGCGCTATTCATATAGCCCGTAGATATGGAAAACGAAGCTGGAATTTTACCGGAGAGCACTTTTGGGCAAGGGGCTATTTTGCTTCCACCGTAGGCAGAGATGAAGAAGTGATCCGTAACTATATTCGGAGTCAAGAAGAAGTTGATCGGAGAATGGATCAATTGAAACTGCTCAGCTAGCCGCCTTTAGGCGGCCCATGGTTTAAAACAACCGCTTTGAGCGGTTCACAGATAAAGCCCCCGGCTTGGCCGGGGGATACTTACATAAAAGGGGTTTGTAAATGAAAAAAAGACTCGGGATTCCACTCTGTTTGTTTGTCTTTTCAATAAGTATTCTGCTCGCAACAGGTGGAATCGCAACGGCACAGGAAGCCGACGCATTGATGCTTTTTGGTGCGTTAGATCTCAGCCGTGAAGATATTACAACGCAAGAATTCGAAAATGCAGCGAAATCTCTCAATATCAAGCGGATAACAAACCAACGACTACAAGTCTATGGTCTGTCAAATTCCAAAGCTGAAAAGTATTATGATGCAACTTCCGTTTTGCCGGGCACGGTTGTCGGAGTTGCCCTGTTCTTGGAACGAAACGGAGAGTATTACCTCGCGTCATTTACATATATTTTCGATACGGATGTCTACTCAACGCCGAGAAAAGTAGATGCACTTTTTCAGAGCTTGAAATCAAAATACGGTGAGCCGTCTGAAAAACAGCAACCAAAAGCTGGTCAGTATCTACGCACATGGAACAAAAGCTCTGGTCAATCAGGTCTCATTTTCGATACAACAATTGGTATCCTTGGTGCCGAAGATCTAAGCATCGCATACGTCAACGCTGCAAACACGTCGAAAATACTGAACCAAGCTGAGCAGCAACAATCAGCTGTAGACGCAAAAAAACAATCAGCATTATAAACAACATGTCATGCCCTTGAACAAAAAGGCCGTCCATTACTGAGTACTATCTGACATATTGATAGTCCAAAGTCTTCAGGAAGGGGGAGGGCATTTCGTAGAGACTGGCCCTTGCTCCACCGTCGTTTATTCTGCGGTGGAGTTCATTTATCAAGCAATGTAAAATATTTTGGTCTGTTTATCGAAAGCTTCTTTCACGTTAAGGAAAGATAGAACCCATGGAGCACATTTTGCGTGGTAGCCTCGGGATTGTCGTACTACTGGCAATCGCCGCTCTTCTTTCACGCAACCGGCAGGCGATTCGCTGGAAAACCGTCGTCTATGGTGTTTTTCTCAATCTTCTTCTGGCGTTTTTAATCCTCAACACGCTGCCCGGTCAGCGCTTTTTCGAACTGGCCGGGCAGGCGATTGTCAAGATTGTCCACTTCTCTGAAGAGGGCACCCGCTTTGTGTTCGGTCCTCTCTACAGTGGATTTACCCAGATTCCCCATTTCTCCGGCTGGCCTTACGCTTTTGTTCTTCAGGCGCTACTGCCCATCGTCTTTTTTGCCGCATTGATCAATGTTTTCTATTATCTCGGCATCATGCAGAAAATTGTCGCGTTGTTAACGATTTTTTTCTCGCGCCTTCTCGGTATCAGCAGCGTTGAATCCTTGGTGACTGCGGCCAATGTCTTTCTTGGTCAGAGCCAATCGCCGTTGGTGGTAGCCCCTTACCTGAAACAACTCAACGACTCACAGCTGTTTTTGACCATGGTCGGCGGCATGGCTACGGTTGGCTCCGGCATGGTGGTGGTCTATGCGGGCATGGGAGCGCAAATCGAATATGTGCTGGCCGCCAGTATTATGGCGGCACCGGCGGCGATCATTTTTGCCAAAATGATGGAACCGGACGATGGATTCGATATCTGCGGAGGCGAAGCCATCGAGCCGATGCCCCGACAGGGCTTCGGTGCCAATGTCATCGACGCCGTCGGCTTGGGCGCCATGGAAGGATGGAAGGCCGTGGTCGGTGTGACCGTGATGCTGTTGGCCTTTATTTCGTTAATCCATCTGCTTGACTGGGTGATCGTCTTTATCTCTCATCAGACGCTGGGTCTTAAAACTCTGCTGGGCTGGTTGTTCACCCCGGCCGCCTATATTATTGGCGTGCCGCATGGCGATGTCCAGCAGGTGGCACAATTGGTCGGCACCAAGACCGCGTTCAATGAAGTGGTGGCTTACAGTGGGCTTAAAGATGCTTCGCTCAGTCCAAAGGGGTTTATGCTCGCCTGTTTCGCCCTGACCGGGTTTGCCAATTTCTCCTCCATCGCCATCCAGATCGGCTGTATTGGTGAACTGGCTCCCTCCTGCCGGGGCCGGATTGCCAAACTAGGCGTGCGTGCGGTGATTGCCGCGACTCTGGCCAATCTGTTTTCCGCTGCCATCGCTGGGATGTTTTTCTAAGAGATTTGATCAATTTCTCTGGTGTGGAAATGATGACATCCCCCTTCTTTGGTGTAGCCCCCACAAACAAAAAAAGGGTTCGCTGAACAATCAGCGAACCCTTTAATTTTTTATGGTGGAGCTAGGCGGGATCGAACCGCCGACCTCTTGAATGCCATTCAAAAGAAACGCCTTTCCCACACCTTCCCAAAACATCAAAAAAACCTTTGATATTCAGGACATTTAGCAATATACTACCTCCTAGACGTTCCCTTGTAAATGTATAGTTTCCCGCAAAATCTTGTTACCCATCTTGTTACCCAAGCGGCAGGGTAACAAGATTCAGCCCTGGAGGTAAAAAACATGGCGTCACTGGATCAGTTACAAAAAAGTGGTGAACCTGGCGTTTTCTACCGTGAGCATCCGACAAGGAAGAATGGCGTCCGAAAAGATCGCCAGTGGATCATCAGGCAGACCTTGGGAGGGAAAACACGTCTTTCAACCCTTGGTTGGTGGTCTCAGGGGTTCAGCATGGGCGACGCAATCAACAAGGCCCATGAATATCGGGAACACTTCAAATGGAACAACGACAACCCCGACCAAAGGCCAAAACCGATATGCAAGCAGGATGAAGACGACGCAGCGGCAGAACTGGCCGCCCAAATTGAGCGCCAGAAGCAAAAAAAGCAGCAAGAAAACATGAGCATCAGCCAGCTATGGGAAGACGTTTACCTCCCCGCAGCTCAGCAAACAAAAAAGCCCCGCACCGTGGGCAGCGAAGAAGCGCTTTATAAAAAGTGGATCGAAAGCCCATTAGGAAAAAAGCGGATAACAGATTTACTCCCTCTGGATTTCAGCAGACTATCGAAGAAGATTATCAGCTCTGGCCGGTCTCCCCGCACCGTGCATTATGTTGTCAGTATCATTTTGCAAATGTGGAATGTTGCCTTCGACAATAAGCTTGTGAACGTCCAACCTCCACGGCGCAAGACCCTAAACCTTCCATCCATTGACAATGAACGCACAAGGGCTTTTACGCTAGAAGAAGCGCAACAATTTCTAGCCGCCCTACAGAAACGAAGCCAGTTGTGGCACGACATCAGCTTGCTATCGCTGCTAACCGGAATGAGGGCTTCTGAAATCTACAAACTGAAGCTGCAAGACATTGACCTTGAACGCGCCCTGCTCTACTTACGCACCCCGAAAAAAAGCCGGTCCCAACACCTGCAAATCAGCGACGCGGCCAAAGATCACATTCAAGCTATGCTGACACGGCGGGAAAAACTGCTTGATGACCTCGAAGAATGCAAAACCGACCTGCTTGTTTTCAGCAAGACCGGCGGCCAGATCAAGGAAGTATCTGACACGGTACAACGGACCATTGACGACCTGGGCTTAAATGACAACGTTGAAAAGAAAGACCGGCTCACCTTCCACAGTTTGAGACACACAACAGCCACCTGGTTGCTTGAAAAGGGCGAGGACATTTACCGCGTGTCAAAACTGCTCAGACATACAACCGTCCGCATGACAGAGCAACGCTATTCACATATATCCAACGACACGATAAAGCGCACGGCAAACGGCATCGGGGAATTGCTTAATGCAAAGTCTAAAACAGTGACTAAGAAGAAAAAGCGCCTTCAATAATGGAAATCGCATAGCGACACATTGACCACTTATCCCTAAATTGGTATAAATAATATGTCGAAGAAGATCAAAGAGATTATCTGGGTCGGAAACAGCAAGGACAACCTGCGGGCCTTTCCCGAAGACGTCAAAGACGTTATGGGCTTCGCCCTCCATCTTGCGCAGCAAGGCGGGAAACACCCCGGCAGTAAGCCCCTTAAAGGCTTCAAGGGGGCGGGCGTTCTTGAAGTGGTGGACAATCATGACGGCGATACTTACCGGGCTGTCTATACGGTCCGCATCAAGGATAAAGTCTATGTCCTTCATGCCTTTCAAAAGAAGTCAAAAAAAGGCATCCAGACCCCACAGAAAGACATTGATCTGATCAAGTATCGACTCAAGTATGTTGAAACCGAGGAGGGAGCATAACCATGGAAGATACCACGCTCGAAAAAAGCTCAGGAAACGTCTTTGACGATCTTGGCTTAGCTGAGCCGGAAGAACGTCTGGCCAAAGCAGATCTGGCTATGAAAATCGCCCAGATCATCAATAAGCGCCACCTGTCCCAACAACAAGCCGCTGAACTGCTGGGGATCACACAGCCTAAAGTATCGGCCATTCTCAACGGTCAGCTTCGGGGCTTTTCCCTTGAAAAGTTGATGCTGCTACTTAACGCTCTGGGCCGTGACGTTATTATCACCATCAAGCCGAAATCACGCACCCGTGAGCATGGACGGCTCAGTGTCGCCTGTTCCTGATCCGGAGCGGTAGTTTAGTCATGGCACGTCGAGGAGTTCGCAAACCATCATGACATTGGAAAACAAAATCGAGCAAGTAGACCGGCAACAGCAAGAAATCAATCAACTGCGCCCCCTGGGTCGAGAATCCCTGTTGCAGTTGCGCGATTATTACCGTATTGGCCTCACCTACTCCAGCAACGCCATAGAGGGTAACACCCTGACCGAAAGCGAAACCAAGGTTGTGCTTGAAGACGGCCTGACCATTGGCGGCAAACCCCTACGTGATCACCTTGAAGCCATCGGCCACGGTGACGCATTCAACAGGGTTTGCACTCTTTCACAGGGCCAGACCATGGATGAACACTCGATCCTTGAGCTACACCGGCTTTTTTACCAGCGTATAGACAGCGACAACGCCGGGCGTTACCGCACCAAGCCGGTCATTATCACCGGCACCACTTATACGCCCCCGCCACCATCCAAGGTCGCGGCAGCCATGCAAGAGTTTACCTCGCAGATACCGACACAAAGGGAAAACTTGCACCCCGTAGAGCTTGCCGGATGGCTGCATATCAGGTTGGCCAACATTCACCCGTTCATTGACGGAAACGGCAGAACGGCACGGCTGTTGATGAATCTGGCGCTCATGCAGGCAGGCTACCCCATAACCATCATCCCGCCAGTGGTCAGGGGAGATTATATCGCGGCTCTGCAAGCCTCCAATAGCGGCAACAATGCCCCCTTTATCAATCTGCTATCCAACATGGTTTGGGAGGCACAGCGGGAGTATTTACGGTTGGTGCAGAGCTTGACCGAGGAGTAACGATCCATGACACGCAGAACCGGCATCATGTCCCGAGAAGACTACCGCAAGCGGACAATCGCCATTGCCAAAGGGGGAACATGCCCCTGGGGGCGATGAGCCGCAAGTCTGGGCAGAGAGCCTTCATGCCTTGGCTGAATACCGAAAGAGCCACCCTCAAGAGGAGAATAGCCAGAGCTGAAATAAAAGCGACCCGGCCAGGTGTTAAAGGCACCATAGCCGGGTCTAACCACAACCCTATCACGGAAGGATAGAACCATGGCTGAGCAGAATGTAACATCTCAGAACAATGGCGACAACGTTGCACACCAAATCACAGCATATGAACTCATAAGGCAGGCTGAATGCAGTCGAAATGAAGAGCCACTTCTCCCACTTTTTGACCTTGTGGAAGCTCTGCCAAAAACTCTGGAATCCATTTTGAATTCATTGCTTGAGTCTTACGATTACCAGCAAAACACCAACAGCAGCCCTGCTGTTTGTTTCCGCATGTTGGCAGCAATGATCCATGCCATCAAATCTAGTCCAGAGTTCCCAGTAATAAAAAATGAATCGAAAATTCTTCACAACCTTTCATCTCTCGAAAAGGATGTTATTACCTCATTACGCAAACTGACTATTAGAGATAGAAGGGGTGTCAAAAACACCTGTGATGCCCTGCTAGTCTTAAGCGACTTTGAAAAAAGCCTACTTGCCCAACATAAAAACTGAAAGGATCGATCAAATAGCAAAAATCGAAGAGCACGAAAAGGTTCTACTTGAGTAATGCCACAAGCTGTCCTCACATGGAAACAGCCCATTCAGGAATATTGCAAAAGTTCCGATCAATAACGATACGAAATGATAGTTCCCAAACAGTAAACCCAAACATGCCCGGCTAGACCGGCCCTCGAAAAGGGGCGGCACCCTACCGCCCCCTGCCGGGCATTTCTTTAAAAAGGGACAGCACTAAGGGAGTGCAAAGCATGACAACATCTAATCTGCCGGACTTTACCGATCCAGAATATGAAATTTTGCCCCTGTACATCGTTTCAGAGAACTTGGCGCTTGAAACAGGAAAAAGTATTGGCCTATGGTTATTTCGAATAATACAAGCAGTACACCCATACAATGAACCACCACGAGATAGCAACTCAACGCGATTGATTCTGAGGCCAGATAAAAAATGGGGAACAATAAAATCGAGGGAAGAGGTTAAGTATGGCAACCAAAACAGGAAGCCGCTCTGGTTTGATCCTTACGCCCCAAAGGAAGTCGTGGCCACCTACAGCGTCGAATATTATGATTATGGTTCTTGGGATATACGAGAGTCGATACTGAATTGGTTTTTGTCCACATTCAGCACACCTCCCATTAATGATTGGGAGTTTCAAGGGATAGATATACGACTAAACAAGGAAGGTGTATGTCTGCATCGTAATGATTTCCGCGCATGGTGCCTTGCCTCTAACTACCCCCTCCCTCGCTTTTGGTTTGGAGAAGTTGAAACGCCATCTATACCAGCAGCACCAAACCAAGAAGACATTCTTGCCGCACAGGTCCGAGAGCTTTTTTGGGGAGAACCAATACCCGAAGGGCACAACCGACCCACTAGAAAACAAATCGTTTCTTGGCTGATGAGCCACCCCGCAAAAGGTAGCCTTACTGAAAAAGCCGCCACACGGATATATCAAAGCACTAAACCGTCCAACATCCCCAGCCATGGGAATCTTTCACAACAAAACAAGCCCTTCCCCGAGCCACCTTATCCCATAAAATAAACAGCACTACAAAATGAGCCTATATAGCCCCATATCTTAAGGGGCTTTTTTTGTGTTTTTTATTTCCCGTGCACAAAAAAAACCAATGGCGGGACGCCGCCGGAAACCTACGCACAGGAGAAAGCACAATGAGCAAAGCAGATATCTTTCAGCAAATGGCAGACCGCTGGCCGTCCAACGTCTGCGCACAATCCAAAGTGAGCACCCTGACCGGCGGCGTCCTCAGTGGTAAAACCTTAGCCAACCTGAAATCGAAGGGCGAACCCGTCCCCGAATCGGTCATGATCGGCAGCCGCCGCGCCTACGTCGTAAGTAGCTTAGTGAACTGGTTACGAAACCGCACACAGACGGGAGGTGTCCACCATGGATAACAGCCGAATCCTTACTATAATCCCCGCCCCAGTTGGCCTCATGGCGAGCTTTAAAGGTGGAGAGGTGGACTTTTCCGTTCCAGTTTTATGCCAAGCATTAGTCGAGGTAGAAGAACGTGGTGAGACGTTGCAATACGTTTTACCTATGATCGCCCACGAGTTGGAAGGGATTGCCTTAACAACACCGGACGAATATGACGACCTGACCTTAAACGGCAAGTCCTGTACCCATGTTTAACGAACTCAAAGCCGCTATGAGCAACAGCGGTATTGATCCGGCCAACGCCCCCATGATTGCCGATGGCAAATTGAGACGCTTTCACTTGTCCTCAGATCGCCGCGAATCAAGGAACGGCTACCTTACCATTCATGACAACGGTGACGGCACTTATGGGGCGTGTTTCGGTTCTTGGAAGCACGGCATCAAGGAAACATGGTTCAGTGGCAAGCCACAGCGAGAAAGGACCACGGCGGAACGGCGCGAATACGCCAAGAAGATGGAAGAACGCCGCCACCAACAAGCCGAAGAGCAACGTCAACGCCATGCTGCCGCCGCCCAAAAGGCGCGGCAGTTGTGGCAGCGGGCAAAGCAGGCCGTAGCGGACCACCCATATTTAGCGAAAAAGCAGGTCAAACCCCACGGCCTGCGCCAGCTGGATAATACCTTGGTCGTTCCGGTCTACAACGTAAATGCTGAGATGACCGGCCTTCAATTCATCCAGCCGGACGGCAGCAAGCGTTTTTTGTCCGGCACCGAGGTTGCCGGGTGCTATCACGCCATCGGTCCGGCTCCCGGCGACGTTCTCTTGTTCGCCGAGGGCTGGGCCACGGCAGCCACGTTATATGAGGCCACGGGGCACCCGGTAGCGGTCGGCTTTTCCGCCGGGAATCTCAAGCCCGTGGCTCTGGTTCTACGCCAAAAATACCCAACCATAACCATGGTGGTCTGTGCCGATGCGGATGATGCGGGACGATCCGCCGCACAGAGCGCGGCAGCGGCCATTAACGGCACATGGATAGAGCCTGATTTTTCAGAAAAGGAAACCCCATAATGGCAAAAGATAGCGACTTTAACGATCTGGGCAAGGCTAAGGGCCTCAGTCTGGTAAAAAACAAGGTAGACAGCGCTGTAAAGGCTGAAAAGGGCGTTCCCTATGGCCGCTACATCGTAAAGCTCGACGGCGTTTATATGCAGGTCGAAAACAAAGACGACACCGTAGAGGAGGTGTACTTCTGCACCCGTCTAGCCCCTGTGGGTATCGCCCGAAGCAGCAACGGCGACAACTTCACTCTGGTCCTCGAACTAACCGACCTTGACCGCCAGAAAAAGACCTGGGTCTTATCCCAAGAACAGATTTACAAATCAGGGGGCGAGGAAGCCCGCATTCAGTTTGTCAATCTCGGGGGCTGCTTTGCCCCCAATACCCGCGAGCGTTCACAGTTCGTGGACCTGATGAAGAGCTTTTGTCGGCAGTCGGGCACCCTGCCTCGTATTACGCTTGCGGACCGTAGCGGCTGGATCAATAAAGACCAGCATTACGCCTATGTCATGCCGGAGGACACCATAGGTGCTTTGGGCGAAGAAAACGTCCTGCTGCCCAATCCTGGGGACGGTGCGCCCAATTACAGCATGAGCGGCACCCTTGATCAATGGCGGCAGCAGATTGGACGGCTCTGTGTCGGCAATAGTCGGCTGGTGTTTGCCGTGTCCCTTCCTTTGGCTGGGGCGCTTCTCGCCCCTACCGGGGTTGAAGGGGGCGGTTTTAATATTATCGGTAATTCCGGTGATGGTAAAACCACCACAATGCACGTGGCCGCATCCGCTACCGGACCACCACGGCAGCAGATAAAGACCTGTGATAATACCGCCAACGCGTTTGAATCAACGGCAGCACAGCACAATGACGCCTGTCTGCTCATGGATGAGCTGGGGCAGGCACCGCCGGAACAGATCGGTCAAATCGTCTATAAGCTGGCCGGGGGCGTCGGTCGGGGCCGTGCCGATCAACACGGCAATGCTCGTACCCGCCGACAGTGGAAAATCAGCTTTCTGACCACCGGAGAAACCGACTTAGGCACTATGCTTGCCTCAGTCGGCAAACGTAGCTTTGCGGGGCAAGAATTGCGTCTGGCGGACATTCCCGCCGACGCTGACCGTGATATGGGAGTTTTTGAAAAACTGCATGAGCTTGAATCCCCGGCAAAGTTGGCCGACCACCTGAAAGCCGCAAGCAGTCAATTCCACGGATCACTGTTTAACGCCTACATAACCAAGCTTGTCGATGAAATGAACAATCCAGAGCAGCGAGCTGCCCGCCTGGGGTGGATTAGCGAAGCACAGCAGCATTTTGCACAGGCGATAATCCCCGCCGCTGCATCGGGTCAGGTCCACCGTGTGGCCTCTCGTTTTGCTCTGGTTGCCGTTGGGGGCGAGCTGGCAACCCTTTACGGCCTCACAGGCTGGCGAGCAGGTGAAGCTATGGACGCGGCTATGATCTGCTTTGAAGCCTGGCTGCAACGTCGAGGCACAGCCGGACAGGCGGAGGTAGAGCAATTCTTACGGCAGGTTTCCGCATTCTTTGAACTACACGGGGAGAGTCGCTTTACCCTCATGGGGCGAAAAAATAAGCCCACAGTTAACCGTGCGGGATTTCGTAACAACGTGGCCGAATTTTCGGCAGAAGAGGAGTATGAATACTTTGTTTTCCCCAGCGCCTACAACGATGAAATTTGCAAAGGGTTTGACCCGCGTTGGTGCACTCAGGTTTTGATTGAAAAAGGGCTACTTAAACCTGGACCCGGCGGCAAGGCGTCAATTTCAAGAAGGCTGCCGGGGGTAGGAAAAACAACACGCTGTTATCACTTTCCCGCACCAACCGAAAATAGTGATACGGAATAAATACGTATACCTTCTCCATATCGGTGTGACACGGGTGACAGGTGTAACACACTTGAAATCATTAAAGAAATTCAGGTGACAAGATGTCACACGCAAAAGAAAATGTGTGACATCTTGTCACCCTGGAAAAGCTAGTAATTACAGGCATGTTACACCTGTCACACAAGTCACACCCCAATAGAGAACATATACAAACATAACGCGAACAGCCATCTGCAAAATCTGGTAGCCGGGTTTAGCGGCCCGACCAATAACACCAGGCGGATACCGCCACGGCTTTTAGTCAGTGGTCTTTTTGTATCTGCATTTCATGGCTATCCCTTGCTTCGTCTGGGCGGTCGTGTGTGGGGGCACTTGTGCCCGCCGGTCCCCTGGTGTACCGGTCCGCTAACCCGCACGGTCGCCCTTTTTGCGTTTTGGACGCTCAAGGGCCTTTACGAACCCCACACGAGGAGTTACAGCCATGAACAACAACACCGCTACACCTGCCCCAGAAACCGAGACATTCCACCCCATAGAGCTTGAAGACGATCTTACCGTTCTCCATTCAAAGCTCAGCTTCCTGTATGGCGTCGCGGCCTCGCTTGTGATGTCTGGCGGAGAGCTAAAGATCAACCCAGAAGGGGTATATGGACTTGACCTGATCCTGTGTGAAATGTGCCGCGACGTTGAAGGGATGAAAGAGAAAATCTTTGCATCCATCACAGCAAAAAGAAAGGGGGCGTAAGCATGGACAAAGCACTCCAGTCCCAGACACCCTATGTGCGTAAACTGATCATCGAAAAATTCAACAACATGAACAGGGCGTCATGTGCCTTGACTGTAATTGAGAGGCTTCTTCGAGAGCACACCGACCAGGCCGAACGTGAAGACCAGGACCCCAGTTATTACACCATGGATGGCTTGCATTACTGCATAGGGTGTTTGGCGGACAAGATGGCTGAGGACGTGGACTACCTTAAAGGGCAGTTCGGGATTGATTAAGCCGTCAAAAACATCAAAAACGAAAGCCACGAAGAAAATTGGGGGTAGATATGTGGGTACGTGGCAGGATGAACGACATCAATAGCAAGTAACTACAAATAGTTATCTTGTTAGTTAGATTGATACAAGACAATCTAACCGCATAAATACCAACAAGACTCACCGATGACCTACCGGCGGCAGCGCACCACAAGATTGATTCCAGGTGCCTGCCGCTTCTCCTACCTCAACCCCGAGTCCCCTTTACCTGACAAAACAGCCACACGAAAATCCTTCTCTCCCAGCCAACAACAGCATGATCGAGCACAGCGGGTCCCTCTGACCGATTAACTCACTACGGGTGGTTAACGCCCAGTAACTGACTGAGCTTCATAAGCAATTCTATTTCGGGTTTTCAGTTTGTGCGACAGTGATAAGCAACCGCAGACAAAGACGTTCGCGGGTCCTTCCAAGAGATCACCCCATAGCGGGAGGCTAAGCCCCAACATTCGCATCTATTTATTTTTTTAGATGACCTGTAAAAATGTAATTCTGCTTGTAACGGCTCTGAACTTATACCAGATTTAGTACGGGGAACTTTGACGAAAACACAGCTAGAGACATACCTCCTCGTCAAGAATAGAAAAGTAGGTTTTGAAGGTGACAGGTAACGCAAAAAACCAGAGTAGAAAAACAAATCTTGTTACCCATCTTGTTACCCTGCGCCCCCAACAAACAAAAAGGGGCCACGCTAAACTGCGTAACCCCTTGATTTTTATGGTGGAGCTAAGCGGGATCGAACCGCTGACCTCTTGAATGCCATTCAAGCGCTCTCCCAGCTGAGCTATAGCCCCATAAGACGAAGGCGTTTATATCAAAGGCTGCGACCGCCTGTCAACGCATTTCTTTGTCAAACGCATAAAGTTTCCATTTTTTTCTGACACACATGTTTAATATTGGTCAACCTGTTAAAAATACAAAAAAGATCATCCGAGCATCAAACTCACCGCTGACAGCAATGCAATGACAATCAAGGTCAGGCTGCACTGGCGGATCCGACCAAGAATCAATTGAATGAGCACATAGCTGATAAAACCAAACGCCAGCCCGGTGGAGATGCTGTAACCGAGCGGGATCATGATAATGGTGAGAAACGCCGGGGCACCCTGCGGAATATCGTTAAACGGAATCTGTGACACATGGCGCATCATCAGCAGGCCGACAACGATAAGGGCCGGAGCCGTGGCATAAGGTGGCACAATGGCGATGAGCGGCGTAAAAAACAGCGCCAGCAGAAACATGGCTGCCGTGGAGACGGCAGTGAGTCCGGTACGGCCACCAGCGCTGACACCGCTGCCCGACTCGATGAACGTGGTCGTGGTACTGGTACCAAGCAGAGCACCACCGATAGTGGCCAGAGCATCCGCATTGAGAAGGCGGGAAATCAGCGGCACAGTGCCCTGTCGTTCGAGCAGGCGTGCATCACGACACACGGAAACCAACGTCCCGAGGCTGTCAAACAGATCGACAAACATGAACGAGAAAACGCTGGACCACAGGGAAACAGACAGGGCCGAAACGAGATCCAGCTGAAAAGCCAACGGCGCCGGTGACGGCGGCAGCGACACAATCTTCTCCGGCAGTGGCACCTGACCCAGGACCATGCCGATTCCTGTGGTGACAGCAATACCGATCAGCATGGCACCACGCACTTGGCGGATCTCGAGAATGACGATCAGCAATAGGCCAAACAGGCCGATAAACGCTCCGTTGGAAAAGGAGCCGAGCTGAACCATGGTGGCCGAGTTTTTAACCACCAGCCCGAGATTCTGCAAACCAATAAACGCGATAAACAACCCAATACCGACTCCGGCGGCAATCTGTAAGGGGAGAGGTATGGCTTTGACGATGTGTTGCCTGACCCCGAGCAGGCTGAGCAACAGAAACACCACACCGGAGAGAAAAACAACCCCTAGAGCGGTTTGCCAGCTCACCCCCTGCCCCATGACAATGCCGTAGGTAAAAAAGGCGTTCAGGCCCATTCCCGGTGCCATCATCAGCGGTGCATTACCCATGATGGCGACAAGGAGTGTGGCCAGGGCCGCCACCAGACAGGTGACAGTGGTCAAAGCACCGCGGTCCATACCGGTTTCAGCAAGCATGGCCGGATGGACAAAGATGATGTAGGACGCAGTGAGAAAGGTGGTCACACCAGCGATCAGCTCAGTACGCACGTCACTACCGCGCTCTGAGAGTTGAAATAGGCGATCCAGCCATTCAATCATGCCATTCTCCATGCAAGAAAGAGAGCCGAGTTAAAATAAAACAAGGGTGCCGAAGCACCCTTGTTTGGTCCGTTTATAATATCGCGAGATCAGGAGCAGCCGCAATCGCCGCCACAACACCCGGACGGAGCCGTGTTCAGTGTTGTCGGCTGAGTCAGGCGCGTGAGGGCCTCCATGTATTTCTGGCCGGTTTTTTCCACGATCTCTGGGGGCAGATCAGGAGCCGGCGCTGTTTTACCCCAGTCGAGTGTTTCGAGGTAATCACGCAGGAACTGCTTGTCAAAGCTGGGTTGCTGACCACCGGGCTGGTACTGGTCTTTGGGCCAGAACCGTGATGAGTCAGGAGTCAGGGCTTCATCGATCCAGATCAGCTCACCATCAAGCATGCCGAACTCAAACTTGGTGTCGGCAATAATGATCCCTTTTTCGTTGGCAATGTCGCGAGCCCGCTCGTAAATGGCGATGGTGACATCGCGCACTTTGGCGGCCAGTTCTGCGCCACACAACTCTTCAACCTTGGAGAACGGAATATTCTCATCATGCTCGCCGAGCTCAGCCTTGGTCGAAGGAGTGAAAATAACTTCGGGAAGCTTATCGCTCTCTTTGAGCCCTTCCGGCAGCGGAATGCCGCAGATCGCGCCGGTTTTCTGGTAATCTTTCCAGCCGGAACCGGAGATATAGCCGCGGACAATACACTCAACGGGCAACGGCTTGGCTTTTTTAACCAGCATACTGCGTCCTTCGAGTTGTTCGCGATATTTGTGTGTTTCAGGCGGAAAGTCATCCACATTGGTACTGACAAGATGGTTGGGGATGATGTCGGTCATCTTCTCAAACCAGAATTTGGAGATTTCAGTCAGTACATAGCCTTTTTGCGGAATGCCTTCGTTCATGATGACATCAAAGGCGGAAATCCGGTCACTGGTGACAATCAACAGATACTCGCCGACATCATAGATGTCACGAACTTTTCCTTGATTGACCAGTTTGAGATCGGGGCAGTTGCTCTGCATTACGATCGGAGTCATGATTCATTCCCTTCCATTGAGCGCAGGATTGCCGGGGCAATGATCACCTCGGCGGATTGTTTAAGTTCATCCAATTTGGCTTGCAGAAGTTCATCCTGCTTATTTTTCAGGACTGTTTGCTGCAGGCGCTCAGATTCTTCTGCTGTCAACCCTTCCGGATCTGCTGGCTGCAACTGCTTGAGACGAACAACCAGGAAATTGGGTCCGGCGGTGAACAGTTGTTTGGCAACGGGTTCTTTAATAGTCAGATTAAACGCAGCCTCGACCAGTTCCGGCACTCTACCGAGTGTCGGAATAAAGTCTCGACGATCACGGCCAAACAGACCGGTTTCCGTCACGCTTTGCGATTTACCGGCGATCGATTCGAGCTTAGCACCTTCCTGAATTTTTGCCAGCGCCTGCTCTGCAGCCTGCTCAGCCAGCAGGGCAGCCTGTTGACTTTTATAGGCCTGAGTCACAGCCGCTTTAACATTGGAGAACTCCGGGATATGACTGGCGATTTTTTCCGTTACAACGGCAAGAATGACACCACGACTGCTGTTGACCGGAGCCAGAATTTCACCACCTTGTGCAGCAAAAGCTTTATTGGTCAAATCAGCGTTGGCACCGACTGAAGGAATTGCTTTATCACGAGAGAACAGACCGGTTTCAACCGCGACAGCATCAAGCATTTTGGCCGCAGCAGCAAAATCCTTCTCCTTGCGATTGAGATTGTAGGCGTCCATGGCTTTTTCATAAGCAAGCTTACGCGCCTCTTCCTCACGCAGCTGTTTCTCAACCTTGTCGCGCACGTCAGCCAATGGTGTAAATCCGGCTTCAATATGCTCGCCGCCCTTAATAATGTGATATCCGAAACGGGTTTCAACCACGGGGCTTAAGGCATCTTTCTCCAGAGCAAATGCGGCAGCCTCAAACGGGGGCACCATGACACCACGCTTAAAGAAGCCTAAATCTCCGCCCTTCTTGGCCGAAGCTTTATCGTCAGAGTATTGCTCTGCCAATTTGGCGAAATCACCCTTGCGGGCTTTTTCAAGAACTTCTTCGGCCAGGGCTTTCTTGGTCTCCCGCTCTTCATCACTGGCTTTTTCGTCAACAGCGATCAGAATATGGGAGGCAGACATCTGTTCCGGAATCTCATATTCGGCAAGATGGCGATCATAATAATGCTGGACAGCATCTTCTTCGAGGACCACCTGATCGACATAATCATCGGCATTCAGGGTCACAACACTCAGCGCAACCTGCTCGGGCACCCGAAAATCTTCCTGATGTTCCTCGTAGTAAGCGGTCAGAGCCTCATCGGTCACCTTGACGTCTTTCTTATATTGTCCGGCTGAAAACGCCACGTAGCTCAGGTTAACTTTTTCGTTAATACGGCGATACTCGTTGGCAACATCTTCATCCGTGACCGTCGCAGCACTTTTGAGCTGTTCCCGAGCAAGGCTGACCAGCATTTGCCGTTTTTGCATCTGCTCGAACACCTCTGGGGTCAACCGCTGGTATCCGAGGACAGAAAGGTACTGCTCCTTATTGAAGACACCATCAACCTGAAAGGAGGGAATCTCGGCAATGGCCTGGATCAGTTGATCATCACTGATCGAGAGGTTGAGACGATCCGCTTCTTCAAGCAACAGGGTCTGATCAATCAGCATTTCAACAGACTGACGGGTCAATTGCAGTTGCCGTTCAAGTTCCGGCGTAAAATTTTTACCGTAGAGATTGCGGTAAAGATTATACATATTACTGTAGGTGGTCCGGAAGTCCTCGAAGCTGATATCCCGGCCATTAACCTGTGCCGCTACGGTAATGTCTCTTTGTTGATCGCGGCCTTTACCCCAAACGAGGAAAATTGTGCCGATAAACGTTGCGATAATGACCCAGAAAACAACCTTGACAACGGTGGTTTTCTGCTTTTTACGAATCAAATCTAACATAGAAAGATTTCTCCTTGTCGAACGCGAAAAATTACGGTAAAAACAGCGTCGCATCTTACGTCAACATCCCAAAGGATTGCAACAGTTTTTACCGCAATAGACGTGGCAAACAGGGTGGTTTCAGCGAGGTATTCACCCCCATCGCATCCGCCGGAAGAATCCACACCCTCTTGCCCCGGTTTACCTGTTGCCACCGAGATGCAAAGCACCCTGTGGATTATCAAACAGCAACATCTTTCGAACCTGACCGGCACCCCCGGTTATTCCTTGAGAAGAAACAGGGTTTCTGCTAGTTTGAAATCTTTCACACAGAACCACCTGAATCCCCTGCATCCAACAATAAGGAATGTGCAGCTATGTTTAACCTGCTTAATGCCCTATGGGGTATCTTTTCCAACGATCTCGCTATTGACCTGGGGACTGCGAACACCCTGGTCTACCTGAAGAGCAAAGGGATCGTCGTCAGTGAGCCCTCAGTGGTTGCCGTCCAGAAGGATGCAACCGGGGCAAAAAAAGTTCTCGCGGTTGGCGTGGAAGCCAAGAAGATGCTCGGTCGGACCCCCGGCAGCATCGTGGCTATCCGCCCGATGAAAGACGGGGTGATCGCCGACTTCGATATCACTGAAGAAATGCTGCGCTACTTCATTCACAAAGTCCACAACCGCAAGGCACTGGTTCGACCGCGCATTGTCATCTGTGTTCCTTCGGGCATCACCCAGGTGGAGAAACGCGCGGTCAAAGAATCGGCAGAGTCGGCCGGTGCCCGCGAAGTGTATCTGATCGAGGAACCGATGGCCGCAGCAATCGGTGCCGGTCTGCCCATTACCGAAGCCAACGGCAACATGATTGTTGACATCGGCGGCGGCACCACCGAGGTGGCGATCATCTCTCTGGCGGGTATTGTCTACGCCAAAAGCGTCCGTGTCGGTGGCGACAAACTCGACGAGGCCGTCACCCAGTACATTAAACGTAAATACAACATGCTCATCGGTGAACGCACCGCAGAGCAGATCAAAATCGAAATCGGCAGCGCTTACGCCGGTGAAGAAGAGGACACCATGGATGTCAAAGGCCGTGACCTGGTCACCGGCATCCCGCGCACCATCACCATCAACTCGGAAGAGATTCGCGACGCGCTGGCCGAAACGGTCAACGCCATCGTTGAAGCGGTCCGAGTCGCTTTGGAGCGCACCCCACCGGAACTGGCGGCGGACATTGTCGACCGCGGGATTATTCTTGCCGGCGGTGGCGCTCAACTGCGCAACCTCGACGAGCTGTTGCGCCGCGAAACCGGGCTGCCGGTGATGATCGCCGACGACCCGCTGTCCTGTGTTGTTCTCGGCTCCGGCATGGTTCTTGACGAACTGGACCTGCTGCGTCGCGTCACCGTCGCCACCTGATCCCTATTGACAACAACAGCGCAGGGGCCACCCTGCG
This sequence comes from uncultured Desulfuromonas sp., assembly GCF_963678835.1. Lineage (NCBI taxonomy): Bacteria > Pseudomonadati > Thermodesulfobacteriota > Desulfuromonadia > Desulfuromonadales > Desulfuromonadaceae > Desulfuromonas > uncultured Desulfuromonas sp. The sequence goes on from NZ_OY787469.1 coordinate 3,644,163, forward strand.
CTGTTCACCCTGAGACTTTTCATGCGCGACTTTCTTAAGCGATATCAGACCGCGCTGTTATTCTGCCTGCTGCTGTTGTGCGCACTGTTGCTTTATTCCAACAGCTTACGTCAACGTGAGCACACCTCCCTGTTTGAAAAAGCCATCCTGCAACTGGCCAGCCCTTTTTACCGGGCAATTGATGTCGTCAGCCGCGACACGTCGGCCCTGTGGAACAACTACATCGACCTGATCCATGTGCGTGAAGAAAACATTGCTCTCAAGGAGCAATTACGCCAGGAGCAGGGACACTTGGCCCATCTGCGTGAAATTGAGCTGGAAAACCAGCGACTTAAACAACTGCTCGGATTTCTTGAAGGCACAGAACTCCCGGCCATCCCGGCACGGGTGATAGCCGTGGACGCTTCAAGCTGGTTCCGCACCATTACCATTGACAAAGGGACCGACAACGGTCTTGATGAAGGGATGCCGGTGGTGGTTACCGAAGGCATCGTCGGCCGCACCATCAAGTGTGCAGCCCACACCTCGCGGGTTTTGCTGGTGATCGATGCGTCATCGGAAGTCGCTGTCCTGGTCCAGCACAACCGCACCCGCGGTATTGCCCGTGGTCAGGGCGCACAACTGACCTTGGAATATGCTCTGCGCAGTCATGATGTTGCGCTGGGAGATGTTGTGGTCACCTCGGGAACCGGTGGCGTTTTTCCCAAAGGCTTGCCGGTGGGTACCATCTCCAACATTGTCAAACACGATTACGGCCTGTTTCAGACCTTGGAACTGACCCCATCGGTGGATTTTGCCCGCCTCGAAGACGTGTTGATTCTCACCGGAGAAACGCAATGAGCCGAATGGTGCGCCATCTGACCTGCGGCCTGCTGTTTATCCTGCTGCAGACCTCGCTGTTTCCGGCACTGGTCGGCAATGGTCCACGCCCGGACCTGGTCCTGATTCTCACGCTGTATCTCGGCATTCACGCCTCGCCGCTCCAGGGTGCATTCACCTCTTGGCTGCTCGGCTGCCTTCTGGATGTGTTCAGTGGCACAACCTTCGGTCTTTACGGTCTTATTTTACTGCTGGTATTCTGCGCCACCTACCTCGGCGGCCGCCAACTGAATCGCGACAATGCGGCGGTGATGTTTTTCGCCGCAGTGCTTGGCACCGCCGCTCACGATGTGCTGCTGATCACCACCCTGCTGTTCTTTGCCGATGCTGATCAGGGCTGGCGCATTGTTTTATTTCAGTTGCCGATGCAGCTTCTACTCAACATCCTGGCCGTGCTGGTCGCAACGCCGTTTCTCAGTCGAACCAGACCGGCAAAGACTCCCAGCCTGCTGCGACACTCGGGGTAATCACGAATGGCCCTTAACAGTCCCAAACCCGACGACATTTGCCGTAAGCGGCGCTTTGAGCTGCTCATGCTGGCAGCCATCTTTTTCTTCGCTTTGTTAGCGATGCGTCTGTGGTATCTGCAAATCATCAGCGGCGAGCGTTATCAGCTGTTGTCTCAGAAAAATCGCACCCGTTATATCCCCATTGCCGCACCGCGCGGCACCATCTATGACCGTAACGGCCAACTGCTGGTCGACAACCGTCCGTCATTCACAGTTTCCGTGCTGCGCCAGGAGGTTACCGACAAGGAACAACTTCTGAAAAACCTGGCCGGTTATCTGCACAGCGACTGGTTGGAACTGGCCGAGGTTTGGGACAAGAAACGCTACTATCCACGTTATCGCCCGATTCCACTGAAAAGCGACATCGACCGCGACACCCTGGAACAACTTGCGGAGCATTCGGTGGACCTGCCCGGCATGTTGATCGAAGTGCAGCCGATGCGCTCCTATCCGTATGGTGAGGTCGCGGCCCACCTTTTCGGTCATATTGGAGCCATTACCGAAAAGGAACTGACCCGTCGTGAATTCCAAAGCTATCGCGCCGGCGAATTCATCGGCAAAAGCGGATTGGAAAAGCATCTGGAAACCTATCTTAAGGGCCAGGCTGGTGAGCGCCTGTTGGAAGTTGACGTGAAAGGCAAAGAGTTGCGTCAACTCCAGGTTGAGGAGCCACTCCCCGGCAAAAGTGTCTACCTGACCCTAGACCGTGACCTGCAACTGGCCACGGAAGAAGCATTTGATGAACAGGCCGGTGCCGCCGTGGTTCTCGATGTCAACAGTGGCGACATTCTGGCCATGGTCAGCCGACCAGCCTTTGATCCGGCGCTGTTTGCTCGCGGCATCAGCCAGGAAGAGTGGCAGGCTTTGGTCAGAAACCCTGACCATCCATTGCAGGCCAAAGCCATCAGCGGCCAATATCCGCCCGGTTCAACCTATAAGATGGTCACCGCCCTGGCCGCTTTACGCGCCGGTGTGGTTACACCGGATGAGCTGATCGACTGCAAAGGACGCATCACCCTCGGATCACGCGATTTTCGTTGCTGGAAAAAAACCGGTCACGGCCCGACAAACCTGAACAAAGCCTTGCGCGAAAGCTGCGACGTCTGGTTTTACGAGATTTCCTTACGCCTCGGCATCGAACGGATGTCAACGATGGCACGCGAACTGGGTCTGGGACGCAGTTTCGATTTACCGCTGGACAATGAAAAGGCCGGTCTGATCCCGGACAAAACCTGGAAACGCAACCGCTATGGCGCCTCGTGGTACAAAGGGGAAACCGTCATTGCCGGCATCGGCCAGGGCTATGTCTTGGCCACGCCACTGCAACTGGCGGTGATGACCGCCACCATTGCCAATGGCGGTACCCTGTATCAGCCGCAACTGGTCCGACGCATTACCGATTACAGTGGGCGCACCCTTAAAGAAAATGACCCTGTCGTACTACACCAGGCCGGGATTGACGACAAAATCCTCAATCCGGTCAAAAAAGGGATGGAGCAAGTGGTCAACCATCCACGTGGCACCGGTAAATCGAGCTGGCTGGCGGATGTGACGATTGCAGCAAAAACCGGTACCGCCCAAGTCGTTAAAATCCAGGATGACCCGGAGAGTGGTGAAAAGCAAAGCCCGGAAGAGGTCGCCTATCGTTTGCGTGACCACGCCCTGTTTGTCGCCTACGCCCCTGCGGAAGATCCCCAGATCGCCATTGCCGTCATTGTCGAACACGGTCAGCACGGCGGCAGCGCCGCCGGTCCGATTGTCCGCAAAATTTTCGAGAATTATTTCAAAATTTCCCCCGGCCCGGAAAAATCGGCCGCAGAAGAATAGACAACGGAGACGCACATGTTTGACCGCCGACTGGTTTCAAATATCGACTGGATTCTGTTGGGCCTGGTGCTGACAGCGGCAGGGATCGGCATCATGAATCTGTACAGTTCGACGTCGACCTGGAACATGAGCGCAACGCCGATTTACCTTAAACAGATCTACTGGCTGGGACTCGGTCTGGTCATCGCATTTGCTGTTGCCCTGTTTGACTACCGCCACCTGGAATATCTGGGCATTTATGGTTATATCGGTTGCGTCTCTTTGCTGGCGGGGGTCCTGCTGTTCGGCAAAACCAGCATGGGAGCAACCCGCTGGATCGACCTGGGTGTTTTCAATCTGCAACCGAGTGAAATAACCAAGTTGGTGTTAATCATTGCCTTGGCCGCTTATTTCAGCCGCAATGAACAACCCAACGGCTATAACCTCAGGGAGTTGTGGGCCCCCGGATTACTGCTTGGAACCCCGGTGCTGTTGATCATGAAACAACCCGATCTCGGCACGGCCATGATGCTGATGTTTATCGGCGTCACCATGGCACTGTTCTCCGGCATTCGCCGCTCGACGCTGGTTGTTCTCGGTGTCAGTGGCATACTGGCGATGGTCGGTGGCTGGTTTTTGCTGCATGGCTATCAAAAGGACCGCATCCGCACCTTTCTCAACCCGGAACGCGACCCTCTGGGGACCGGCTATCATATTATTCAATCAAAAATCGCCGTCGGAAGCGGTGGTTTCTGGGGCAAAGGCTTTATGCAGGGCACCCAGTCGCAACTATCATTTCTGCCGGAGCGACACACCGACTTTGCTTTTTCGGTCTTTGCTGAAGAATGGGGATTGATCGGTTCACTGTTGTTGCTGGCGCTCTATCTGATGATCGTGTTGTGGGGCATCATGATCGCCCGCAAAGCCGGCTCTAGTTTTGGCATGTATCTGGGCATCGGCGTCACCGCTATGATTTTCTGGCACATCATTGTCAACCTGGGTATGGTGATCGGCCTGCTGCCGGTGGTTGGCGTCCCGCTCCCTCTGTTCTCCTACGGTGGCACCAGCATGGTAACAACCATGATCGGCACCGGCCTGTTACTCAATATCAGCATGCGACGCTTCATGTTTTAACGCTCCCCCCCCTCTCAACTTGCCTTAAAAATTAAAATGAAATAACATTGCGGTGTCTATTTTTCTTTTCCCGTCCGCAAGGGAGGTTCATGCTGCACTCATACCGTCAGCTGGGAAGCTGGCTCCTGCTGTCAAGCTACAGCCTGGGATTGATGCTGGCAAGCTACGGACTCCAGCTGCCGACGACTTTTGTGCTCATCCCCGTGCTACTGTGGGGCATGGTGCCGTTTCAGCGCCACGGCCAAAGCTTCTCACGAACAAGCGCAACCATCCTCATTATGCTGTTTCTCGGTCAATTCTGTTATCACCAGGCATGGTCCGTAACACAAACAGAGGTACCGCCCGGCAAGCAGCAGATCACGGCAACGGTTGTCCGGCTGGAATCGCAACCGCAACGCTGGCGCATGGATGTCTTGATCGAGAAGCCGGAGATAATGCGAGGACAGCAGGTTCGCGTTCACCTGCTCGACACGATATGTCCACTGCTCCCCGGCGACACCCTACGCTGGACAGGGAAACTGCGCCGTCCGCGACGTTTCGGCACACCGGGGGAATTTGACTACCCACGCTATCTGGCAAATTTGGCAATAAGCGCATCCGGCTACATCACCTCTGCCAAGCAAATTGAGGTCGAACATCCGACGACCATCTCCTCACCATTGGTAACGGTGGAACGCTGGCGCAGTCAGCTGAGTCAAGCCATTGCGACAAAGATCAATCATCCACGAACTCCGTTTCTCATCAGCTTGGTCTTGGGCGAAAAAAGCCGACTGACACCGGCACAACGTCACGACTTAGCGCAATTCGGCCTCTCACACCTTTTTGCCATTTCCGGCCTGCATCTGGGTCTGCTGGCGACCATGCTCTACCTGTTAGTGCAAAAACTTTACCGGCGCAGCACCCGCGCTTTGATGTGGTGTCCGTTGCAGCAGGCGGTTGCGGTATTGATTCTGCCGCCATTGCTGTTCTACCTTCTTCTCAGTGGCGGCGCACTGCCAACCTGGCGGGCCGGATTGCTCATCGCTCTGGCAGCGTGGCTAACTGTCCGCCATCGTCATGTCCGTCCTGACGACCTGCTGTGCTCCATTGCCCTGTTGATCCTGCTCGTCAAACCATTGGCTCTATTTGGTGCCTCGTTCCAACTCTCTTTTGCCGGAGTGGCGGCCTTAATTCTGGTGCTGCCGGCATGGCGGCACTGGCAACAACACCGCTGGCAACGTTGGCTGGCACTACCGCCACTGGTCACCCTGACGGCAACCGTAGCAACCCTGCCCATTGCGCTATGGCACTTCCATGTACTGGCTCCGGCAGCATTGATCAACAACCTCTACGCGGTACCGCTGGTCGGCCTCGTCATCCTGCCACTGACATTATTGTCCACCGCACTGCTGGCAACGGGCCTGCCGGGGGCGGCCCTTCTGTTTCAGGCCGCAGGCAATCTTCTCGATGGCATTTTATCGACATCCGCCACCGTTACTCAGGGGATTTTGGCAGCCCAACGCCTGTACCTGACCGCTCCTCAGCACCTGATGCTGGCCGGGGTATCGCTCACTTTACTCGCCCTGCTGGCGAAACATCGCCGCCTGGCCGTTGCCTCTTTAACCACCACCCTATTCGGCGGTGTGATTTTGGGTGTGACCAGCATGCCACTTTCAACGCTGCAACTCAGTATCTTAAGTGTCGGTCAGGGGGACTGTCTGCTGCTGCAATGCACCAACGGCACCACCTGCCTCATTGACGGCGGCGGTTTGTACAGTCAAACGTTTGATGTCGGTGAGCGTCTGGTGGCACCGGCTCTCGGTCGCCTCGGTGTCGACCAAATCGACACCGTCATCCTCACCCACGACCATCCAGACCATCGCAAAGGACTCATTCACATCCTTGAACATTTTCCGGTTAACGCCTTCTGGTGCTCAGTCGCGCCGGAACACCTTCATAACAGCCTGCAACAGGTATTACACGCACACAAGATTCCGGTCCGAGTTTTTTCTTCGGGATGGACGGACGTGGATCTCAGCGTCCACCAACAACTGAGTGTTTTTGTCGCACCGCAGCCTCACAACAAAAACGATCAGTCCCTGGTGGTCTATGTCCGCAATCACCATCAGGGCATTTTACTGTGCGGCGATCTGGAACACCACGGCGTTGAACAACTCCTGGCCGATCCCCCACCCGGCCCGGTTAACGTCATCAAATTGCCCCACCACGGCAGTCGCCACAGCGCCCATGAATCGTTACTGCACAAGCTGCAGCCCGACTGGGCCATTGCTACAGTCGGCTATCGCAACCGCTACCACTTTCCCCACCGCGCGGTCATCGACACCCTGGAAACCATGCCAACGACATTGCTCCGTACGGATCGCGATGGCTCGGTCCGGCTGATCCAATCAGGCGACGGCTGGCAACGCCAGGATCTGGCATCAGCATTACCCTGGCCGTGAATCGTCACCCGAAGTACAGATTTTCCAGCAGCCTCTCCGGTCTTTTCAGGCAGCTCTTCAACAGCGCGTGCGAGAGTTTTTTTTCTCCGGGGGTTCCCATGAGTCGGTAAATCCTGTATTAAAGGAAATCCGTCCGCCGCACTAAAAAAATGCGCGGTGGAGAACATGATTTTCAAAGGAGTCACCCGTGAATATAACCGGAATCAAAGGGATGAACGACATTCTGCCGGACGAGATTGCCACTTGGCAGTTTCTAGAGGACACCGCACGCCGTATTTTCGCTACGTATGGTTGCCGGGAGATTCGTGTGCCTGTCGTCGAGAAAACCGAGCTGTTCTGCCGCTCCATCGGTGAAACCACTGACATTGTCGAAAAAGAGATGTACACCTTTAACGACAAGAGCGACAACTCTCTGACCTTACGACCGGAAGGCACCGCTCCGGTGATGCGCTCGTTCATTCAACATAAACTTTTCAATCAGGATCAGGTGTCCAAGCTCTACTATATGGGCCCTATGTTCCGTTATGAGCGCCCCCAGAAAGGTCGTTATCGTCAATTTCATCAGATCGGTGCTGAGATCATTGGCATTGACGACCCGCGCATGGACGCTCAGGTTCTGGCCATGCTCAGCCATTATTTTGAAGCGGTCGGCCTCACCGATGTCAGTCTGCAGATCAACTCACTGGGCTGCCCCAAGTGTCGCCCCGGTTATCGTCAGACCCTGATCGATTTCCTTCAGCAGCGCCTTGATCAACTGTGCCCGGACTGTCAGCGCCGCTATGCCACAAATCCGCTACGCGTACTCGACTGCAAGTCAAAATCATGCAAGGAGGCAACTCAGGAGGCCCCATCAGTGCTGGACCACCTGTGTGATGAATGTGATGCGCACTTTACCACAGTGCAACAGTGTCTGAATCAACTGGGCACCAGCTATTCGATCAATGATCGTATGGTGCGCGGGCTGGATTACTACACCAAGACCACGTTTGAAATGGTCACCAACAATCTCGGTGCTCAAAATGCCGTGGCCGCGGGGGGTCGTTACGATGGGTTGGTGGAAGAGCTGGGCGGACCGTCATTGCCCGGCATCGGTTTTGCCATGGGTGTCGAACGCCTGGTGCTCTTGTTGCAGGACAGCAAAATCGAAACACCGCCGCCGGCACTGTTTCTGGCCACCCTCGGTCAAGAAGCCGAGACATTTGCATTTAAGGTCCTCCACCAGCTGCAACGTGAAGGGATTTACGCGGAGATGGACTTCACCGGCAGAAGCCTCAAAGCCCAACTGAGGCGGGCCGACAAACTCAACTGCCGTTACACCATCATGATCGGCGACAACGAACTCAGTGAGGGCAGCGCTCAACTGAAACGGATGGCGGATGGTGACCAACAATCCGTGCAATTGGATCAGCTTCTGGATCAACTACGGCCATTGCTTGACGATGGTTCGACAACATCGTTATAATGGCATGTTTGACAGGTTGAAAAACGTGTCAACGCGATCTATGTGATCAAGTGACGAGCCCAGACAGACAACGGCTTGCCATAAAATACTTTTTGGGAGGAACAACCCTTGAACGACGCACTCGGAAACTGGAAAAGAACCCATTATTGTGGGGATATCAGCAGCGCGGACATCGGCAATGAAGTCTGCCTGATGGGCTGGGTTCAACGTCGCCGTGACCACGGTGGACTGATTTTTATCGACCTGCGCGACCGCGAAGGCATCGCCCAACTGGCTCTCGACCCGGATCGCGATCCGGAAGCCCATGAAAAGGCCGACAAAGTACGCAACGAGTATGTCGTCGCGGTTAAGGGCACGATCTCTCCGCGCCCCGAGGGCACGGTCAACCCGAAGATGAAAACCGGTGAAGTTGAGGTGGAAGTCAGCGAACTGCGCATTCTCAACGTGTCCAAAACACCACCGTTCATGCTCGATGACCATGTGGATGTCGCTGAAAACATCCGCCTCAAACACCGCTACCTCGACCTGCGCCGTCCGGCTCTGCAGAAAAATATGATCCTGCGTCACAAGGTCACCCGCACCGTGCGCAGCTATCTCGACGAGCAGGGTTTCCTCGAGATCGAAACACCGGTACTCACGAAAAGCACCCCGGAAGGCGCCCGCGATTATCTGGTCCCGAGCCGCGTTAACAGCGGACAATTTTTTGCATTGCCGCAAAGTCCGCAGTTATTCAAACAGCTGTTGATGGTATCCGGCTACGACCGCTACTGCCAGATCGTCAAGTGTTTCCGTGATGAAGACTTGCGTGCCGACCGACAGCCGGAATTCACCCAGATTGACTGCGAAATGAGTTTTGTCGACACCGATGACGTCATGACCATCATGGAGAACATGATTGCCCGCGTCTTCAAAGAAGCCATTGGTGTCGATGTCGCCGCTCCCATGGCGCGCATGACCTATGCCGAAGCCATGGATCGCTTTGGCGTCGACAACCCGGACCTGCGTTTCGGCCTGGAGCTGACCGAACTGTCCTCAATTGTCGACGGTTGCGGGTTCAAAGTCTTTGCCGATGCGGTGAAAAACGGCGGCATGGTCAAGGCCATTAATGCCAAAGGGTGTGCAACGTTCTCACGCAAAGATCTCGACGCTCTGACCGACTTCGTTAAAATTTACGGTGCAAAAGGGCTGGCCTGGGTCAAGATGACCGAAGACGGCTGGCAGTCCCCCATCGCCAAATTTTTCACACCTGAAGAGCTGGAAAAAATCAACCAGGCCCTCGATGCCCAGGTTGGTGACCTGCTGATGTTCGTTGCCGACAGTGCGACGATCACCAACGAAGCTCTCGGCCGCCTGCGCGGGCACCTCGGTCAGAAACTCGGTCTGGCCAAAAAAGATGATTACCAGTTTGTCTGGATCACCGACTTCCCGCTGCTTGAATGGGACGGGGAAGCAAAACGCCACGTCGCAGTCCACCATCCGTTTACCGCGCCGCGCGACGAAGACTTTGCCCTGCTCGACAGCGATCCCGGTAAAGCTTGCGCTAAAGCTTATGACTTGGTACTCAACGGCTCGGAAATCGGCGGCGGCAGTATCCGTATCCACGATCAAGCCATCCAGAGCAAAATGTTTGAACTGCTCGGCATTGGCGAAGAAGAAGCACAGGAAAAATTTGGCTTCTTGCTGGACGCACTGGAATACGGGGCACCACCCCACGGTGGTCTGGCCTTCGGCCTAGACCGTCTGGTGATGATCCTGACCGGCTCCGATTCCATCCGCGACGTTATTGCTTTCCCCAAAACCCAGAAGGCCACCTGCCTGCTGTCCGGGGCTCCGGGCGAAGTCGACGACAAGCAGCTTCAGGAACTGTCCATTCGTTTGCGTACGCGCAAAAAAGAGTAACCGACCTGGCATCCGTTTGCGGAGGCCAGATTCCCTCAAGGCGTTTCGATGAACTTATTTTATCGTGTGCTGATGATTGTTCTGTGTACAGCCGGTCTTCTGACCGGCTGTAGCAGCAGTCAGCCGGTCGAACTCCATCTCGCCCGTCAAGCCGTCGAGATGGCACGCAACGAGGGCGCGCAAAGCTATGCTTCAGCTGAGCTGGACCAAGCTGCCGGCGCGTTGCAGCAAGGGGAGCGCCTGCTCAACAATGGCCAGAATGAGAAAGCAGTCGCCACCCTGCAACAAGCTACCCAATGGGCGATCACGGCCAAAAGCAAAGCCCGGAGTCAACGTCAGACGATTCAACAGTACGCCAGCCAATGTGAGGCATTAAAAGCTGAACAACGCCTGTCCTCATTGCATAAACAGCTCAAAACGTCACAGGATCAACTGCCGGTAATCGCCCCTGCGCCACCTCAACGCCCTGTTGAAACATCACCAGATCCGAAACTCCCAATCTCTGAACCTCAACCGACGGCAGCTGTCACGGAATATCGTGTCGGCTCCGGCGAGAACCTATATTCCATCGCGGCACGAACGTCGATTTACGGCGAAGGCCTGCTCTGGCCCTTGCTGTATCGCGCCAATCGCGACCAGATCAAAGACCCTCAACAAATTTTTCCAGGCCAGATTCTCAGCGTCCCCCGCAACCACACGGACGAGGAACGTAAATCTGCCCGTGAAACTGCACGCCGCTCAGGGATTTTTCTCCCGTAGGACAATAACTTTTCGCCTTGCATCCACGAAAGGGCATGGTAATTTTTCTTGACAGCAATCGGGGTTTTGCATACTGTATACGTCGCTTATAGTATAGACTCCGAATCGTTTTATGGAGTGGTCCGGACCGAAAAACAATCGCTTGCTTTTCAATCATTTCGGACACATATTTCCGCGTTCCGGGGCGACACGTGTCGCTTCGGGTTTTATTCATTTATTTGATTGGAGGAGAGACACATGGCACGAGCTAAGATTTCATTGATCGGTGGTGGTCAAATTGGTGGCGTTCTGGCACAGCTGTGCGCACTGCGTGAGCTGGGTGACGTTGTACTGTTTGACATCGTCGAAAACATGCCTCAAGGCAAAATGCTCGACATCGCTGAGGTTGCCCGCGTTGATCAATTTGACGTTGATCTGAAGGGTACCAACAGCTACGCTGACATCGCTGGTTCCGATGTCGTTATCGTTACCGCAGGCCTGCCCCGCAAACCGGGCATGAGCCGTGATGACCTGCTCGGCGTTAATGCCAAAATCATGAAGCAGGTTGCTGAAGGCATCAAAGAGTACGCTCCTGAATCTTTCGTCATCATCATCTCTAACCCTCTGGACGCCATGGTTACCCTGTGCCAGAAGGTTACCGGTTTCCCGCCTGAGCGCGTTATGGGTCAGGCTGGCGTTCTCGACTCCAACCGTTTCTGCTCCTTCATCGCTTGGGAACTGGGCGTTTCCGTACGTGACGTCAATGCTATGGTTCTCGGCGGCCACGGCGACACCATGGTTCCCATCGTACGTTATGCCAACGTCAATGGTGTTCCCGTTATGGAACAGCTGATCCGCAAGTACGGTAACGAAGCCAAGGCACAAGAAGTGATGACTGCCATGGTAGAGCGCACCAAAGCTGCCGGCGGCGAAGTTGTTAAACTGCTCGGCAACGGTTCCGCATTCTACAGCCCGGCATCTTCCGCCATCGCCATGGCAGAAGCGATCCTGCGTGACCAGAAGCGCGTTCTGCCTACCTGCGCTCTGCTCAAAGGCGAGTTCGGTGTTGACAACTACTATGTTGGCGTACCTTGCATTATGGGTGCCGGCGGCATCGAAGGCATCATGGAATTCGAACTGGACGCTGAAGAGCAAGCCCTGTTCGACAACTCTGTTGCCGCCGTTAAAGGCTTGATTGATGAGCTGCCGACCATCCTGCCCGACATGGCAGATATCCTGAACAGCTAATCAACTCAACCAAAGTTGACTCAACCCAACAAGGGCAATGGCAACATTGCCCTTGTTGCTTTGTCAGTGTCTGAGAGCATAAGGACTTTCTTAAAATCCCTCTCCTTTTTTACACTCCCTAACACTGTTTTAGCCTAACTCAACGGATGTGATATTTTATTTCATCTCACGCATCTCTGTGCTTGCACATTGTATATTGCATATTGTATACAATTGGTGTATACAGTTTGCGACGAGCAAATGACGATGTTTGATTGCTGTAAGCGCAGCATAATTTCTTAAAACATCTCTTTTTACACAGGAGACAGTATGGCAGAGAACGCAAAACTCACGAGTGCTGAGCAAATTGTCGTGAAATTCACCGGTGACTCCGGTGACGGCATGCAGCTCATCGGTAATCAGCTTACCGCCCTGGCAGCATTGGACGGTAATGATGTTAACTCCCTTCCCGACTATCCTTCAGAAATCCGTGCCCCGACCGGTACTATCGCGGGTGTTTCTGGTTTCCAAATGTGCTTGGGCGATCACAAAATCTACACGGCTGGTGACGCTCCTGACGTTCTGGTCGCGTTTAACCCTGCTGCGGTTAAACACAGTGCCAAATTCGTCAAACCCGGCGGGATGATCATCACCAACTCCGACTCTTTCACTGAGAAAGCGTTGACTAAAGTTGGCTATGAAAGCAACCCCCTCGAAGACAAATCTCTCGATGGTTACGACGTTAAGGCCATTCCGATGTTCACTCTGGTGCGTGAAGCACTGGCGGACATGGATATGCCTAACGCGGCTAAGGACCGTTGTAAAAACTTCTTCACCATGGGTGTTCTGTGCTGGCTGTTCAACAAGACTCCTCAGCTGGTTCTTGACTTCATTCAGGAAAAATTTGGCCCTAACGCCAAGAAGCCTAAGCTGCAAATTGCTGAAGCCAACACCAAGGCGTTCAAAGCTGGCCTGAACTATGGTGAAACCACCATCATGTTCCAAGAGCGCTATGACCTTGGTGCCGCTCAGATTGAAAAAGGTCTCTACCGTAACATCACCGGTAATGACGCCGCCGCTTTGGCGATTGCCGCTGCTGGTGCTAAATCGGGTCTGCAATCCTTCATCGGTTCTTACCCCATCACCCCGGCAACCGACCTGCTGCACTACGCTTCTGAATTCAAAGACCTCGACCTCGTTACCATGCAGATGGAAGACGAAATCGCGGGTATCTGCTGTGCCATCGGCGCTGCTTACGCTGGCAACCTGGCTTTCACCACGACTTCCGGTCCTGGTCTGGCGCTGAAAACTGAAGCTGCAGGTCTGGCTCTGATCCTGGAACTGCCTTTGGTTATCGTTAACGTTCAGCGTGGCGGCCCCTGTACTGGTCTGCCGACCAAAACCGAGCAATCTGACCTGCTGCAAGCCATGTTCGGCCGCAACGGCGACAGCTATATGCCGATCATCGCGGCCAACAGCCCGGCAGACTGCTTTGACGCAACCTTCCAAGGCGCTAAAATTGCTTTGAAATACCGTACTCCGGTTATCGTCCTGACTGACGGCTACATCGGTCAGGGTAGCTGTCCTTGGAAAGTTCCTACCCTGGATGAGCTGGAGGACCTGCGTCCTTACGTCAACCTGTGGAAGCCGGAAGATCATCCTGGTGAGACCTACATGTCTTACAAGCGTGATCCCGAGACTCTGGCACGTGACTGGGCTATCCCCGGGACCAAAGGGTGCCAGCACCGTATCGGTTCTTTGGAGAAAAACGAGTCCGGCGCTGTTAGCCATGACCCGATGAACCACCAGAAAATGACTGAAATCCGTAAAGCCAAAGTTGACAACCTGGCCGCTGTACTGCCTGAGGCAGAGATCAACGGTGCTGATTCAGGTAAAGTTCTGGTTATCAGCTGGGGTGGTACTTATGGCGCGGTTAAAGGCGCGGTTGACCGTCTCATCGCTGACGGCAAATCGGTTTCCGGTGTTAACCTGCGTTGGGTATGGCCGTTCCCGCCGAATCTGGGCGACATCATCAGCCGTTTCGACAAGGTCCTGGCTCCTGAGCTCAACATGGGCCAACTGAGCCTGCTGCTGCGCGCCAAGTTCCTGGTTGACGTACAATCTCTCTCCAAGGTTCAGGGCGACCCGTTCCGCGAGTACGAGGTTATCGACAAAGTCAACGAAATGTTAGGAGAATAAATCATGGCAGAACTGACTAAAAAAGATTTCGCCTCCGCTGCTGAGGTTAAGTGGTGCCCGGGTTGTGGTGACTACGCCATTATGAACGCTGTCCGCGCGGGCATGGTTGCCGCTGGCAAGCCCCGCGACGAAGTGGCTATCGTTTCCGGTATCGGTTGCTCCAGCCGTTTCCCTTACTACATGGAAACTTATGGTCTGCACACCATCCACGGTCGTGCCGCTGCCATCGCTTCCGGTGTTAAAGTTGGCAACCCTAAGCTCGACGTCTGGGTTATTTCCGGTGACGGTGACTCCACCGCAATCGGCGGTAACCACTTCATGCACGCAATTCGTCGTAACATCAACCTGAATTACGTCATGATCAACAACAAGATCTACGGCCTGACCAAAGGTCAATACTCTCCGACTTCGGAGATGGGCCAGATCTCAAAAACCACGCCTTACGGTGTTATCGATTACCCGATGACTCCTCTGAAAGTGGCAATGGGTCTTGGTGCAACGTTTGTTGCCCGTGGCCTGGACGCTCAAATGAAGCTGTCTGAAGAGATCTGCAAACGTGGCGCAATGCACAAAGGTTTCAGCATGATGGAAATCTTTGCCAACTGCATCATCTACAATGATGGCGCACACAGCAAACTGACAGACAAAGAAACCGGTGCTGACTTCTACATCATCCTTAAAGATGGTGAAAAAATGATCTTTGGTACAGAGAGCCAGTACTGCCTGGTTCAAGATGGCTTCAAGATCAAAGCAGCCAAAGTGGCTGACGTTGCTGAATCCGACATTCTGGTTCACGACGAGAAAAACGCTGAAGTTGCTGCACTGCTGGCGACCATGCGTCCCGATGCTAACCTGCCTCTGGCACTGGGCATCATCTTTGCTGACGACAGCAAAAAGACCTACGACGACATGGTTTACGAGCAAGTTGCTGGTGTTAAAGCCAAGCGCGGCCGCACGGTTGACCAAGTTATGCAAGAAGGTCACACCTGGACGGTTTAATCACCGCTCCACCTGTAACACGCACAACCCGCCCGGAGGATTCACATCCTCCGGGCCGTTTTAACATATATCCATGGAAGATTGCTGGACATGTCAGGCTTCTGGGATGTTTGACGGCATTTTTGCCAGCCCCATGAACCCTACCTGTCCCTGCACACTCACCAACGACTCATCTTGCAGTATCGCTTGATAATTTATGGCGATGCTTATACAGCGCTCATCCGATAATGGTTTATTTCGGTGAGCATATGCTGAGTTACTGCACGTAATAGAGATTGAGCGTTACGGTATTCACCACTAAGGAGAGATCATGTCCACGATTATCTGGTCAGAAATTGATGAAGCACCGGCATTAGCAACGTATGCATTGCTGCCTATCGTCCAAAAGTTCCTCAAAGGGTCAGGTGTTGATGTTGAAACACGCGACATCTCCCTTTCTGGGCGTATTCTTGCTAATTTCCCCGAAAAGCTGAAAGATGAGCAAAAAGTTGCTGACTACTTGGCGCAATTGGGTGAGCTAACTCAGGATCCTTCGGCAAACATCATCAAGCTGCCGAACGTCAGCGCGTCAATTCCTCAGCTGCAAGCGGCCATCAAGGAGTTGCAGGACAAAGGCTACGATGTTCCTGACTATCCTGAAGAGCCTAAGAACGATGCGGAAAAAGAGCTGCAAGCGCGTTACTCCAAGTGCCTGGGCAGTGCGGTTAACCCGGTACTGCGTGAAGGTAACTCCGATCGTCGCTCTGCTGCTTCCGTTAAAAAATTCGCCCAGAAAAATCCTCATCGCATGATGAAAGACTGGCCTGCTGACTCAAAAACTCGCGTAGCGCACATGAGCGCCAACGATTTTTATGCCAGTGAGACGTCTGTCACTCTCGACAAAGATACGACCCTTACTTATAAATTCGTCGGTAATGATGGTAGTGAGCAAGTTCTGAAAGAAAAACTGCCCGTCCTGGCGGGTGAAGTTGTTGATTCCTCTTCCATGAGCATGGCTGCAGTTCGTGAGTTTTTTGCTCAGCAGATTGAAGAAGCCAAAAAAGACGGCGTTCTGCTGTCTCTGCACATGAAGGCAACCATGATGAAGATCTCTGACCCGTACATCTTCGGTCAGTGCGTTAAAGTCTTCTACAAAGATGTTTTTGAAAAATATGGTTCTGTTTTTGAAGAGATCGGTGTCAACGTCAGCAATGGTTTGGGCGATGTTTATGCGAAGCTCAAGCGCCTGCCCGATGCGCAGCGCGAAGAGATCGAAGCGGCGATTATGGACGTGTACAAAGACCGTCCTGCTTTGGCCATGGTTGACTCCCGTCGTGGTATCACCAACCTGCATGCACCGAACGATGTGATCATTGATGCGTCCATGCCGGTTGTTGTTCGCGACGGCGGCCGCATGTGGAACCTGCAAGACGAACTGCAAGACACCGTTGCCATGATCCCTGATCGTTGCTATGCCACGATCTACCAAACGGTCATCGAAGATTGCCAGAAAAACGGTCAATTCGACCCGGCCACCATGGGCGCGGTTTCCAACGTTGGTCTCATGGCTAAAAAAGCTGAAGAGTACGGTTCTCACGACAAGACCTTCTACTCTCCCGGCGATGGCAAAATTCAGGTGATTGATGATGCTACCGGCAACGTATTGCTTGAGCAGACCCTCGAAGCCGGCGATGTGTTCCGTTCTTGCCAAACCAAAGACGAGTCGATTCGTGACTGGGTTAAACTGGCGGTATCCCGTGCAAAAGCCACTGGCGTTCCGACTGTCTTCTGGTTGGATCCCAAGCGTGGCCATGATGCGCAAATCATTGCCAAAGTTGAAACCTACCTCAAAGACCATGACACCACCGGTCTGGACATCCGCATCATGACTCCTGACGACGCCATGCAGCTTGCTTGTGATCGCAGCCGCCGTGGTGAAGACACCGTTACCTGCACCGGTAACGCCCTGCGTGATTACCTCACTGACTTGTTCCCGATTCTGGAACTCGGCACCAGTGCGCGCATGCTTTCCATCGTACCGTTGCTGCAAGGTGGTGGCGTGTTTGAAACAGGCGCTGGTGGTTCTGCTCCTAAACACGTTGAGCAATTCCTCAAAGAAGGTCACCTGCGTTGGGACTCCTTGGGTGAATACTGCGCTCTGGTTCCCTCTTTGGAGCACATTGCCAAAACAACCGATAATGCAACGGCTCAACTGTATGCTGAAACTCTGGATGCAGCCGTTACGGATTATCTGCTGAATGAGAAAGCTCCTTCACGTAAGGTCAATGAGATTGACAATCGTGGTAGCAGCTTCTACGTTGCTCTGTACTGGGCAAAAGCGCTTGCAGCACAAGACAAAAATGCTGAACTGAAAGCCAAGTTCGCTAAAGTTGCTGCAGATCTTGAAGCCAACGAAGCCAAAATCAACGAAGAGCTTCTGGCGGCTCAAGGTTCACCGGTTGATATCGGTGGTTACTACAAACCGGAAGTGGCTAAGGTAAGCGCTGCGATGCGTCCGAGTGCAACTCTGAACGCAATTATCGACGCACTGTAAAATCTTTCCGGTGACGGAAACTAAAAAGCCAAGGTTGCACTTGCAACCTTGGCTTTTTTTGTGAAAATAACTCGTCCGTTAGCATATTTGAAATTGTACAGTGTAGGAACGGCTTCAGCCGCGAATTCCCATCATGATAAGGATCAAGGACCAGAACAATTCGCGAATAAATTCGCTCCTACTGGTGGTCACTCCGATGACAAAATTGACTGTGTTCGGGTACTCGTCCGTCAGCATATTTGAGATTGTACAGTGTAGGAGCGGCTTCAGCCGCGAATTCCCATCATGATAAGGATCAAGGACCAAAACAATCCGCGAATAAATTCGCTCCTACAGGTGCTCTTTCCGAGGACAAAATTGAGTGTGTCCGAGCACTAGCGGCCTTATTGCTGAAACGGCCAGCCCCTTTGCAAAAATGCTTCTAATTGTTTTCGAGGTAAAGGCTCGGAAAAGATAAATCCCTGCATGGCTTGACAACCAAGATCATTGAGAAAACTCACCTGTTCCATCGTCTCGACCCCTTCTGCGATCACGCTGAGACCCAACGTCTCGGCCATAGAGATAATTGTTGCAACAATCGCCGCATGATTATCATCATGCATCACATTGACAAGAAAAGACTTATCGATCTTTAAGCGATCAACCGGAAAGGTATTCAAATAATTGAGCGACGAGTAACCGGTACCAAAATCATCAATGGCCAGTCGAATTCCCTGCTGACTGAGCTGACCAAGCGTTTTTCGTGCTGAGTCGGCATTCTCCATCAATATGGTTTCAGTGATTTCCAACTCCAATTGTTCCGGAGGGAAATCGGTCTCCAGAAGAATCTTTTTTATTTTATACATCAAGGAAAGATCATCAAATTGTCGACCGGACAAATTAACCGAGAGCTGCAATGGAACATTGAGCTGACATTGAAGCTGTTGGATCTGAAGACACGCCTGACGTAAAACCCACTCACCGAGAGCGACAATCTGACCGGTATTTTCAACCACGGGAATAAACACCTCAGGCGGCACCACCTCACCCTGTACCCGGTTCCAACGCACCAGCGCTTCGACGCCGGTTACTTTTTGCCGGCTCCAATCAAATTGTGGCTGGAAATACACCTCAAATTGCTGATCAATCAGCGCATGACGAAGTTGCTCTTCCAACTCAAGTTGGCGCGTGGCATTTTTGTTCATCTCTTCAGAAAAGAAGCAGTAGCCATTGCCATGATCATATTTGGCCGCGTACATGGCCATATCGGCATTACGCATCAAAATTTCGGCATTGTCGCCATCCTGAGGGTAAACAGAGATGCCAAGGCTCGCCGAAACGACCAGCTCCCGCTCAGCTAAGAAATAGGGCTGCGATAATGCAGTAAGAACCTTGCTGGAAATATGGGGAAGATTGCTGATCTGTTTGAATCCAGAGAGGATGACAACAAACTCATCGCCACCGAGACGTGCGGCTGTATCATTATCACGCAAACTGCTACGCAATCTTCGTGCGGCATCCTTCAACAGCTGGTCACCAACGGAATGTCCCAACGAATCGTTGACCTTTTTAAACTGATCCAGATCGATAAACATCACGGCCAGATAGTGCGAAAACCGCCGAGCTTCGGCAATGGCATGACTCAGACGGTCCTGTAACAAAACTCGGTTCGGTAGTCCGGTCAAAGTATCATAATAGGCCAGTTGATGAATTTTGTGTTCCGCCTGCTTACGTTCAGAAATGTTACGAAAGATACCTCGAATACTGTGCGGTTGCCCCTCCTCCTGCCTTAAGCTGATGTTGCCTTCAAGGAGGACAGCACGGCCATCTTTACATTGGAATGTCACCTCTATCGGCCCGAGTTCGACACCATCGAGCAACGAAATGACCCGATTACGACAGATTGGACGATCAACATAGGTGATAACGTCAAAGATATTCAATGAGGGGATATCATGATCAAAATAACCGAGGGTTTCTTTCCAAGCGCGGTTCACATAGAGGATCGAACCATCAAGTCGTACGGATTGAATCAAATCGGAGGCATTTTCAAACATGTCGAGATAATGCTCTTGCAGTTTCACCTGTTTTAACAGCGCTTGGCGGAGTCGCCGCGACCAGATTCCAACCAAGCCACCGGCGATGCTGCCATAGACAGCAGGAAAATAATATACTTGCATCCGCCAGACCGGAGCACCGATATACAACTTTTGGACAATGGACAGCACGCTGAGCAACAGTGCTCCCAGTATTGGCAGAACAAAAAAATCGATACAAAGATTCTTCCGCCGACAGATCGCATCCCACTTCATTACAAATCCCCCATATAAACTAAGCCATGAAATAATTCTAGCTCATTGAGGAAATAAAATCGCACAAAAAAAGAGGCCCCTTATCAAGAGGGGCCTCCATCGAATGACCAGCAGTTTAATCCATCAGGGGTTCCTCTTTCCCCCAGTTTTCCAAGCCCATGCCCTGAAAGCGGGGAATCCAGGGAGATTTTTCCATAGCCTGCGGTGACGCTTGCTTCTTGTGGTCAGCTTGTTCTACGTCATTTTCTTGCGAACCGACAACCGATTGCTGATAAATAACGCCCGATCTAGACGATGAGGAAGTGTCAATCGCACTGGATATCGAGTCAACGGGTTCAGTGACAACGGGCTCGGCAACAACGGGCTCGGCAACAACGGGCTCAGCAACAACGGGCTCAGCAACAACGGGCTCAGCAACAACGGGCTCAGCAGCAACGGGCTCAGCAGCAACGGGCTCAGCAGCAACGGGTTCAGCAGCAACGGGTTCAGCAGCAACGGGTTCAGCAGCAACGGGTTCAGCAGCAACGGGTTCAGCAGCAACGGGTTCAGCAGCAACGGGTTCAGCAGCAACGGGCTCAGCGACAACGGGCTCAGCGACAACGGGCTCAGCGACAACGGGCTCAGCGACAACGGGCTCAGCGACAACGGGCTCAGCGACAACGGGCTCAGCAGCAACGGGCTCAGCAGCAACGGGCTCAGCAGCAACGGGCTCAGCAGCAACGGGCTCAGCAGCAACGGGCTCAGCAGCAACGGGTGTGACCGTTATCTGCGCATACAACTGATTCAAAGCTTTTTCAACCCCGGTCCAGAGATCCAGCTCTCCATCCGCATAAAAATAATCCACAACCCCGAGCAGCTGGCCGTTTTGAGCATTGATAATCTTGGCATGAAAACTCTTAATCGCTTCGGTCGGCTCACTATCGTCCGTCAAATCGACAACGCGTTGCCAACGACACAGCAACTGCGCATCTGCCGCAGAGTTCCCGTCAGCCGGTTTCCAGCCCAGGTTATACACAGCATCGGTCACTTGGGATACTGAAATTTCTGTTGGCGGCTGTTCAACCACGACGGCAACTCGGGCATCTTGCGACAGCCGCCAATGGGAATCGAGATCAACATGGAGATGGCTGCAGGCACTGACCAGGGCCAGGCTAAACAAAACAAACAGGATACGGATGGGTGTCTTCATGGGTGCAATTCTCCCTGAGTGGCAGGCCAAGTGTTATCGATCAGCTTGTGGATCTGCTGATCATTCAAATCGAGCGGCGGCATGACAGCTAGTGGACGGATCTGGCGTGGATTTTTAATCCAACGCATCAGACCGTCCGTTGTCCACAGCTGATTATCCTTAAAGTTCTTCAAGTAAAAGGGTGTCAACAAACCAGAGAGGTTGGGCGCAATGGTGTCCGCCCCTAAACCACCCAAATGCGGTGTCAGCACACGATGACAAGCCCCACAGTGTTTTTCAAAAGGACGTTCTTCACTGACGGGATTTTCAAAATGGACGATAGTTACGTCGTCACCATCCTGTTGAAGCGGCTCTATCCCACCGGCGAGAAGAGCCAGAATCACCAGCTGACGATCCTCCTCACCCAAAGCGAAATCAGGCATATAATAGGCGGGTTCCAACAAGGCCTGGACCAATTCGTCAACGGACCGCTGGTCCAACAGTTGATCAAGATCCGCCGCAAGCGTATTGCCTTTGCGATTTTGGACATGACAACGTCGGCAGGCAAATCGGTCAATGCTCTGTCGTGCCGCAGTCATGATGGGTGTGTCGTCGAGACGAAACCAGGCATAGTCCGCATCAATGCGCTGCGAATGGGCCAGATCTTTGCGCCGTGTTTGCGGATTGCCCCGGTGGCAACCAACACAATCCATCAAAGCAACAGGTGAATCCGTCACAAAATCATGGCTTAGCACAACACGGCTATGGCACTCCAGACAACTGTTGAGCGTTTCGGCAGACACCGGAACCGTCAGCCCGAGCAGCAGGATTAAAATGGCAAGACGAAGGACCAATTTTCACCCCGGAAATAAAAAGCAACACCAGTCAGCAAAACAATCACGACAAAACTGACAACAGTCAACCAATTAACCCAACGTTGATCATGCGGCAACCAGCAGGCCCGTTTGGACGAAGTCACACCGGGCAGCCAGGGCAACAGGCAAAAAACCCCTCCCAGCAACACGACGCCATAGATGGCATACTTAGAATAACTGACCACTTCCTGCATCCAGATCAAAAACCAGGCGGCACGTGACGGATTCGGCACCCGCGAGACATCGGCGGGCTCCAGCAACGGCGCCGGGAACAGCGCCGCAAATACGACCGTCGCGAGGATCGTTGCCGCCATCGCCCCCTTGATCAGGCGGAAAAAGGTCGGATCACTTTTGACATAGTTTTTCACAGGTAAGGCAAGGCTCCTTTTTGTTTACGGATCTTGTAAAAATGAAGCGCACACAACAGGACCGTCGTCATGGGCAAGACCACAACATGAAGGATGTAAAACCGCAACAGAGACAACGGCTCACCAACGGCATCCGGCACCAGAAACTGATAAAACAACTCGCCAAGGGGAAGAATCCGCACCAGCTCCATACCGGTCTGAGTCGCCCACAGAGCCAATTGATCCATGGGTAACAGATAGCCGGTGTAGCCGGAAAACAGGGCCAGACACAGCAACAGAAAACCGATCAGCCAATTCATCTGGCGCGGTGGCCGGTAGGCTCCGGTCAACAGTACCCGCAAGGTGTGAAGAAAAATCAGCAACAGATAGAGATTGGATGCGGTGCGATGCAAACTGTGCAGAAAATGGCCACCAAACACCTGCTCTTCAATATACAGAATTGAGCTGTAGGCATGGTCGGCATGCGGCTGATAATACATGGCCAGCAACAACCCGCTGACTGCCAACAACCCAAACAAGGTAAAGGCCATGCCTCCCAGACAAAAGGTATAGCTGATTTTCAGGTTCTCTTTGAGAACCATGCGTGGAAACAGATGTCGGATAAAATCTTTAAACACAGTCACCATCCTCGGTGGTCATTGATAAAGCTCGCGTTTATCGCAGCTGACGCCCTTATAGTTTAGTCAACAACGACTCGAACACACGTAATTTTGTCATAAAGAAAATCACATGTAGGAGCGAATTTATTCGCGAATATTTTTGAATTGTTGTTTTCCAAAGCATGGATTTTCGCGGCTGAAGCCGCTCCTACAAACGACAATTTTGAATGTGCTGAGATATTAGCCATAAACCTGCCAGGAGTCTGCGCGGCGAACGAGACGCAATTGCGGCAATGGTCGATCCGCAGGCCCCCGTGTCACCTCACCATGTCGATCAAAAGTACTGCCATGACAGGGGCAGCTTAATTCCGTCGAGGTCACCGTGAGCGTACAGCCCAGATGGGTACACACCAGACTCAAAGCATAAACGTGCCCCTGTTCGCGAATCAGCGCAAAACGTTGTTGGCGAAACACCAAGGCGCCACGCTCAGGAATCCGCTTGTCCTCTACCGTTGCCAGCAGGGTTTCCTGCGACTTAGAGGCGGAAAAAAAACGGAACAAACCCCACCCGGAAATCCCACCGACAATCAGGGTTTGGATGAAGCCGCGTCTTTTTTGAGAAAATCTTGCCATTTTTTCACATATCCTCGGCTATACTCCGGTGTCTTCTGACTCATCCGTTCAAAGCGAGCTGGTGGCATAAAACTGCCATTCACCACCCGTTGTCCTTCAGAACGCCACAGGCTGTCAATCCCCAAACCGTCACGATCCGGACGATAAATCCGCTGTTCGAGAGGTTCGAGGATAAAACGCCGCGCATTACCGTGACATTGATCGCATAATGCCGTTCCCCGACGAATCGTATGCGGCGTAAAGACTTTCCATTCGCTGGCCAAGCGTTGATTTTCCTCTCCCTGAGGCTGATTATCGACCACCTTGCTGTAATAGGCCTGGAACTGGGGACGGATCGGTGCCACCCGACCTTCTTCGTTCACGCCCAACGGTGGTAAATCTTGTCGCTTGAGATAACTGCTTTTAACATAGCGCTCATTGCCGGTGGGTTTCACCCGGAAGTAGGCGCGGTTGCTGCTATTGATAGTCTCAATATAATAGGTCGCATATTCCTGAGCCGCCCAGGACGCATGACAACTGACACATTCCATGTTCTCCAAATGGGCCGCGATGCCATGCTCAATAATGTCTGGATTCACATCGTGACAATCGCGACACGACTTGCCACTGACCTTTCCGTCCAGAAAGCTGGCCATGGTGTGGCAATCGCTGCAATCAAGACCGGCTTCGGCATGCACATCAGGGCGCATTTTCAGATAATACTGTTCGTGGGAACGCGGACCACGCTGGTAACGAACACTGTCTTCACGCGGTGCGCGTCCGGAGAAATCCCAACCGACAAAATACCCCTGATGACAATTCTGACAGCGGTGCGTGTCCGGAGTGGTGATGTCGTGTCCGGAGCCATGGCAATCCGCACACGAGGCGACATGGCACTGCTGACAGTTCGTCGCATAGAAGGTAGTATCTGCCCGCCCCCAACTTCGTTGGCAAAACGCCTGTTCCGCCGTCCGACGGCTCATGGCATGGGAAAAAATCATGCCGGTATCAGCATGGCATTCAACACAGCCCAATCCGCGATTGTCGGCAATGCCGGGGTTCCCCAGGTTGCCCTGTGCTCCATGACATTCCTGACACGCTATTCCCTGATGAACACCGGACACCGTCACTTCATGACACTGCTGACAAGGTGCTGCCAGCACAGGAGTCACGCTAACGATCAGGAGTAACGCGCTGAAGGCAACGGTCAATCTGGTCATAATCTAAAGCCTGTTGGTAGATGGCATCCTTGGGATCATCATGGCAGACCAGACACTGGTTGACCATGAGAGCCCGACGCACTTCGTGTTCATTTAAAGGGCGGCTATGTTCCCGCACCACGGCGGAAAACGATTGCACCTCGCCCTGTTTCATCACCATAAAACCGTCCAATGGTAATTCGTCAGATTTTTCGCAGATCAGGGTACTCTCAACACTTTGCCCTTCCACGACATGTTGGCCAAAGCCCAAAAAGGCCGGATCAGCATGACACTCACGACAACTAACCGCTTTTAAAGCGGTATTATGGGAATAAAACGGCGCAAAACGCAGTTGCTGCTTGCCACGAAAGTTCGCTACATATTCCTCTTTTTGCACATTGCCACGACGATCAAGAACCGTGACAAACGTCTGGCAGCCCGGCGTCATCGGGGCAATTTTTCCTCGTTGGTCCAACGCCAGAGAAAACGGATAGAGAGAACGGTAGTCTTCCGTTTCGCTGAACTTGCCCCAGGTTTCCCGGCCACGGACAAAATCCAACCCTTTTTGGGATTGATCATATTGGGTATGGCACCCAAAACACTGCGGTACCGCAGCCGAATGGCAAGCGTAGCATTCCATCCGTTCATGGCCGACAATCTTGTGCTCAGGCGTCCCGGCAATCTGCTTGCTGATATGTTCCTGGCCATCACGTTTGCCCACAACCACGATTTTACCGTCTTGATAAAAAACATTGGAATAGGGCCGCCCTTTTGAGGTCAAAACCAGCTTATCACCGGTTTTAACCTGGCGCTGGTAGTTGCGCGACTCACGCACCGCATCATGGTTTTCACGCTCGACCACTTCATAACGGGGTCCTTCGTCGCCGCGGCCATGGCAATCTTCGCAGGCAACTTCGGTCTGCTGATACATATTTTCATAGGCATAGCCATCTCCCATCACATCGCGAGAGGTATGGCAATCAATGCAGTCCATCCCTTTGTCGAAATGGATATCACCCTGAATATGTGTGACATTGCGCGCCCCGCTGATCAGCTCAGGACCGGGGAAACCATTATTGACCGGCACAAGACCGTTATTGCCGTCGTTCATGCCCTGATAAGACAAGGCAATCCGGCCACTGCGGTTATGGCAACGAAAACACACCTCATTGGTCGGCAGCGGTTCCATCTGATGACTGGCGGAATGGGGCCATTTATTTTTCATGGCCAAGTCATTGCCCTGATAGGTGCCATTTTCATTGAACGGAAAGTGACAGGCGGCACAGCCCGATGCATGAGAGGCTTTCCACGACCGATGTGACTCCATGCCGACATGGCACAACGAACAGTATTTACGATATAGCTCTCCAGCCAGATTGCGCAGCTTTAAGACTGAATGATGTTCAACCGGTTTGCCTTCGGCATCATAAAGCTTCTGATCCATCGTCGCATAGAGGTATTCTTCGCCCCCTTCCCAGGTCAGGCGAATATTTTTGATAAATCCGGTATTGGTCAGCATCAGGTTGGAACGCACCCGATCCAGCTGATATTGGTGGCACTTGCCGCAGGTCTTTTCCCAGAACTTGGGAGCGGAAGGATTGCGTGGCCCATACATGGATGCATGAGCGGCTTTTTTGTCTGTCAGAGTCTCATCGCCGCCATGGCAGTCGATACAATCCTGGTGGGTGTCCGACGCCAATTCCAGCCCGGCGTGGCAATATTCGCATTGCGAAGTCGTGGACTTAGAACCACAACCGACCAGAAAAAAAGGCAGCAGAAAAAAAATAGCGATAAAGACTCGAATCATAACTCCGACACACGACAAACAGGGGATGTTATTAGACAAATGATCCTACCATAGAACCGGGGTAGACCCTATGGCAATTGAAAAAAAGATGCCCGCGTCACAAGGACGCGGGCATCGGCATTACGATGAATCTTGAGTCAATTACTTAGAAAACAACTTGAATTTGCGCTGTCAGGCTGTCGAAGTCTTCATAATCCGCAGTTTCTTCATCGAATTCAACGGTGGAGTATTCAACAGTTAGCTTAAGATTTTGGCCACGGAAGTAGTAGTTAAAACCACCACCATACCAATCGATCTCCTGGTCATAAACTCCGTCTAATTCAGCCAGAGACCAGTTTTCAGCACGGAAAAAGAATTGCAGCGGCACTTCGGGCAGCATATACGCAACCTTTGTGTAACCACCATTCTTCTCACCAGTCACCCCACAAATACCTGAGTCGGGATCAACGCCCTGATATCCGTCATCGAGATCATAGTCAACATAAGCCGTCGACAGGGTAAAGGTACCAACACCCTCAATGGGATACTCGGCAAAGAAATCAACAGTCCATGCTTTGTAATCAACAGCATCTGCTTCGTTGGCCACATCAGCATAAGCCACATCTTCTTCAACAGAGTAAGCTGCGCCCAAGGTAATCACTTTCTTTTTACCCATGTAGGTACCTTTATAACCATAACCTGTCTCACCATCGAGGAATGTGACGTGAGCACGCCCGGTGTAACGGAAGTTAGAATCCGGAGCGGACTCAGAGTCGTTACGACCATTCATGACATCCACACGATACTGAAAGACGTCATTAAACAGGTTACCCCAGACAGCAACACCTTTGTCCCGAGTACCAACATACGGAGCGCGGATCAAGACGGAGCGATCCAAGGTCAAGGGTGCTTCACAAGCCTCAAGGTTCTCACGGGTCAAGTTATACTTGAATTTACCGGCCCGCACGCGAAATGCATCGTTAAATTTATACCGGATCTGGGCATCAAGCATACGGAACTCATTACTGGAACCGTCACTAACTTCAAACGGGCCAATATTGACATCCTCAGTATATTCAGTTTGAGCATAAATACCTAAATTACCGTAGGCCCCAACCAAGGCAATCCGGTTGCGACGGAAATTAAACTCCATGGTATCGTCACCACCATCGGAGCCCGATCCTGTATCACGGTAGTCCAGTTGAAACTGCCCTTTATAATCCAACTTCAATAAGCCCTCATCATCAGGACCAAAGGTCCAAGTTGGGCCAGCAAATGCCGATGAGGCCAACAATACAAGGCCAGCGACAGCCGCACTGAAAAGACTTGGTTTAAATCTAAACATATATCTCTCCTTTACAGGGTTCCTATAAAACAAGTATTCCTCAATTCAGCAATTAGCAACCGACTGAACCACTATCGCCCCCTGCAGAGGGAGCGTCTCCGTCATCCGAGGATCCGCTGGTGACATAGCTGCTATCTGTTGTTTCAACTTGGTCAGTTTCTTCATCACCAGGATTGTACCAAGACTCCAAGTCTGCGCTGTAAGGCATCGTATAGATATCCGCAACAGTTTTATCTGCATCATCCGCATTGTATGCAAGATCATCAACAAAGAAACTCAGATCCCAAGGAGAATCAGATGGAAGGACTGCGCCTGTATTATCATCAACGCCATCCATGTCAGCATCGGTTCCAATGGCAGCATATTGACCAGCCTGACTCCAGGAACCGTCGAAAACCTGAACCTCCGTACCAAGAATTGCTTCGAAGGCAAAGAAAATCGGGGTACAAGAAAAACCCGAGGTACAATACGTAATAACAGGCATACCCTCTTGCCATCCCGCAGTTTCTAACAGGCCTTTGATAGTATCAGCATCCAGGAACTTACCATCAGCATCAAAAAGAGCTCCCTGGCTAAAGGCAATACCACCTGCAGGGTGTCCTTCAAAGACAACGGAGCCGGAAATAAGCGAAGTAGTTGTTCCCGCTCCGACAAAACCTGAAGTGGCAGAGCCACCACGGGCATCAATGGTAATGTAGTCAGTACCATTGGCGATGGTAGCATCATCAAGAGTTTCAATCAGCTCCCCGATAGACACGCGCAGATCATCGTTAATAGCACCAATATCCTTAACGCTGTATGTCGAGGGAGCCACAACGGTTTCTTCACTTGTCAAGTCATAACCAGCAGCAGTCCATGCGGTTTTACCACCATTAAGAACCTTTAAACGGTCTTGAGAAAAGCCCCAATAACGGAATGTCCAGTAAGGACGAGTAGAAAGATAGGCCTTCCCACCGGTCATCAAAACAACTGTCGTATTCTCATCAATCCCTGCAGCCTGAATCACTGCATCAATCTGAGGTCCGGTCGCAACCAAAGATGCTGCTGGCGCCAAACCATCAAGGCGAGTTCCACGCAGCTCATTAACTCCAACCTGAATTGCCCCAGGAATTCGATCTCCAGTTGTTCCATACTCAAGAATAACAACCTTACCGTCATAGCTGTCTGTGTTATTGACAAGGCCTTCATCTAACCACTGTTTCAGGGTATCAGCTTCAATCAAAACACTTGAAGCTGAACCATTTACAGGATCGTTTGTCGGCGTATCTGGTTGGTCATAACTATCAGACCCGCCACCACCACCGCCGCAAGCGGTCAAGACAAACGTTGAAAGAAGAATTACTGCGAATAGTGAAAAATTCCTACTAGTGTGGTTAAACACCTTTCGAATCATACTGCCTCCACATAGATAACGAAAAATAGAAATACTTCTTAGCACTGACTAAAACCCTCCTGATTAGCCTCCTTTCCCTTCAGACATAATAAAATGAACATTCAATCCGCCATATATAGCGGGATAAGTATTGACCTGAACTAACAACAACTTGTCTATAAATTAATGAACTACCAGCTAACAATTACGCAGAAGGATAGCACAAAATCAGTTCGAAGGAACATTCTTTTCTGCATAAAAAAAGCTAAAACCATCAGCCATAACAATTACTTGAAGACCTATAAGGTTCGCTAATATATAACACAAATAGTTGTATTTGCGTCGTCAAAAGATGAAAACAAGGGCTCTAGACCACTCCAGGCATGGTGGATAAAGAGCGTAAAGGAGGTGTAACCATATAACTCATAAGGTAATTAAGCGCACTCCGAAAAGTGATGTTTCGTCTCGGATTAAGCCTCGCGAGAAGGGGAAGACGAACGGCAGAGGTCTATAAAATAAGGATTTTACCATGAACTATATTGCACTAAGGCGTCACGAATGGCAATCTTTTACGAGTCACTCCTCATTCGCATCTTCAGCAGCATAATTCAGCGTCAATGTTACAAAAAACTGATACGTCGCGCAAAAAACGCACCGCGCCGGTGTTAAAAAACAAATCAACCATGGTAATTAATAAGGACAACGGTAAACAACTCAACGAGTTGTTCAACAGCCTGGCGATCATGCTCTGCGTAACCACCACTTTTATTGGCCAAAGCAAGCTGCCCGAGGAGATGGTCATCGCCGTCAAAAATTGGCAGCGCCAGAAAATGGTTAATCTTTTCATTTGCGCCCTCCACAAACGAAACCATCTCCAAAGAATCCAGATCGTTAAAACACACATGGTCGCGATAATGATAGACACAGTTCAACAGAGAGTGCCGATTCTCAGACACAAAGGAATCAGACGACTGTCGATTGTGCAAGGATTCTGAAAACAAGGGGGTCTGTGCCAGAAAACGTTGCGGACCGTCCGCCCATCGCATTGCGACAAAACCGTGGGGGCTATTGGTTAGATTACGGGCATGATCCAGCAGTTCATCGGCAATTTCCTCCACATTGCTCGGAGCATGAATAATGGAGCGCGACAGGTTGGCCAAACGAATGTTCAACGCCAGTTCCCACTGCAACGCCTGTTCGGAAGATTTACGATCCGAGATATCCTCAAAACACTCTATCCCACCGATAACTCGCCCTTGGGTATCTTTTAAAAAATCAACATTTTTACTGATCTGAATGAGTTTACCATCTTTGCGACGAATCGTGCACTCACGAGCCATAATGGGCTTGGGAACCGTGTCGTCGAACAACCCGCAATTCTCCTGGCAGGGTTTTTCTGCGAATAAAAAGCACTCATTCCCAATCATCTCATCAGCCTGATAACCGGTAAGTCGCTCGGCACACCGATTCCAGCTGGTAACAACCTTATCTACATTAACGGTAAAAATCGCACTGGGAACAACCCGTTGAATGAGATCAGATTTCTGCTCGGAACAAAACTGATGGATTTTACTTTGTTCAAGATCGTCCAACAACAGATTGAACTCAGAAACAAGACTGACAACCTCTCTACCCTCAAAATCAGCGATAGGAAGACGAGCTTTTTTCTCGCTTCTTAGACTATGAACAACCTCGGAAAGCTCTTTAAACGGTTTTTTTACACTTGAGCGCACGATAACGATCAGAACAATACCCATAAAAAAGAAAACAGCGCCGAAAAAAGACAAATGGATCAAGCTGCCATGGCGTAATTGTAAAATGTGGTCTCGCGGAAAGAACGTTTGAACCAACGCAGTGCGTTGTTTATAAACATCTTCCAACTTAAAATAGACATTTGAAAAATCATCCGTAGCGCTGTCGACAACGACGGGTTGAGAACGTGAGAGGCTTTGCAAATGTGGTTCTGTTGAAGCAACGGGATAATTCAGCTTAAATTTAAAACGAAACTGACGGGATAATGTATAGACGAGGGCATCATCAACAGTACGAAAAAAAAGCAGATAATGAAGATGGTTTGGCGCCGTTTCTGCCGTTGAACCAATGTAAGTCCCAGATACTAAGTACCAGCTTTGCTCATCTGCAAAGTAACCGGCAAGCACAGAAGGGTACTTTTTGATCTGACGCAACCAGTCATTATTGATTTTAGATTGAAAAGAGTCTGAAAGATCTCCGTTCCCATCCTCGGCAACCTGACTGAACAGACAACGACCATCCAAACCAAGAACGGCAACAGCGGCCACTTGACTCTCCGACAGCATGTCCTGATTGAAAAACGCTTTCCACGCTTGCGGATTGTTGGTATCGACAGATCGAGTGCCAAGCCCAGCGGCATAGCCAATAACCAGCTGCTTCAATGATTCAAGCTCACGCTCAAAAGCAAGCTTAACCACAGTTGCCGAATAGCGCGCTTCTCGCTCTTCAAGGCGAATATAATAGGGGATAATCGCGATATTCCAAAACAGAACAAACAGGGCCACAACACTGGCGAGGAAAAGGACCAATTGCAGCAGAAGTTTTCTATTGAATATGACTTTAGGTGATTGCATCGCACTCTCTTTGAAAAGGGGGTACACAATTCAATGCGATCAACTCGCCAGAACCGAAAAAAAGCGCCCCGTTTAAAGGTGGGGAAATCCCTGCAAGGGTATCTGATTTTTAAATTTGTCCTCTGCTGAGGAATAGAGTAAAAAATGGAATTTGCATTGAACGCATAAAACGAAGGTGCCTGCACAAGCAGACACCCTCGCTTCCTACTCATGACCAAGCGACTAGAACAAACGCTTAAAAAACCACTTGGACCTGTGCTGTCAGACTGTCAAAGTCTTCATATTGGGCGGATTCATCATCAAATTCAACGGTAGAGTACTCTACGGTCAGTTTGAGATTCTGGCCACGCAAGTAGTAATTAAACCCACCACCGTACCAGTCGATCTCCTGATCATAAACACCATCGAGATAAGCCAGAGACCAGCTTTCGGCACGGAAGAAAAACTGCAGTGGTGTTTCAGGCAGCATATAGGCCACCTTGGTATAACCACCGTTCTTTTCACCATTAACACCGATGACGCCTGAGTCTGGATCCGCGCCCTTATAGCCATCATCAAGATCATAGTCTACATAGGCTGTCGACAGGGTGAATGTACCAACGCCTTCAACAGGATACTCTGCGAAGAAATCAACCGTCCACGCTTGATAGTCCACGGCATCCATCTCATTCGCGCAATCCCCATAAGCGACATCTTCTTCAGCGGAATAGGCGGCACCCAGGGTAATCACTTTTTTCTTACCCATATAGGTCCCTTTATACCCATAGCCTTTCTCACCATCAAGGAACGTCACATGTACGCGGCCAGTATAGCGGAAGTTGGAATCAGGTGCCGATGCGGAGTCATTTCGACCATTCATAACATCGAGACGATACTGGAAAATATCGTTAAACAGATTACCCCAAACGGCAACACCTTTATCGCGAGTTGAAACAAACGGCGCACGGATCAAGACTGAGCGATCCAGGGTCAAAGGCATTTCACAGGCTTCCAAATTTTCACGGGTAAGGTTGTATTTGAATTTACCGGCCCGTACGCGAAACGCATTATTAAACTTGTAGCGTATTTGCGCATCCAGCATCTGGAATTCGCTATCGGAGCCGTCCGATACGGAAAATGGGCCGATATTGACATCCTCTGTGTATTCCGTTTGGGCGTAAATCCCCAAATTACCGTAGGCGCCGACCAGTGAAAGACGGTTGCGACGGAAATTAAATTCCATGCTATCGTCATCATGACCTGACCCTGAGCCGGTATCGCGATAATCCAACTGAAATTGTCCTTTGTAATCAAGCTTTAAGAGACCCTCATCGTCTGGGCCAAAGGTCCAGGTGGGCCCGGCAAAGGCCGAGGTCGTCACTAGGGCCACGCCTGCAAAGGTAAGCAACACTCTTGATATAATGTTCACAACATTTCTCCTTTATCCATTGTTTGCACGAGACAACCACGAACGTTTGATTATTTACCGCGTTCGTACTTAGCAGCCGCCAGCATCACCAGCATTTCCAGCGCTAGGCGCACCAGCCTCTTCACCGCCGTAATACCAGTACTCATAATCTTCGTCTTCGATCGTGTTGGCACCCTCATCATAAGGACTCAATGGCGCATCAAAGAAAAACGGTTGCTGAATTTCAGTCGTGTTATCAGCAGGATAAAGATAGAACGGTGCACCACCAGCGCCATCAGAGGTCAAAACATCCGTAGCCCACGCTGAATAACCGACCGGCAACACATAGGCGGCACTGGGAACCACGGTCTCATCAGCGGTCAAACTCCCCCACTGACTCCATGAACCGTCATAGGTCATAACATCGACTTCATTGCCGAGAACGATATCAATAGGAGCAAAACCGCTGGACGCCAGGTTACCGGCGCGGCAGTACGTCATGATGGTTTTGGACAAATCAACGCCCAGATCATCGACGAGAAATGAACGCATCTCTTCAGCTGATTTCAGGACGGTCACCTCAGTGCCCTCAATCATGGTCGTTGTTCTCAACCCAGCCAGCATGTTGTCCGTAACGCCATCAAACATCAGGCCCTGAAAAATCACATAACCGCCATTGCCCGCTTCACCATTGTAGGAGCCATCCAACGTCTCTGTAATGGTTGCGGTGGTGACATTGGACGTATTTGCATAGGTATTGTAAGGAACTACGGTTTCTTCCGTTACACCGACAATCGCTTCACTAAGAGACGCACGAGCATCAAAGTCCGGGCCACCGGGCAAGTCGGCAACACTGAAATTCGATGCGGCGACAGGAGAAACGGCTTCTGTTACGTCATAACCATAGGCTTGCCAGGCAGGCAAACCACCGTTGAGTACTTTGATTTTTTCTTTTGGGAATCCCCAGTAGCGGAACATGAGGTATGCGCGGTCGGTTGTTGTATCCGGATAACCGGTGGGAACAAGGACAATGGTGCTTCCGGCTTTAATACCGGCGGCCTGAATCGCATCATCCATGGATTCTCCATCAAGAACCATGTTGCCACTCAGGACCGGGCCATCAATACGGTCAATACCCCGTGGCGCCGTCCACTCCTGAGTGCCTGCAATATGGCCGCCACTGTAGCTGTTGGGTTGCAGGATGACGACATTCTCAAAGGCATCAGAATTAACTAAGCCTGCATCCATCCAGGCTTTAAGCGTCGGAGCATCAATCAAAACATTGTCAACCTGACCAGTGATCGGCGTTGTTGGTTGAGCCTCTGGTTCGTCATAGCTATCACCTCCACCACCGCCGCCGCCACAAGCGGTCAACACAAAACAGGACAAAACAATGGCTGTGAATAAAAAAACATTATTTTTTGCGTGTTTAAAAACTCTTCGAATCATACTGCCTCCACATTAGATAACGAAAATCCAAACACCTACGTTTTCAACTAGACTGAAAAACTCCTCCTCATAAACCTCCTTTCCTCTCAATAAAACGAACGTTCGACCTATCAACACATTGACTTTACACGATTAAGCCTCACAGAAAGTTCACCTTGCTGCAGGCTCATGAAGGATTGATTATCAATTGCGAAAGATAATAACACAAAACCGAGAAAAGAAAGAACATTCTTTTTCTAAATAGAGGGCGGGCGCGACGACATCTGGACGGATGGTCCACAAGACTCCCGTGAAGCACGCATAGAGATAAGAAGTAGGGTTAAGCTTTAATCGCAGCCCAGGCGTTGGCAACAAGGTCGTCGGAAATTTCATGCAAAGGTCGGTTAACCACACAAAGCAAGCGCAATTCAACGGCACGCAAAACAACCCCGGTATAACAAATGGCGGCAACAAAGAGGTCCTGCTTGCGGATAATGCCTTCATTCATTCCTTGCTCGATGCAAACTCGTACTAACTTGAAGGGTTCGGTAAAGCAGATGGGGGAGGTATCGGTCATAAACTCGGTGTGTTTCATGTAAAGCATATATTCCATCATCACCGGATCCGACTCAGCAATATCAAAACACAGCTCAGCAAAGGCTTTAAGTTTCTCTTGAATGCTTGCGGCGCCCACCAGCCGCTCATTGAACATTTCCTGAAAATCGGCCAGCGTATCTTCATGGATGCGCCGCGCCAGGGTTTCCTTATTGGCAAAGTAGCTGTAAATGGCTCCGGTGCTGACTCCAGAGGCTTTGACGATGGCCGGGATAGACACGTTGTAATAACCTTTCTCAACGAAAAGCTCTCGTGCAACTTTCAAAACTTTGGCCATTTTCACATTGGGGGCAATTTGGCGTTTTTTATCAGCAGCCATGACATTCTCCTATCGAGCAATAAATTTTTATCAACATATCTAAACACACCCGAAAAGAAAAGACTAATCTCTAATCAGTCGGGTATTCAATATCATTTTGTCACAGATTCATCACAGGATGGCTCAATACCGTAGCAGACGGTCAGACCTGCTGCGATGATTGGGAGCAGCGCTTCAGCACATTCCCGGGGCGTGCTTCTTCAGCGAGGGCTTCATAGCCACCATCGAGCACAAAGACCTGCTCATAACCTTTGGCCTGCAAATACAAGTAACTCATGGCGGCACGCACACCATGGGGACAGAAAATACCGATCGGCCGTCCCTGCGGCAGTTCGGAAAATCGTGACGGGAGCTGATCCAGAGGGAGATGAATCACCTGGGCATGATAAACAAAGCCCAAGGGCAGTGTCAGCTGCTCCGGCTCAGTACGGATATCCAGCAAGACGGCATCGTCTGTGGCAAAAAGGGCGGCGGGGGATATTTTATGCCGCGACTGTCCGACAAAATCAAGAGTCATCCGCTGCAGAACCTGATCCACTGCATCTTCCATGGCTACACATCCTCTTTCCTGCACGGCGATCACCGCCATTCAATCTTCCAACAGTTATGAATATTGCGACGTCGGGAATAGTCTTCAGGAATCGTCTGGCGGGTGATATCTTCAATCACCAGGTCGGCCAACTGATCACGGTCCATCTTAAAGTTACGCAGATTATTTGAGAAAATCAAAACACCGCCGGGCGTCAACAGATCTGCGACAGCATAAATCAAGTCAACATGATCGCGTTGGATGTCAAAATTACCTGCCATCTTTTTTGAATTTGAAAATGTCGGAGGGTCGAGAAAAATCACATCATACTTCTCTTGACACTCTTTGACCCATTTCAGGCAGTCAGCCCGAATCACTTGATGCTGCGGACCGTCAAAGCCATTAATTTTCAGATTTTTTCGCGCCCATTCGGTATAGGTGGTCGACATATCGACAGAGGTTGTCGAGCGTGCTCCACCATCCGCCGCATAAACACTGACACTGGCGGTATAGGCAAACAGGTTGAGAAAGTGTTTGCCCTGTGTTAACGAGCGAATCAATTCGCGGGTCTGGCGATGATCGAGAAACAGACCGGTGTCCAGATAATCGGACAGATTCACCAGGAACCAGTTGCCGCCTTCACTGATCTCAAAAAAGGAGCCTTGCTCGGCCTGACGTTCGTATTGCTCGGATCCCCGCTGACGCTTACGGGTTTTAACATAAACCTGGTCGGCAGCAATGCCCAGTTCATCCGGCAGGACGGTGATAATCTCCCGCAATCGTCGTCTTGCCTGGCGTGTATCCACAGTGGACGGCGCCTGATACTCCTGAACGTGGGCCGCCCCCTCATACAGATCAATGGCCACGGCGTAATCGGGAAGGTCGGCATCGTAAACCCGATAACAGGTCACGTGTTGACGCTTGGCCCAACGTCGCAATTTTTTAAGGTTCTTACGCAACCGATTGACGAACATCTCGGCACCATCGCTAAGCTCTTCCACTTCCGCTAAACCATGGGGCAGCGAGACGGTCTCCCGGTAAAAATGCTGTGGCTCGACGTCAAAATGGAGCAACTGACATTTGAGTGCCCCATTGAAAAACTGGTGTTTTTTACGGGCGCGCATCTCCAACTGATGACCAAACTGGTTTCCGCTGGTAAACACACTGAGCTGCCAGTGCAAAAAATGTTCACGCACCCGTTGCCCGAGGAGCTGGTATAACCCCATCAGATCCTCCACCTCGCCTAACCGTTCTCCGTACGGCGGATTGGTGATGATCAATCCGGGTTGCTCACTGATCGGTTCGTCGCCGAAACTGGACAGCTCGCGACGCTCAAAGTGAACCTTATCCTGTAATCCGGCATTGGCCGCATTGTCCCAGGCATTCTTGATCGCCGATGGATCCTGATCATAGCCCACCAGACGCGGCACTGTCTGCAGACCCTGCTCACGACGCTGTACAGCCTCATCGCGCAGGCGATTCCACAGATCGGCATCGTGCTGCCGCCAGTGCAGAAAGCCCATATAGTCACGCTTCAGCCCCGGCGCACAATCGCCGGCCATCAACGCCGCTTCCAGCACCAGAGTCCCGGAACCACACATGGGATCAACCAATGGAGCCCCAACCGCTGCCTTCTGCGGCCAACCGGCACGCAACAACAACGCGGCAGCCAGATGCTCTTTCAGCGGCGCCTTGCCGCCCTGCGTCCGATAGCCACGACGATGCAGACTGTCGCCGGACAGATCCAGACTCAGCGTCAGCACATCTTTAAGAATCCAGACATTGAGACGCCAATCCGGCTGATCAACGACAACATCCGGCCGAACACCGCAGTGATCGCGAAAACGATCCACCACGGCGTCTTTGGTTTTCAATGCTGCATAGCGCGAATGGGTCAATTGCGAACTGGCCAGGTTACAATCAACGGCAAAGGTATTGGACACATCGAAATGCTCTTCCCAGGCAAAGGCAGCCACCGCGCGATACAGTGATTCACTGTCGGTCACGGGAGCTTCCACCACCGGCAACAACACTCGACCGGCCAGACGCGACCACAGACACACCCGGTAGGCGGTTTCCAGTGAACCATTGAAACGCACGCCACCACGCACCTGTCGGACATCCTGCGCCTGAAGTGTCTCCAGCTCTTCAGCCAGAAGGGGTTCCAGCCCCTTGGAAGCGGTCGCAAAAAAATTCAGCTCACCAGCCATGTTTCGCGTGTCCTTTTACCTTGTAGAGTTCTTACGAGTGCGGTTTTGCCTCCAGTGGAGCACAAAACCGCACAACTGTGCCGGGCAATCAACACCCCGACGTTTTGGCCACCCCGTCGCGGTCGCCACAAGTCTTATGACTCGCCGTCAGCGATCTCAACAAGATGCAGTGAAAAATTCAGGGCTTTTCCGGCCATGGGATGATTGCCATCCAATGTGACCTGATCGCCATCAATGGCGGAAACCGTCACAACCAGCGGAATCCCTTCTTGAGTTTGGGCCTGTAACTGCATGCCCACTTCCACGTCCAGATCCGCGGGCAGCATGGAACGATCAACAGCCGCACACTGCTCTTCGTCGTAGTCACCGTAGGCATTGGCCGCTTCAATGCGAACTTCTTTTTTTTCATCAACTGCCATTCCGGTCACGGCTTGCTCGAATCCGGGAATCACCTGGGACGCACCTAAGGTAAACTCCAGAGGATCCTTACCCTGTGACGAATCAAATTGCTCGCCGTCATCGTAGGTTCCGGTGTAGTGCACTTTGACGCGTTGACCTGGTTTTGCAACACTCATCAGTTGCCTTCCTTCCTGTGGTTCGGGTTTAAAAATCACCGCAAGCCCCATCTGGGCCTTCCGATGGCGAAGATCTATTGCTCGCCCCGCGAGGCCAACACCTCACGTAACGTGGTGTAACAGTTGTACGGTATGGAGCCTATCGCTCTTATTTTCCCCAGCTCGGCACCACCATCTTCAATGCCGTGAAAATCGGAACCACCGGTGGCAAATAACCCGCGCAAACGGATCTGAGTTAGATACCATTCAATCTCGTCACAGTTGGCCCCATTGTTGTAGACCTCAACCCCCTGCAACCCCAGGGCGGTCAAATCATCCAACAAGGTTGTCATCACATCAGGGTCCCGCGAGATATACGGCGGGTGCGCCAACACCGCGACGCCACCGGCGTCGTGAATCAAAGCCATGGCCTCATCCACCGGGAAGAACTTTTTGGCAATGTTGCACGGCGTCAGATATTTGATAAACGCCTCCTCTACGGTCTTGGCATAACCGGCTGCCATCAACTCCATGGCAATGTGAGGACGGCCAATGGTGCCACCGGCGCGCTCGGCAACCTTTTCGTAACAGATCGACTGCAAGCCACGCTGCTGAAGGCGTTCATTGATTTTTTCAACAATCAACGCATTGCGCTGGCGACGGAACTGCTGGAACGCGCGCAACTCCTCATTGAGACGTGGATGGCGCGGATCAAAACCGTAGCCGAGCAGGTGAATATCCTTGAACGCTTTCCAGACGCAAGACAGCTCGACGCCGCTGATGACGTCAATGCCGCGCTGGTGCCCAGCCTGCCGCGCCGGCTCAACACCATCAATATTGTCATGGTCACACAGGGCCATGGCAACAACGCGGTTCTGTGCGGCTTTTTCGATCAGCTGCTGCGGGGTGAACGCCCCGTCAGAACACGCGCTGTGGGTATGAAGATCGATCTGTTCCGTCATAGTGCTATCCTGTTTGCCGGGTTAAGCCGAGGGCTTTGCCTGCTTGATCGACAACGAAATCCTCTTGCGTGAGGTGTCTACTGACAACACTTTAACATGAACCACCTGGCCAACCTTGACAATTTCTGCCGGGTTTTTCACGAAGCGATCCGCTAGTTCACTGATATGAACCAGGCCGTCCTGATGCACACCGATATCGACAAAGGCACCAAAAGCAGCCACATTGGTCACGCTGCCCTGCAACACCATGCCGGGTTGCAGATCACCCATCTCCTGAACATCATCGCGAAAGGAGGCTGTTTCAAACTGACGCCGCGGGTCGCGACCGGGCTTGAGCAGTTCGTCGCGAATATCCCTGAGGGTCGGCAGGCCGACCTCCTCACTGACATAGCGCGGCAGATCGAGTTGTTTGATTTTTTCGGTATCGCCGACCAGCGTTGCCACATCCACAGCCAGGTCGGCAGCCATCCGTTCCACCAAGGCATAGTTCTCCGGATGAACGGCGCTGTTGTCCAGGGGGTGCCCCCCTTTCACCCGCAGGAAACCAGCAGCCTGCTCATAGGCCTTGGCGCCAAGGCGCGGCACATCAAGCAAATCACAACGCTGGGCAAACCCGCCACGCTGATCGCGCTCCCGGACAATGGCCTTGGCCAGTGTCGGCCCGATGCCGGATACGTAGCCGAGCAACGCCGCCGACGCCGTGTTCAAATCGACTCCGACATAGTTGACACAACTTTCCACCACCGCATCGAGAGACTGCTTTAAGGCGCGCTGATTGACATCATGCTGATACTGACCGACGCCGATGCTCTTGGGATCGATTTTAACCAGTTCGGCCAACGGGTCCTGCAGACGTCGGGCAATGGAGATCGCTCCACGCACGGTGATGTCCAGGTCGGGAAATTCCTCGCGGGCAATTTCCGAAGCGGAATACACACTGGCTCCCGCCTCATTGACCATCACTACCGGGCACTTGTGGTCGTATTGCCGCAGGGTCTGACGGACAAACTGTTCCATCTCCCGCCCCCCGGTACCGTTGCCCACCGCCACCATCCCAACAGCGTATTTGTTGATCAATGCACTGATCTGATGGGAGAACTGCGGCTGCTGCGCCTTCTGGGTGTGCGGATAGATCGTGGCATGATCAAGAAACGCCCCCGTGGCACTGACCACAGCCAATTTTGAACCGGTACGCAACCCGGGATCAACACCGAGCACCACGACTTCACCGGCCGCTGGAGCCAGCAACACATGGCGCAGGTTGTCGGCAAACACGGCAATCGCCGCCTCTTCAGCAATTTTCTTGGCATCGAGGCGCAGTTCCACCTCTATAGACGGTGCCAGCAAGCGATCATACGCATCAGCAATGACAGACGCGAAAAACTCCTGCCATGGTGCGCGACGTGGCGCATCACATAAGCGGACCATCTCTTTGAGAATGTCGTCGCGCGGTGTCTCCAGAGTCAGGCGCAGCACCTCTTCCCCTTCGCCACGTCGCAACGCCAACATGCGATGGGAGGGTATTTGTCTTAACGGCTCGCTGGCCTGATAATAACTTTCGTATTTGCTCGGTTTGTCGGCATAGTCCGCTGCAACGCGACTGACCAAAACACCCTGCTGCCAGGTTTTCTGACGCACTCGGGCACGAATCGTCGCCTGCTCATTGATCTGTTCGGCCAGGATATCCCCGGCGCCTTTCAGGGCGGCGGCACCGTCAGCCAGCTCTTCATGCTGACTGGCCAGTTGCTCGGCCAATTGCTCAACCGCCGACCACGCCATGTCCCCGCGGACCAGACTCAGGGCCAACGGCTCCAACCCTCGTTCGCGAGCCATGGTGGCACGGGTTCGTCGACGCGGTTTGTAGGGCAGATATAAATCCTCTAAAACCGCTTTATCGCGCACCTGGACAATACGACCACGCAATTCGTCACTGAGTTTGCCTGCCTGTTCGATGGTCTGCAGAATCGTCTGTTTGCGCTGAGCCAACTCATGATAGTACTGGAGTCGTTCCTGCATCTGGCGGATCTGCACTTCATCGAGTTCACCGGTTTGTTCTTTTCGATAACGGGCAATAAACGGCACCGTAGCTCCGCCGGTGAGCAGGGCCGAGCAATTTTCCACCTGCCATTGCGCCAGACCACTATCCTCGCACAACCAGCCAAGGGGAAATTCATAAGATGTTTTTTCACGCGCCATAAGGTTTGTTCCAGCCCTTTACGGATTAGTTTGATATGAAAAGGGCCAGAGTCTAGCATGATCATCGGCCGACTCCAAGAGCGATTCCAGCTTTTACACGAAGGCGTTAAACCAAGATGCCCGACTCGTGAATTGCGGGACACACGTTCCATCCTGGCATCCCTTTAGCCAGGCGTCCTTGCTGCACTCAAGGCAAAATTCAAATGCCCCTTTGTCAAACCACAGTCTTTATTGCATAATGTCCTTAGACTCTCTCGCATGTATTGATCTGTTTTAGCGCCAGGAAGAACACATGAATTCCATCCTCGACATCATTAAAGTTCTGGCGTCATTTCTAGTCGGTGCCATGACACTGAGCTTTTTATCCTTCACCCAGAAAACCGTAGTCGGCTACCCCCATCTGATCCTCGGCTATGCCATCCCAGCCCTGGTGGGTGGCCTTGTCAGCGCCACGTTATTCATCCTTTACCGCCGGACTCTTTTACTCACCAAGAATACAACCTCAGCTCTGCACGGTTTTTCTCGCACTGAACTCACCTACAGCATTCTTGCCGGCAGTGTGACACTGTGTTTATTCTCCGCCATTCAGAAGGCCATGGCAGGCTATCCGATGAAGCTGGCCGGGTTTACCGTGCCGGTCCTTTTTGGTGGGCTCAGCGGCGCCCTGATTGGCATGTATCTGACCCGCAGCCGCCGCCTGCTCATTGCCCAGCAGGAAGCAGGCACTTTTTTACAGCAGGAAAAAGAGCGCACCGACGACATCATCACCTCCATCAGCGATGGATTGCTGGTTACCGATGCCGAGGGTCGTGTTGAACTGGCCAATCCGGCCGCCGTGGAACTACTCGGTATTCCGGCGACCGGCCTGACCGGGAAAACCCTGGCAGAGGTTTTACAGCAGGCCAGCGCCGAGGACCACAGCGAGTTTCTAAAGCCCAACAACATTGGTCACAGCGCTCAGATCAAACTCAATACTCAAGATGGCAGCTTACGTACCGTTCATGCCCGCACCGCAGCCGTCCATAACCATCAACGTTGCAGTGGTGAAATCGTCCTGCTGCTCCACGACAATACCGAAGAGCACCGCATTGACCGGATGAAGTCGGAGTTTCTGTCCACGGCAACGCACAACCTGAAAACGCCGATCACAGCGATTACCGGTTATTCGGAACTGCTGATGAGCCAAAACCTGCTGTCCAGTGAAGAACAACAGGAATTCCTCACCTATATTCACGACAAAGCCTGGCAACTCAACAAATTGATCGACAACCTGCTTGACATCAGCCGGGTTGAATCTGGTCGCGAGGTTCGCTTGGAAAAAAGTGATGTCAAAGCTCAGCGCCTCATGGATGAAATCAAAACCTTTTGCGACAACCAGCAAACCCACTGTGAATTTAATTACCAGTTCGAGCACACCGAAAGCCTGCTGTATATCGATCTGACCAAAATGGTTTTGGTCATGGAAAACCTGATCAGCAATGCCATGAAGTTCTCTCCCGGCGGTGGTCGAATCTCGCTGACCGGCAACAAAACCGGCAACTGCTACGAGATTAAAATCGCAGATGAGGGGATCGGCATGAGCGATGAGGAGTGCTGCCAGATTTTTGACCGCTTCTATCGTGCCGATGTGTCGGAGTCTGCACCGCATGGATTTG
Organism: uncultured Desulfuromonas sp.; assembly: GCF_963678835.1. Lineage (NCBI taxonomy): Bacteria > Pseudomonadati > Thermodesulfobacteriota > Desulfuromonadia > Desulfuromonadales > Desulfuromonadaceae > Desulfuromonas > uncultured Desulfuromonas sp. The sequence continues at coordinate 3,688,065 of NZ_OY787469.1, forward strand.
GTTTGGGATTGACGTTGGTCAAACAGTTGGTGGAAGCCCACGGCGGCGAGGTTCAAGTGCACAGCATCCCACGTCAGGGCACCACAGTTTCATTCCAACTCCCGATCCGAAATGGCGTATTTTAATGTCCTCAGATCAACACACATTACACATTCAACAGCTCAGTACTTTTTTCTTCACCGCCAACGGCATCGTCAAAGCAGTGCGTGATGTCAGCCTGACGCTGGAGGCAGGCCAGACCCTGGCTCTGGTCGGGGAATCCGGCTGCGGCAAATCTATGACGGCTTTGTCGGTTCTGCGTCTGGTTCCGCAACCTGGGCGCATCGTCTCCGGGCAAATCCATTTTGACGGTGTCGACCTGCTGCAATTACCCAATGAAGAGATGCGCCGGGTACGCGGCAACCGGATTGCCATGATTTTTCAGGACCCCATGACTGCGCTCAATCCGGTCTTCAACGTCGGCAGTCAACTTAAAGAAGTGTTGAGTCTCCATTTAGGATTAGACAACAAGGCCGCACAGCAAAAGGCCGTCGACCTGCTTCATCAGGTCGGCATCCCCTCACCGGCCCAACGTTATCGTGACTACCCCCATCAGCTTTCCGGCGGCATGCGTCAACGGGTCATGATTGCCATGGCCCTGGCCTGCAATCCCGAGGTGTTGATTGCCGATGAACCAACCACAGCTCTTGACGTCACCATCCAGGCACAAATCATGGCCCTGCTCGACGACCAGCGCCAACAACGGCGCATGGCCAACCTGCTCATCAGTCACGATCTCGGTGTTGTGGCCCAGAATGCCGACAGTGTCGCGATCATGTATGACGGGCTGATTGTTGAACAAGCTCCGGTCACCACGTTATTCAACGCCCCCCGCCATCCATACACCCAGGGCCTGCTGAACTGCATTCCCCATCTCGGCCAACGCCATAAATCGCTTTCCAACATGCCGCAAGGGTCCTTCTGGCAACACTGCCCGCAAGACTTTGCCCCGCGTGGTGCCGAATTCGCGCCATTGCGCAACATCGGTGAGAATCATCGTGTCCGGATGTGGGAGTAATCGTTATGCCAACACCATTACTGGAACTGCGACACGTCCATAAGAGCTTTACTGTCAGCGGCCCCCAGCATCTGGGCAAACGGGTTCAGCTGCCGGCAGTGTGCGATGTTTCCCTGCAACTGGAACGGGGCAAAACATTGGGACTGGTTGGCGAATCCGGGTGCGGCAAGTCCACCATCAGCAAGCTGATCATGGGTCTGTTAACACCGGACCAAGGCACGGTTCACTTTCAAGGCACCTGCCTGAGTGAGCTATCGCCACGCCAATGGCGGCCGTATCGACGCCAGATTCAGATGATCTTTCAGGACCCATACGCGTCCCTGAATCCTCGCATGACCGTCGAACAGATTCTGTCGGAGCCGTTCATCATCCACACCCGGCTCAACGCAACCGAGCGCCGCCAAAAAGTGGCGACACTGCTGGATACGGTTGGCCTGTCAGCCTCCTTTGCCCGGCGTTATCCGCATGAATTCTCCGGCGGTCAACGCCAGCGTATCGGCATTGCCCGAGCCCTGGCGCTGCAGCCGGAAATCATCATTGCCGATGAACCGGTTTCCGCCCTCGACCTTTCCATTCAGGCCCAGATCATCAACCTTCTCGATGAACTGCAACAAGAGTTTGCCTTGACCTACCTGTTTATCTCCCACGATCTTTCCGTGGTGGAACATCTGTGTGATGAGATTGCCGTCATGTACCTGGGCCGTCTGGTTGAATCGTCCGAGGTTGACCGTTTTTACCAACAACCGCTCCACCCCTACAGTGAGGCGCTGCTTCAAGCCCTGCCTGTTGCCGACCCACGCCGACAACGTCGCCCACTGCCAAGCGGCGAGATCCCCTCCCCCTTGAACCCACCACCGGGTTGCCCCTTTCACCCACGTTGCCCCTATGCCATCGACATCTGCCGCCAACAAACACCAGCGCTGCAAGCGCACCAAAAAGCAGGGGTGGCAGCCTGCCATCGCTGCGATGAATTAACTCTGGACGGATTGACGCCTTGACCAGGCGTGCCAAAAGTGGCACACTCCATTGAGACCATATTTCATCAGGGGAGGAAACATCTTTTTCCGGCGCACATTCAGCGCGTTACCCCACAAGAGCACCGTAAAACCTTTTGCTGCGCTAAAGGACTCACCATGACAGGACCGATCAAAACCGTCAAAGAGCGCTGCCGGAAATGCTACGCTTGCGTCAGAAACTGCCCGGTCAAAGCGATTAAAGTCAAAGCCAATTATGCCGAAGTGATCTATCCACGCTGTATCGGTTGCGGCAAATGTATTGCCGTCTGCACCCAAAAAGCCAAAATCATCGCCGACAGCAGTGAAGAGACCCGCCAGTTCCTTGCCACGGCCAAAAAAACCGTGGCGGTTCTCGGCTGCTCCTTTCCGGCATTTTTTCATGATGCCAGCCCCGGCCAATTGGTCACCGGTCTAAAGCGACTCGGCTTCTCCGAGGTTCATGAGGGTGCGTCCGGCGTTGAACTGATCTCAGATTCGTATATGGATCAGGTCGAACAGTCTCCGGACCAGCCACTGATCAGCACCCACTGTCCGACCATCGTCGACCTGATCGAGCGCCACTACCCGCAGATGCTAAAAAACCTGATGACCACGGTATCACCGATGATTGCCATCGGCCGCTTTATCAAGGCCCACCACGGTGAGGATGTGCGCGTTATCTACATCAGCTCATGCATTGCCGGTAAATTTGAAATTGCCGCCGAGCAGGTGGCCGGTGCGATTGACGGGGTTCTGACCTATAAGGAACTCAGCCAGATGTTCCGCCAGCAGAAGCTCGACCTCAACCGACTCGGCACCACGCCGTTTGACGGTCTGGAGCCGCAAAAAGGGCGGCTCTTTCCGATCACGGGGGGACCGTTTCAGGTGTTCAATGTCAACGACGATTTCTTCCATCCGCAATTTATCTCAACCGAAGGGGAAGAAAACTCGCTGGAGATCATTCGCGATCTGGCCGCCGGTCGCATTCAGGCCCGTCTGGTGGACATTCGCTTCTGCAATGGCGGCTGTATCGGCGGACCGGGTAAAAACAACCGTTTGACCACCTTTGCCAAACGGACCCTGATTCATCAATATTTTCAAAGCGGGTCAATCACCTACAACACCAACCCCGCCTACCACAACGCCACGCCGACAATGAATCTGTCGCGCACATTTCGCAACAAACATAAACGCCTCGACCTTCCCGGTGGCGACAGTATCCGCAAAATCCTTCAACAGACCAACAAAGTCTGTGAGCAAGACGAGCTCGATTGTGGCGCCTGTGGCTACGATACCTGCCGCGAACATGCCATTGCCGTCTATCAAGGGCTGGCGGATATTGAGATGTGCCTGCCCTACTCGCTGCAACGCCTGGAAGAGGACCGTGTCATTCTTGCCCAGAAATACGAACTGGCCAAACATGCCCTGTCCCAGGAATTCGGCGAAGTAGAAATTGTCGGCAAAGACCCCCATACCATTGAGGTGCTCAACCTGATCCGTCAGGTCGGGCCAACCCCGACAACGGTTCTGATCCGTGGTGAAAGCGGCACCGGCAAGGAACTCACGGCCCGCGCCATCCACCAGATGAGCCAACGGGCCGACAAAACCCTGGTCACCCTTAACTGCACCACCCTCACCGACAGCCTGTTGGAAAGCGAACTGTTTGGCCACAAAAAGGGCGCCTTTACCGGTGCCTTGGCAGACAAACGCGGCCTGTTTGAAGCGGCCAACGGCGGCACGATCTTCCTCGATGAGATTGGCGATATCACTCCCAAACTGCAGGCGGAGTTACTGCGCGTGCTCGACAGTGGTGAGATCCGCCCGGTGGGAGGCAACAGCAGCCGCCAAGTCGATGTTCGCCTGATCGCCGCGACCAACAAAAATCTTGAGCAAGGCGTCACTGATGGCTGGTTTCGTGAAGACCTTTTTTACCGACTAAATGTGTTCTCCATCACCATGCCGCCACTACGCAGTCGTCTCGACTCCTTAGAAGCCCTGGTGGAACAATTTCTCCGCAGCACCAGTAAACGGGTGAATAAAACCATCGACAGCATTGACCGCCGCGCCATTGAAGCCATGCGTAACTACCAGTGGCCGGGCAACATCCGCGAACTGCAGAACATCATCGAACGAGCGGCCGTACTGACCCAGGACAACTGTATCCATTTGGAAAACCTGCCGGTTGTGTTTACGGAGCTGATCGCCAAGCACCACGATGACCCGGACCAACCCTCGACATCGTTCCGCGACAGCCTTGAGCGCCAACTGCAACTGATCGAAAAAGGCCTGCTGAAAAGTTATCTTGAGCAAACCCAGGGCAACGTTTCAGAGGCGGCCCGGCGCGCCCAGTTGCCGCGCCGTAGCATGTACCGCCTGCTGGAACGCCACAATCTGAGCGGTGAAGATTATCGGTCTGGCGAAAAGTGAGCCATTCGTGACACACTCGCAAAAAAAGTGTGCCACAAAGAGCACATCTTTACGCCATTTTTTACCGCAGAGCGACAAACACCTTAACCCGATAAAAACAAAAAATACGCAATTTTAACAAGTTACAAATATTTCTATTTCTTTCGAGAAAGATGGCATGCTCGCTGCAAACATACCCAGCCATACTAAATTGATACGGGAGCTACAACATTTCTACCCCCTTTCAGAAATAACCTCCCAACTTTATACGCCGTACCGGGATCTCTCTCCCCCGGACGGCGTTTTTTTTGCCTTCCCCACAGGGCAAACGCAGGAGAGTGGCCGTAAACAGGTGATCGTCCGCACCAGACAACCGACCACCTGCACTCTGCTTGCTGCGATTCTGACTTGCGCCAAAGCCGGACAGGCATGTCCATCAGACAATGACCTTGCCGCTAAAACCGCCTTCATGCTATGATCCGCAAGTTTTACATTTCACAACTTAAGTCACGTACAGTGTCGGCAAAGACACGCCTGAATCCTTCGCCTGTCGACTGATTCAGGTTGAATTGAACACATCCCATCCGAACCCGTTCGGATGACACATAAATATGAATGAAGAACACTCGTTAACCAGCAGGAGGCTTTACGCATGGCAGGTCATAGTAAGTGGGCAAACATCAAACACCGCAAAGGCGCACAGGACGCTAAGCGCGGAAAAATCTTTACCAAGCTGATCAAGGAAATCACCGTTGCCGCGAAAATCGGCGGGGGCGACTTGGAAGCCAATCCGCGTCTGCGCACCGCTGTTGACAAGGCAAAAGGCGGCAACATGCCGAAAGACACGATTGAGCGCGCCATCAAAAAAGGCACCGGCGATCTTGATGGCGTCAGCTATGAAGAGGGTACCATGGAGGGCTATGGTCCGGGTGGTGTCGCGGTCATGGTCGAAATCATGACCGACAACCGTACCCGCACCGTTGCCGATGTGCGCCACTGCTTTACCAAACATAACGGCAGTCTCGGTGTAGACGGCTCCGTTGCGTTTTTGTTTGACCGCAAAGGGCTGATCGCCATCAGCAATGCAGCCGACTTTGACACCATCTTTGAAATTGCCCTGGAAAACGGTGCTGAAGACGTCAAGGATGAAGGTGAAAGCTATGAAGTGATCACCGAGCCCAGCGAGTTTGGCGCGGTTCGCGATGCGCTGGCCGCGCAAGGCATTGAATTTGAAAGTGCCGAAATCACCATGATCCCGCAAAACACCGTCGAACTGGAAGGCAAAAAAGCCGAGCAGATGCTCAAGCTGATGGATATGCTGGAAGATAATGACGATGTCCAGAATGTCTACACCAATGCCGATATTGACGACGACGTCATTGCAGAATTGTTCGGCTAACAGCCCACATGCGCATTCTCGGTATTGATCCGGGCACCCGGATCACCGGTTACGGGATTATCGACCAGCAGGGCAACCGCTTACGCCATGTCGACAACGGGGCGATCTACACCCAGAGTAGTGATGCGTTGCCCAAGCGTCTGAAAAAAATCCACGACGGGCTGTGTGAAATCATTCTGCAATACCGTCCGGACGCCGTGGCCATTGAACAGGTGTTTGTCGCCAAGAATGCCCTGTCCGCGTTAAAGCTCGGCCAGGCGCGGGGCGCGGCGATCGTCGCCAGCGTGAATGCTGACTTGTCGGTCTCTGAATACAGCGCCTTACAAGTTAAAAGTGCCGTGGTCGGCTACGGCAAGGCGGCCAAGAGCCAGGTCCAGCAGATGGTCAAAGCGCTGATGAACCTGCCGGAAATCGCTCAGGAAGACGCATCGGACGCTTTGGCTGTCGCCATCTGTCACGCCCACAGCGCCCATATCAATGGCCAGGTTCGCCAGGCTCTAAAACCCGCTCCAGCCACCAGAAGAAGGTCACGATGATTGCTCGACTGTGCGGAACGATTGTCAGCAAGACCATTGATCAGGTGATCGTTGACGTCAACGGCGTCGGTTACCAGGTCAGTGTACCGCTTTCCAGCTTTTACCAGCTTGAAGAAAATCAAGCGGCGACCCTGCAGATTTATACCCACGTGCGCGAAGATGCCCTGCAACTTTTTGGTTTTCAGACTCCGGACGAAAAGCAAATGTTTATTCTGCTGTTGTCCATTTCCGGCATTGGCCCCAAGGTGGCCTTAAACATCCTGTCGCACATGGACTGCCACGCACTGCGTGACTGCCTGTATCAGGAAGATGCCAAACGTCTGTCCACGCTGCCGGGCATCGGCAAAAAAACCGCCGAGCGATTGATTCTTGAACTGCGCGAAAAGGTCCGAAAACTTTATCCGCAACAGCCCCAGACCACACAAATAGCGCCCGAAGACGCCCCCCAAGATAATCATCACGATGATGCACTTTCGGCGCTGATCAATCTGGGATATAAGGAAAAACAGGCCTGCGCCGCCCTATCGCGCTTGACTCGCGAATTCAGCAGCATGGAAGAGATGCTCAAAGCAGCTCTGCAACAACTTAGCCAGTAGGAGTGTCGATGACGGACCGCTTGATCAGTGCCGAACTCAGCGATGAAGACAACATCGACAATCCGTTGCGGCCACGCACCCTGAATGAATACATCGGCCAGGAAAAAGCCAAAGAGAACCTCGAAGTGTTCATCCAGGCAGCGCTCAATCGCAACGAAGCTCTGGATCACGTGCTGTTTTACGGCCCCCCCGGACTGGGCAAGACCACCCTGGCCAACATCATCGCCAGTGAAATGGGTGTCAGCATCAAAAGCACCTCCGGCCCGGTCATTGAAAAAGCCGGCGACTTAGCCGCCATCCTTACGAACCTCGAGGAGGGCGACGTGCTGTTCATCGATGAAATCCACCGATTATCTCCGATTGTAGAAGAGATCCTCTACCCAGCCATGGAGGATTACCAGATCGACATCATGATCGGCCAAGGGCCCTCTGCGCGGACCATTAAGCTGGATATTCCCCGCTTTACCCTGGTGGGCGCTACCACCCGTGCCGGGCTGCTTTCCTCGCCGCTGCGCGACCGTTTTGGTGTCATTTGCCGACTACAATTTTACACGCACGAACAACTGGCCATCATCGTCAAACGCAGCGCCTCCATTCTCGGCGTACCCATTGACGAAAAAGGCGCTCTGGAGATCGCCCGCCGCAGCCGGGGCACACCGCGCATTGCCAATCGCCTGCTGCGCCGCGTCCGCGATTTTGCCGAGGTCCAAAATGATGGCAGTATTACCTGTGACATTGCTGACACAGCCCTGACCCGTCTCGAGGTTGACAAAATCGGCTTTGACCACATGGACTGCCTGATGCTACAGACCATCATGGATAAATTTTCCGGCGGACCGGTTGGTCTGGACACGCTTGCGGCGGCAATCGGCGAAGAGAAAGACACGATTGAAGAAGTGATTGAGCCGTATCTGCTCCAACAGGGCTATCTCAATCGGACCCCGCGCGGGCGCATGGTCACCGAACAGGCTTACCGCCACTTTCACCGTCAGCCAAAAGGAAAACAGGCCGACATGTTCCAATCCGAAGGTTTATAACATCGTACTGTGATGGATACCGCAACACATCAGCGCTTTATCCAGCAGCTCTGCCATTGGGCTGCCACCTATATTGCTCAAGGCCGTTCACCGTTTCGCAAAGCGGAAGCGGGCACCCCGCTGAGCACCGCACAGGGCCCCCTCTGTCCGGACATGGTGCTGTGGATCAACCAGGACAGTTTTGTCGCCGGTGGATTTATTCAGATCCCCGACCGTGAAGACGACCTGGATACCCCTTGCGCCTGCGCCGAAAGCCTGGGGGTGAACTACTTTGCCATCTGGGGCAGTAAAACGCTAACGATCCGGCAAGCAGACAACCGCAAGATCATTGAACAGTGGCCGGTTCCACCACTGGATCAGGACAGTCCGAAAACCTACGAGATGCTCCTGGTTCAACTCATGGACGAGTTTCGCACCCTGGCAGTTATCGGTGCCTGCCCGCCGGACAAGCTGTCGTATTGGCACCTGACTAACCTGTGTCTGGGAACAATCAACAAAGCAACGCCCCTGCTCAGTGAACACCTGCGGCGCACACGTAGCGATCAGGTTAAAACCCTTGAGGTTGCCGAACGCCGGGCCGAGAACAAACTGACTCTGGCCATTGCCCGCCTGCTGGTGCTTCAATATCTGAAAAAATTGCCCTACAGTATTGAACCGGAACGTTTAGATCTGGCATTGAAAAAGTTCAGCGCCGCACTGGACATCTCCCACCTCGACCAGCTGTCCGGACACGATGATGAGCCGGATCTGGACGAACAAAGTCAGGTTCTTCTGCACCACCTGCTGCGTCGCCTCGACCAGATTGGCCTGTTTCGCCAGCCGCAGCGAGCGATCTGCTTCATTAATCAGCTGCTCAATTCAACATCGACCAGTCCCCTGTCGCCAGAAACAACTCCCGACAAAGGAGCGCTCTACATGCAATACAGCAGCGTCTCCCAACACGATGCTAAGCTGGTAGAGGTGGATCAACCTCAACGCCTGGCATTCAAGTATTTATTACGCGCACTCAACGACTGGCCCCACCCAGCCCTCTGCCGCGCAGACCTGTTCAGCCTGCCACGCGAGATCGTTGTGCAGCACATCGTGGCCAATCTATTTGACATGGACGTGTCTTCAACACACTACCGCAATGCCTGGCAGGCCCATATTCACGCGGCATGGTCCGGTCACCGCCCCTCATGTCCCCGCAACACACCAACCTGGTGCTATCAAGCACTGTACCTGCTGGGAATTCTTGGTGCCCAGGGAACCATTCATCTCTGTTTACCGGCAAGCGCCCTGTGCCTTCCCTGGCTCGATCATATCTTTGCACTGCTTGAAGGTGAATATACCGTTAAAGAGCTTGCGCTGACGGATGACCAGTTTACACTGCAACTCGAACGAGCCAATACTCCTGACCAGATCGCCCTTCTCTGTGGAGCAACCCACCAACGTGAAATCACCAATCGCGAATTATTTGGTGACGGCGTTACAGCCCTGGCATTACGCCTGCGGGGCAAAGAGAATTTATTACGCCCCATCGAAGCAAAACGCCTCCTGCCAACCAACGAAGAGAGTTACGACAGTGACGGTCTGAAACGGTTCCACAAATCTTGTCTGTGTCACGAGTTGAGCGAAACCCTGCTCGGACCTAACCCGTCCGGGAAATATCTCGACCAACTACCCACCCCCAGCCCAACGGTTCTAAACAGCTTGGCGGCGCTTGATCTTGACACGCTCTCTTCAGGGCAACAAACAGCCCTCATCGATGCCACGTTGCAACAACTTCTCGGCATCGATGCCCCCACGTGTCAGGGCTCTACACCAGAGAGTTCAGCGAATGACGCAACACGCATCGATAAAAAATCCCTCGAAGACAAAATCCATAAGGCTCTGGAGGTGAAAGGCGTTCCGCTATTTCCCGATCACTATCTGTACGACTTTTACCGCCCGGAATTGCGCAGCTATCACACCGACCACCGGCCATGGCAGCTTGTTGGCGAGTTCATGGGCACATTCACTCTGGAAGACAGTGAAGGCAACCGTTGCGACTGCCCCAACGACATCACAGCCTATGCCGTCCTACTGACCAGCCAGAGAGCTGCAACCCCCAACCTGCCAACCGATCCAACCATCTGCCAACAAATTGTCGAACGCTTCCTGACCGACTTGGTCCACATCCACGAGTTGATCTGGGATGAATGCCATGCTGCGCTTCCCACCGCCCCAAAAGCCAACCGCCTAGGCAACAAAATCTGGAAAAACCTCGAGCTCCCTCCGTATAAACTGGTTGACGAGGCGCTGGAACGATTCAACATCTCCCAGCCCTGACCAAACGGCTAAACAGAAAAATTATTTAAAACGCTGTCGCCCGAAACGGAGAAAGGATTGAAAGATCGCCGCGACATGCTACTATACTCAAATCTTTCTATCGTCAGCATTGGAGGAATTCATGATTGAAATCATTGAAAAAACCCTTTTAACCGCGCTTGGCGCAGCGTCAATGTCGCAAAAAAAAGCCGAAGAGCTGGGCCAAGACCTCAAGCAACGCCTCAACCTTTCCGAAGAAGAGGGCAAGGCATTGGTTGATAAACTGAAAAAGAATGCCTGCGACAAACAAGGTGAGTTGGAACAACAGGCCAAGGACGAAGTAAAAAAGGCCTGCGAACGGATCGGCATGGTCTCACGGGAGGAATTTGCCACACTGTGTGAGCGAGTCAGTCAACTTGAGCAACAACAGTCGGCTGATTGAGCTTTATGCTGCCATTGCTGCACCTCAATCGTAACCTGCGTTCGTTAAACCGCTATCGTGAAGTTTTGGCGGTTCTGGTTTCCCACGGCTTCGGCCATGTCCTCGACGAGCTCAATCTCGATTACTACATTGAGTTGGGCAGGCGCCTGGTCAAACGCGATAATCGCAAGCGGGAACTGGAAAAACTTCCGCCTCAGGTGCGTCTGCGCATGGCGCTTGAAGAGCTCGGACCAACCTTTATCAAGCTGGGCCAGATCCTTTCGGCACGCCCAGACATTCTCCCGGCCAGTTACATCACAGAACTCAACAGGCTACAAAATGATGTCCGTCCGGTGGAGCTCTCCGCGATTAAAAGCCAGCTGTACCATGAGCTTGGCGCCCCGGTCACGGAGCTGTTCAGTAAATTTTCGCCTCAACCGGTTGCAGCGGCCTCCATCGCCCAGGTTCATCAGGCGAAATTGGCCGACGGCACCACGGTTGCCGTCAAAGTGCGCCGCCCCGGCATTGAGCGGATCATTGAAACAGACCTCGACATCCTGGACAGTCTCACCTCCCTGTTGGAAAACCACGCCGACCCAGAAGAACTGTTCTCGCCACGTGAAGTGATCCGTGAATTCCGTCGCACCATCTATCGCGAATTGGACTTCACAAAGGAAGGTCACGCACTGGGACGATTCCGCGACAATTTTTGCGACTCTACCACCGTAACGGTGCCCCGTGTCCACTGGGAACTAACCACCGACGCTATCTTGACTATGGAGTATATTGACGGCATCAAAATCTCCAACACAGATCAGCTGCGTGCAGCCGGACACAATTTAAAACAACTCGCCAACAATGGTGCTCAGGCATTTCTCGACCAGGTTCTGGTCTTCGGCCTGTTCCATGCCGACCCCCATCCGGGCAACATCTTTGTTCTTCCCGATTCAACCCTGTGCTTTATCGACTTGGGCATGGTCGGTCATGTTGATGATGATTTACGTCAACAGTTGACCAGCCTGTTGTTGGGGATCTTCAAGCGCGACACCGACCTGCTGGTGTCCGTCATGCTTGCCGAACGGGACCGCTCCAAGGAGATCAATACCACTCGGCTTAAACGAGAACTTTCTGAATTTATCGACGATTATTACAAAGTCCCCTTGGAGCACATCGATTTTTTCAAATTGATCACCGAGTTTATTGATTTGATGCGGCGCCACCACATCAAATTCCCTTCCGATCTGATGTTGTTTTCAAAGGCGATGGTGACTATTGAAGGGATCGGCCGCCAACTCGACCCAGGCTTCAATCTCATTGAGCAGATTAAACCGACAGCGATGGAGCTGATGCAGCACCGCCTCTCGGCAGGCAGTATCGGCAAAGAGACCACCCAGATTTTCCGCTCTTATTTCGATGTCATCAAATCACTTCCTCAGGAACTCAAAGAGCTGCTGCTGCGCTTCAACAGCAACAACTTCAAAATCGACCTGGAGCACCGCGGCCTGGAAAAGCTGATCACCGACCTGGATAAAGCCAGCAATCGCTTGTCATTCAGCTTCATTATCGGTTCGCTGATCATCGGCTCATCTCTGATCATCCAGACAGACAGCGGCCCCCGCTTGTTTGGCTTGCCGGCACTGGGACTGTTCGGCTATGCATTTGCTGCAGCATTAGGGCTATGGCTGGCACTGGGAATCCTCCGGTCAGGCCGCCTGTGACCTGGTGTGTCTTTTAGACCACAGACAATTTACCACACTTGGCGGATTTCACCCTTCATGCGAAGAACTATTTTCCTTAAAAAACAACTACTTAAGAAAAAAGAAGCGAAAGGTACGTTTATTGCATATCTAATCGCCATCTAATAATAACCGAAAGGTGACGAATTCATGATTTATCAATGCACCATCGCCAACCCCATCGACATCAGCGGTGTCGGCTTACATACAGGTTCCCTCATCACCATGAAACTGCGTCCGGCTCCAGCAGGAACCGGCATTATTTTTCACCGCAGCGAAGGGGAGAAAATCCGTTCCATCGAAGCACAGTCCTGCAATGTCGTCGACACCCGCATGGCAACAGTGCTGGGGAAAGGTGAGCTAAGTGTTTCAACGGTTGAGCACTTCATGGCCGCCCTGACGGCATGCCATATCGACAATCTGCATGTCTATATCGATGGTCCCGAAGTTCCCATCATGGATGGCAGTGCGGCACCTTTTATCAAGCGCCTGCAAGAAGCGGGCATCTCCCGCCACAACCGCAGCCGTAAAGTTCTGGCCATCAGAAAACCCATTACAGTGGTCGATGGTGAGAAACGGGTCAGCATCATCCCATCCCGTTTTTTCAAGGTCACGTTCGACCTCTCCTTCGATCATCCGTGCATCCGCCAGCAGCACAAGTCTGTAAACTTGACAGCCGAAACACTGTGTCAAGAAGTTGCCGCAGCACGCACTTTCGGTTTTTACGAAGAAGTGGAATACCTTAAATCGATCGGCCTGGCGCGTGGGGGGTCACTGGACAACGCCATTGTCATTGGCAAAGACGAAATCCTCAATCCTGACGGACTACGCTATTCCGATGAATTTGTCCGCCACAAAATTCTTGATACGATTGGTGATTTCAGCTTGCTGGGTTATTCTCTGCTGGGCCATATCAAATCCTATAAGGCCGGTCACGACATTAACCACAAAATGGTCGAAAAGATTCTCGCTTCACCGGACTGTTGGCGTATGGTTGAATTTTCGGATGCGGACCTGCAGGAAGCACTGCAATTGCCTGTCCCGGCTCTGCAAACGGATCTGGCCTGGGCTGAATCCTAACACATCCATCACTCTGAATGTTTTTAAGGCAGCCTCCACGGGCTGCCTTTTTTATTGCCGTTGCAGCACCATCAAATCCATGCAATGATGTAATATTTATAGCATTTACCTGTTTGGGCTTTGTTTATGGATGAGAATAAAAAGCAGCACACACCTGAATTACGTAAGCGACGGCGTGAATGGGGACTGATCCTGTTCATTGTCGCGTTGCTTGTTGCTTTGCCGTTTTTTGAAAAACAAATTTACGACCAGACCTCACAGGTACAACTCTCCAACAACATCCTGGTTCTCGCCTTGATCAACATGAATATCCTGTTGATCATTTTGTTCCTGTTCCTGATTATTCGCAATTTATTCAAGCTGTTCCTTGAGCGACGCCGCAACATCCCCGGTGCGCGATTACGCACAAAACTTGTTGTCACCTTTGTGTCGTTGTCGCTCATTCCTACCATGCTGTTGTTTTTTGCCTCAGCGGGCTTCATCACCAATTCAATTGAAAACTGGTTCAGCACCGAAATCGAAAGATCTCTGACCGAATCTCTTGATGTCGCCCAGACGTATTATAAAAACTCACAAAGCAATGCGTTGTACTATGCAGAACAGCTGGCAGAACAGATCAAAGACGGCAAATTACTCAACGAAGACAAGCTCGAACAGCTGGAAATCCTGATCAGCCTCAAGCAAAAAGAGTACAACCTGGGCATCGTTGAGGTCTTTTCATCGACCCATGAAGAACTTGTTCGCGTCGCGAACCCCAATGTACCCTTGTCAGAGTTTACCGACCCCGGTTCCGACGTGATCCAAGAGGCACTAGAAGGCAAGCTGTTTACACGCATTACGCCAATCGGTAAAGCCGACCTCATTCGCGGGGTCGTCCCGGTACGCTCCAATTGGAATGCCAGTGATATTGTCGGCGTGGTTGTGGTGAACTACCATGTTCCCTATTCGCTGGTCAGCAAGATGCAGGAGATCTCCTCCTCGTATCAACAGTACAAAGAGGCGCAACAACTCAAGGGCAAAGTCAAACAGGGCTATATCGCCATTCTGTTGCTCATTGCCCTGGTGATTATCTTTCTAGCAACCTGGTTTGGCTTCCGTCTCGCTCGCAGCATCACGGTACCGCTGCAGGAGCTGGTTATCGCCACCAAACGCATCAGTACTGACAATCTCGATGTTACCTTACCGGTTCCCGGAGATGACGAAATCGGCATTCTCATCGACGCCTTTGATAAGATGACTTCGGCTTTGCGTGACGAACGTTACAAAATCAAGCTCGCGCACGACGAACTGCAGAACTCTAACATTGAATTGGATCAACGCCGTCGGTACATGGAAATTGTTCTGAAAAACGTCACCGCCGGCGTTATTTCTGTAGACAGTCAGGGCATCATCACCACGATCAACAAATCAGCCGAGACAATGCTGAAAATCCGCAGCAACCGTGTGCTGGGCAAGCGATATCAGAAAGTTGTCACAGGCGAGCAACTCCATCTGATAAAAGGATTTCTCGGCGAGCTGATCAGCTCAGGAAAAGAATCGATTCGTCGGCAGATCTCACTCAGCATCCAGGGACAGCAGCTCACCCTGTTGCTCAACGTTTCAAGCCTACATGACGAAAATCAGCAGTTTATGGGAACTGTGGTCGTTTTTGACGATCTGACACAATTGCAAAAAGCCCAACGGATGGCTGCATGGCGAGAAGTCGCCCGACGTATTGCTCACGAGATCAAGAACCCACTAACTCCGGTACAACTGTCCGCACAACGGTTACGACGCCGCTACCTTGATCGATTCGACAAAGACGATGTGGTCTTTGATGAATGTACCAAAATGATCATCACCCAGGTAGATGAGCTTAAAAACCTGGTCAACGAATTTTCTAATTTTGCGCGCATGCCGGCCAGCAACCCTACGCCACAGGATCTCAACAGCATCATCAGTGAAACGCTGGTCCTCTATCAGCAGGGGCACAAGGAGATCTGTTTTAACTTTGCGAAAGCCGAAGGATTGGAAAAGCTCAACCTGGATAAGGATCAGATCAAACGCGTCATCATCAATCTGATTGACAATGCCGTTCACGCCGTGGAAAACAATGCAACAGCGGCCGAAATCAGCCTAAAAACTGAAGTCAACACCAGCCTGCAAATGGTTACATTGACCATCAGCGACAACGGCTGCGGCATCGCTGATGCCGACAAACCACGCATGTTCGAACCTTATTTCTCAACAAAGAACACCGGTACCGGATTGGGTCTCGCCATTGTCGCGACAATTATATCCGATCACAATGGCTATATTCGCGTTAAAGACCATATTCCCACGGGAACAGAGATCATTATCGAACTGCCCCTGCCATCGGTTTCATAAAACAGAGGAACAGCGATGAAACATATTCTTGTTGTTGACGATGAACGTAATATTCGTGAAAGCATCACCGGAATTCTTCAAGATGAAGGCTTTCAGGTCACAACCTCAAACGACGGTGCCAGCGCTCTGGACGCCGTAACTGAGGAGAAGCCGGATCTGGTGTTATTAGATATCTGGATGCCGGGCATGGATGGGATTGAAACACTAACCCAGTTGCGCAACCAATATGACGACCTTCAGGTCATCATGATGAGCGGCCATGCCACCATTGAAACCGCGGTTACTGCAACCAAACTTGGTGCCTACGACTTTATCGAAAAACCACTCTCCCTTGAGAAGCTTTTAGTTTGTATCCACAACGCTCTCAAAGTGCATGAACTGGTCGAAGAAAATAAAACCCTCAAAGCCAAAATCGGTAAAAGTTACGACATCATCGGTGATAGTGCCCCTGTGCGCGAACTCAAGCAGCAAATCGACATTGCCGCGCCAACCTCTGGGTGGGTTCTGATTACCGGTGAAAACGGTACAGGAAAAGAGCTGGTTGCCCGTTCCATTCACCGCCTATCCAAACGAAGCTCAAAACCATTTATTGAAGTCAACTGCGCGGCAATTCCTGAGGACCTGATTGAATCAGAGCTGTTCGGACACGAGAAAGGCGCGTTTACTGGAGCGACATCGAAACGTAAAGGAAAATTCGATCTGGCCCATGAAGGCACCCTGTTTCTTGATGAAATCGGCGATATGAGCCTGAAAACCCAGGCCAAAGTTCTGCGCATCCTGCAAGAACATAAATTTGAACGGGTTGGTGGCAGTAAAACCATTGAGGTCGATGTCCGCGTCATTGCCGCCACCAACAAGAGCCTTGAGGAGGAGATCAAAGCGGGACACTTTCGTGAAGATCTGTTTTACCGTCTTAACGTGCTGCCGTTTCATGTTCCATCTCTACGTGAACGACGCGAAGACATTGAAGTGCTTGCGACACACTTTCTCACATCCTACTGTGAAAAAGAAAATGCT